>JBKPDF010000030.1:0-7394 GCA_046727735.1 Pseudomonadota bacterium | reverse complement strand
GCGATTTAGCTGGCAGAAAGTTCTTCGGCGACTGCCCTCACCTGCTCGAGCGAGCTGCCGCCCGCGGCCTCGGTTGCGGCCATGACGGCTCCCTCCACGATCGGCGCATTGCACACGACCACCAAGCTTCGCTTTTCCGGCTGCAACATCTCGACGGCCATCTCGCTGTTCGTTTCGGCACCACCCAGATCGACCAGGATCGCCACTCCTTTGGGCGACCAAGCGTTGTTGATGCAGTCGATGATCAAAGATACGTCTGTGCCGAGGCCGCCCTCGGGATTGCCGCCGCAGAATGCCACCTTGACCTCGCTTCCAACCATCTGGCGCACCATGTCGGCGGTGCCCTTGGCGATGTCCCGCGAATGCGAGACGATGACGATCCCGACCGTGTCCTTCATTGACGCGTCTCCAGGGTGTTGCAGACGGCATGCACCAACACGCAGCTGGATCGCGCGCCGGGATCGAGATGCCCGACGCTGCGTGGCCCCAGGAACGATGCGCGTCCCTTTGTCGCCTGCATCGGAGCCGTCCTCTCGACCGCCTCGCTGGCGGCGGCGCGAACGCGCTCGATCAGGTCCGGCCGGCCGGCTGCGGCCTGCAACGTCTCGAGGACCGGGAACAGCACGTCGAGCATCGTTTTCTCTCCCGGCCCGGAGCGCCCCCGCGCGCTCACCGCGTCGACCCCGCAACCGAACACTTCGGCGAGATCGTCGGGCAGCCGTTTGCGCGAGAGCGCTTCCCCGGCCGCCAGGAAGAAGCTGCCGTAAAGCGGTCCGGAAGCGCCGCCGACCGTCATGACCAGCGTCTTGCCGATGGTCTTGAGCGCCTCGCCGGGCGGCTGGCTACCAATCGCCTCCAGCTTGCCCAGCACCGCTTCGAATCCGCGCTTCATGTTGGTACCGTGATCGCCGTCGCCGATGGCCTGATCAAGCGCGGTCAATTCCGGGGCGCTGGCAATCACCTGCTCCGCAGCAGCCCTCACCAGGGATTTCAGCGTCTCGGGCTTCAGTGACATGCGACGCTCCTCAATGAACCGCAGCCGCGATGCGTCGTCCCGACGCATCGAAATAGAGCGGCCGGACCAGGCTCAATTCGACCTTCTGCCCGGCTTCGAGCGGCTGGTGCGGGTCCGCGAGAGTCACCAGCGTTTGGTCGCGGTACTCGAGATGCACATGATTCTGGTCGCCGAGATGCTCTATCCGGTGCACTCGGCCGATGATCCGTCCGCCGTTCGCCTTCGCGATCTGCAGGTGCTCGGTGCGGATTCCGATCGTCTGGGTCCCGGCCGGCATCGCCACCTCGGGAATAAGCGCTGCAGGGAAAAAATTGATCTGGGGGGTCCCGAGCCTGCTCGCGACGTAACGATCGGCGGGATTCTCGTATATTTCCCGTGGGGTCCCGAGTTGCAGCAACTCCCCGTCCTTGATGACGCCGATTCGCGAGGCCATCGTCATGGCCTCGACCTGATCATGGGTCACGTAAAGGATCGTCGCGCCGAGCTCGGCCTGAATTCGTTTCAGCTCGAGGCGCAGCTCGGCGCGCAGCTTGGCATCCAGTGAAGACAGCGGCTCGTCCATCAGATAGATGGCGGGGTCGCGAACCAGAGCCCGCCCGATCGCGACCCGTTGCATCTCACCGCCGGAGAGCCGCGTCGCCCGATTGTTCAGTTTATCGCCGATGTGCAGCAGTTCCGCCGTACGCTCGACGCGCTCTCGAATTGCCAATTCCGGAACGCGGCGCGCCGGCGAGCGCAGCGGGAAGGCAAGGTTATCATAGACCGTCAGGTGCGGATAAAGAGAATATTGCTGAAACACAAAAGCTATGTCGCGGGTTCCGGGCGGATCGCGCGTCACGTCGCGCCCGCCGATGGAGATCGTACCCAAGTCCGGATACTCGAGACCGCTGATCAGCCGCAGCGTAGTCGTCTTGCCGGCGCCGCTCGGTCCCAGCAAGACCACGAACTCGCCGTCGCCGATCGTGAGTGACAGGTCGCGAACGGCCTCGATCTCACCGAAGCGCTTGCTGAGGTGCCGGAGAACGACGTTAGCCACGGCCGTTGCTCCCGTGATCGGCGGTCCGGATCGCCAGCCCGGTCCGGGCATCGAATAGCGTCAGGCGATCCGATCGGAACGCCAGGCCGACGATTTCGCCGGCCCGCACCGGCACGCCCGACGGCAGCCGGGCCTTGACGCGCCCCTGCTCGGTGTCGAGGGTGATGATCTGGGTGGTCCCGAGATACTCGGCACCGAACACGCGGCCGCGAATCGCGGCGGCGTCGGCAAAGACCACGTGCTCGGGCCTCACACCCAGCGCCAGCGGTCCCGCGGCACGCTGGTCGCGGACCTCCGGAACGGCGATGCTCACGTTGCCGATTTCGATCGCGCGGTCTCCCGGCCGAAGCGCGGCTTCAAAGCGCAGGAAGTTCATAGGCGGAGAGCCGATGAAGTCCGCGACGAACATGCTTGCCGGCCGGTCGTAGATCTCCTGGGGTGTTCCGATCTGCTCGACCCTGCCGGCATTCATGACGGCGATGCGGTCCGCCATCGACATCGCCTCGAGCTGATCGTGCGTGACATAGACCGTCGTCGCCGAGACGCGATCGTGCAGATCGCGCAGCTCCTCGCACATCAGGCGACGGAACTCCGCATCGAGCGCCCCCAGCGGCTCGTCCATCAGAAAAGCCTTCGGGCGTCTCACCATGGCGCGCCCCAACGCCACGCGCTGTCGATCGCCGCCCGACAGCTTCGAGATCTTGCACGGCAACAGGTGCTCAATGCGCAGCAGCCCGGCGGTCTCCCTGACCCGCCGACGAATCTCGCGCCGGGGCATGCCCTGGCACTTGAGCGGAAATCCGATGTTCTGCTCAACGTTCATATGAGGATAGAGCGCGAACAGCTGAAACACGAATGCAATATCGCGCTGTGCAGCGCGCCGGAAAGTAACGTCGTCGCTATCGAGCAGGATCCGCCCGTCGGTCGGAAGCTCGAGGCCGGCGATCATGCGCAGTGTCGTCGTCTTGCCGCAACCCGAGGGTCCGAGCATTGCAAAGAAACTCCCGTCCTTGATCGTGAAGTTCGAATCGTGCACGGCGGTGAACCGATCGAACGATTTGCGCAGATTTTCCAACCTGATCTGTGCCACGTGCGCCCCCTATTCCGGAAAGTGGCTCACGACGACGAATCCTAGCGTGCCGCCGAGAATGGTCACGAAGGAATAGCCGAACAGATCGATCGACCACGGCTGGGTCAGCATCAGGATGCCCGCGGCGATGATAGTGATTGCCGCGCCCTCCCACGGGCCGCGCCGGAACCAGCGCACCCGACGTCGCATGCCGATTGCGTGCCCCTTCATCTGCGCACCGCTCCGAAGGTGATCCCCCGCAACAGATGCCGCCGCAGCAGCACCGTGAACAGCACGATCGGAATCACGAACAGCGTTGTCGCCGCGGCGACGGCCGGCCAATCCTGGCCGCCCTCGCCGATGATGAACGGAATGAACGGCGGCATGGTCTGCGCGACCCCGCTGGTAAGCAGCACCGCGAACGCATATTCGTTCCAGGAAAAAATCAGGCAAAAGATCGCGGTCGCCGCGATTCCCGTCACGGCCTGGGGCAGCACGACCTTGCGCAGCGCCTGCAGACGGGTGTACCCGTCGACCAGGGCCGCCTCCTCGTATTCGCGCGGAATCTCGTCAATGAACCCCTTGAGCAGCCACACGGCGAGCGAGACGTTGACCGCCGTATACAGCAGGATCATGCCGATGTGGGTATCGTTGAGACCGAGCTCGCGAAACATGAGGTAGATCGGAATGGCGACCGCCACCGGCGGCATCATCCGCGTCGACAGGATGAAGAACAGCAGATCGTCGGCCAACGGAATCCGGAACCGGGAGAACGCGTAAGCCGCGAGCGTTCCGAGCAGCACCGCGAGAAACGTCGATCCGAAGCCGATGATCAGCGAGTTCATGAAGCGCGGCACCACCTTGGATTGGCCGGCGATCACCATCTCGTGCGACCGCACCAGCTTCTCGTACCAGGTCTCCGCCGGCGGAAGGCTCGCGAGGAACTCCGGAGTCTGCCGGCTGCGGATCGTGAACAGATTGACGTACCCTTCGAGCGTCGGCTGAAAAATCACCTTCGGCGGATAGGCGATCGCGTCGCTCGGCGACTTGAAAGCCGTGACCACGATCCAAAGCAATGGCGCGATCGTCACCACCGCATAGAGAATGACGATCGCGGCTGCGAAAGTCTTCGCGCCCAGCGACGCTTCGACCACGGAATGGGCGGTGGCTTTGGCGGTCGTCATCGCTGCTTCACCCGGTTGAGGGCCTTTACGTAGATGTTTGCCGCGCCGAATACGGTCACGAACAGGATGATGGCGAAAGCCGATGAATAACCCGTGCGCCATTTTTCGAAGGCTTCGCGCTTCAGCGTGATGGACGCAAGCTCGGTGGTCGAACCGGGGCCACCCGAGGTCAGCAGATTGACCATGTCGAACATCTTAAAGTTCTCGATGGCGCGGAACAGCACCGCCAACATCAGGAAGGGTAACACCATAGGCAGGGTGATCGACCAGAACTGCCGCCACGGCGACGCGCGATCAACTTCCGCCGCCTCGTAAATGTAATCCGGTATCGACCGAAGGCCCGCTAGGCAGATCAGCATCACGTAGGGCGACCACATCCAGGTGTCGACCAGGACGATCGCCCACGGGGACAGTTGGACGTCGCCGATCATCTGGAACGAGCTCGCATCGATGCCGGTGAAGAAGCTTACGAAGTAGTTGAAGAGTCCGATCTGCGGCTGGAATAGGAAAGTCCAAAAATTGCCGACCACGGCCGGCGACAGCATCATCGGCAACAGGATGATGGTGGTCCAGAAGCTGTGGCTACGGAACTGACGGTTGATCAGCAAGGCGAGACCGAACCCGATGATAACCTGGAGCACGATCGACCAGGCGACGAAACGCGCCGTGACCTGCATTGCGTGCCAGATGTCCTCGTCCGATAGAATGTTGGCGTAGTTGGCAAGGTTGACCGAGCGGATCGCGTGGCTCGGCATGTTCGATTTGTAGTTCGTAAACGAAAGCCGGACGGTCCAAATCAGTGGGAAGATGTTGATTGCCAAAAGCAAGGCGATGCACGGCGAGATGAACAACCAGGCAATCGAGCGATCCGAGAGGCCTTGAACCCGTTTAGCGAGGCGCTGGGGAACGCTGGTGACCAAAGGGTCGGCCATCGAGTAATTGCCTGCGGTCATGGCGATCTCCCAAGATCCAGGGTTCGCGGCCCCGCCGTCGCCCCGGCGCGGTCACACCGGAGCGACAGCCGGCAAGCTGGCTAGATCTTGCCCTCTTCCTTGAAGATCTTGCTCCAGTCCTTGACCAATTGATCGAGCGCTTCCTTGGCGGTGCCTTTGTCGGCAACCACGTAGTCGTGGACGCGTTTCTGCATCGCAAGCAGCAGCTCGGCATAGGTCGGCTCGGCCCAGAAGTCGACGACGATGCCCATCGACTGCAGGAAGTCCTTGGCAAACGGCGCGCTCTGCGGGAACTCCGGAGCGTTGACCACCGCCTTGTGCGCCGAGTATCCGCCGATCTGCCACCATTTCTTTTGCACGGCAGGCTGGGCGAACCACTTGATGTATCTCAGCGCGTCGTCTTTGTGGTCGGAATAGGACACGACCGAGATGCCCTGCCCGCCGAGCTGGGTTGCGTGATACTTCTCGGCAGGATTCGGGAAGAAGCCGATCCTGTCGCCGCCCACGTTCGGATCCTTGTACAGTCCCGGGAAAAACGCGAACCAGTTCATTTGCATCGCGACCTGACCGGACTTGAAGGCGTCCAGACCTTCCTGCATGTAGGCATTCGTCAGCCCGGGCGGCGTGCAGCACTTGTACAGCGCCTTGTAGAATTCGAGGCCGGCAACCGCCTCTGGAGAGTTGACGAAGCCCTGCATCTCGTACGGCTTCTTGGGGTTTTCGTATTTGAAGCCGAAATCGTAGAGCACGTTGGTGACGCCCATCGTGATGCCTTCGGAGCCGCGCTCGGTGAAGATGTATGCTCCATACACCTTCTTGCCGTCGATCTCGCGTCCTTGGAAGAATTCAGCGATCTGCTTGAGCTCGGTGTAGGTTTTGGGCGCAACGAGATCGCGGCCGTACTTCTTCTTGAACTCAACCTGGATCTCCGGTCGCGAGAACCAGTCCTTGCGGTAGGTCCATCCGACGGCGTCGGCCATGGCCGGCAAGGCCCAGTAGTTCGGACTGTTCTTCGGCCACTCCGAATAACCCAGCACGGTCGCCGGCATGAAATCGTCCATCGAAATTTTTTCTTTGGCGAAGAAGTCGTTGAGCTTCACGTAATGGCCGTTCTCCGCCGCACCGCCGATCCACTGGCTATCGCCGATGATCAGATCACACAGCTTGCCGCGAGAGTTGAGCTCGTTGAGGAAGCGATCGGCGTAGCTCGTCCACGGGACGAACTCGTATTTCATCTCGATACCGGTCTCCTTGGTGAAGTCCTTGCCGAGCTCGACGAGTGCGTTGGCCGGGTCCCAGGCCGCCCAGCACAAGGTGAGCTGCTTGGCCTGGGCCGCAGCCGGTTGGCCGGCAAGCGCGCTCAGTGCCACCGCAGCGACAAGCGTGGAGACGCCGCCGACCCATTTCGACCATCTTCCAGTCTCGGATTTGCGCATGATTTCCCTCTCCTCAACGACTTGGCCTTCGCTCCGGTGCGCCCTCGGCCGGAGACGATGCAAGCATCGAACCCCAACGGGTTGAGGCGATCGGGTTCAAGACGGGATTTGGCTGACCGGCGCGGCCGCCGCGGCCCCTTGCGTGTCGCCTCCGAGCGCGATGTTCAGTATTATTGTTTAGTGAACACGTATCATCGATCTTGTGAGCGCGTCAAGAGGAATTTCGAGCGAAACATCGGGGGGGGGGGGTATGGTTGGCTGTTTGCGCCTCGTCGATATCCACCGGCGACGCGGGTCGGGGAGTCCGGTGCTCCGTGCGGTGATGTTTACTGAACTATGTAGCGTCATTGTTGGCCCCCCGGTACCACTACGGTCGTAATTGACCTCCCACTTTAGATGCTTCACTTGTACTTTTCCGCCACACGCACAGCGGCAATCGACCGGCACCGCCAATGTAAGTTTCTCAAATTCGGCAGCGCGCTTGAAGCCCATACAGGGCTTATGAAGCTGCTCCCATCCGTCTCGCTTTAATGCTGTGACGGGCTCCCTCGGGATCCCAGGTTGCTTGTTTGTATCATACTCCGGATGGCCTTCGATGGTATAGATGAGAATTGCCTCCGCTTGATCAAAGCTGTCCTGGCAGCCTTCAGAACGAGTGTCCCGCGAGGCGCAAAAGCTGAACGAGGTAACCTGGATTCTGA
>JBKPDF010000029.1:0-16382 GCA_046727735.1 Pseudomonadota bacterium | reverse complement strand
AGGTTCTCTGTCCTGATCTGCTGTCCCTGCCCCGCCACCTGAATGTAGGTGGCGTGCGGGGAAGAATCGGCGCCGAGCACGACAGAAGTTCCGGTCATTCCCTCGCAACCAATGAGACCTACCTCAACTCGCGTACCCGCGGTTTGGATGGCAATCACAGACGCGATGCCGGCGTCGGGGAAATAGACATCTTCAATCCGGCGATTGGGTTTCTCCAGGTCCTTTCGCAGCGGGAGAGTGACGGGCATCAGGTGCCGTTGCAGGAGCCGGAGATCATCCGCAGATAAGCAAGACAAGAGTCGGTTCGAGCCGATGGCGGACGTGCCACCGCCCCCCGAGCGGGGCCTACCCTCAAGCATTGATGAAAAGACTTTCCCGACGCGCTTCGCTGTGAGAGCAGCGGTCGCCCACTCATCGGGGTGCCGGTCGGGAGTTGAGTTCTCAGGGACTTTAGGCCCGTCCCTTTGTTGATGTTCGGAGCGGAGGATCGGCCTTTATCCCCAGAAAGTCCAGCGTCTTCGGGCGAACAATGAGAACTTTCACCTGCGTCAAATGTGCCGAAAAAACCACGCTCGTCGCTCTTCCGCAGCCGAAGCAGAAGCGGATATGTTTGGGATTTGAAATGGGTGGCCTCGAAGAGAGCCAATTTTTCCAGCAGCCTTGTCCACAGCCGAAGCGCGCTACACAATCAGCTACACAACAGCGAACCCCGCTCTTGAAAACTGCTGAATTATCAACGGTTACCGGCTGGGCGGGCGGGCTCCTCTCGACCGCACCAAGCGGCGCCGATTTGCGGCTTGCCGCCGCTTGCTGATGTTTGGGCAGACAGTACGACCCCGGATGGCAAGCTGATGTTGACCGTGCTCGGTGGCCTAGCCGAGTTCGAGCGGTCGCTTATCATGGCCAGAACGCAGGCGGGCATTCAGCGGGCCAAGGAGCGCGGCGTGACGTTCGGCAGGCCGACCAAGCTCAACGCCAAGCAACGGCGTATGATCGCCAAGCGCTACGCTTCGGGTGAAACGGCTGCTGCGCTCGCTCGCGAGTTCGGGGTTGGCGAGGCGACTGCCTGGCGGGCGCTCAGCGGAGAGTAAGCTAGGATGTCGGGAGAGTAAGCTAGGATGTCGCAGGCTAAGTAAGATGCCCCGTTGCGTAGTCGTTGTGTCTGCGATCCAGAAAAGGAGGGAGCAATGAAATTCCACCTTACCGTCATCTCATTGCTATGTTTCGCGCTTCCAGCACTTTCTAGCGAAGCGGCTGCGCAGCAAAATACGCTAAAACAGCAACTCGTCGGCACCTGGACTGTCGTTTCCTTTACTAATGAAAATGAAAGGACTGGCAAGAAAACGGAGGTGTATGGTTCCGATCCAAAAGGAATCTTCATCTTCGATGAAACAGGCCACTTCTCCATCAATCTCTTACGTCCAGGGCGGCCAAAGTTTGGCTACCGCGATTTTCCTAGTCGTGCGGAAGCCAAGGCGGCCTTGGAGGGGATAATCACAATGTTCGGCACCTACAAGGTCAATGAAAGTGAGCGTTCAGTATCCCTGGATGTAATCGGTGGTAGCTATCCTACTTGGGACAATTCACATCAGAAGCGTTTCATCACGATCAACGGCGACGAACTCACGTATAAAAATCCTACACCAGCATCCGGCAGGGGTGTCGCGGTCGCAATCCTTAAGCGTGCGGGCAAGGCCGAATGACGTTGGTCTGTTCGGCAGCGCAAAGGATCACCAGCGAGGGCGGTGGCATCGGCGGGGGCAGCAAGTAAGTGGCAGGGCTTATGGTCCCGTTCGGTTTTGGCCGCGCGGACCAGAGAGTGAGTTTTTCCACTGCGTCGTTTGCTACACAACGTCCTACACAAAAGCGGGAGATCGTCTAAAAGACTCCTGTAATTTCAGTCCCAAATGGCAGTAAGGTCGGGCTCCTCTGACCGCACCAAGGGCGCTGCGTTTCCGGTTTCGCGCAGCTGCACGAGGCCCGCAGGTCGGGTTGCCGGCCGATCCGGAGCGGTCTTCAGCAGCCGCTCGTCATATCACTCCTGCTTCGCCATGCGCTTGGGCGGCGTGTCGGGTGGCAAGGAGACCCAGGGGTGGCGGGACTCCTCCCACACCGCGATGGTTGGCGCGGGGAAATTCGGGTCCGCGAGATTGCCGATGGCAACCGCGACAGATCCGGGAAAACCATCGTTCTCCCAGAATACGGTGGAGCCGCACGCCGGACAGAAATGAAAGGTCAGTGCGTTGCCGCTTTCAGCTGTCCGCATCCACGTCGCAGCCTTACCGGCAAAGTTGATCTGCTCGCGGCGAAAGCGCGCTTGGTTGCTGATCACCGCGCCGGTGCGGCGCTGGCACTCCAGGCAATGGCACATGGAGATGCGCGATGGTTCGCCCTGGATGGTGAGGTGAAGCTGCCCGCAGCTGCAGGCGGCGTGTCGGATGGTCATCAGTCGGCTCCATGGCTGTGAGCGGAGGTAAGCTGGACTGCAAGGCGACGCGACCGCAGAGGAACAGGCCGAAGCGCATTGCGGGCATGCTACAAGGCGCTGCGTTGCCGACGATCGAGAAGAAATGCGTAACCAGATCGCGGTTGCTCTCGGCCCCCGGCCGGCGCCGAGTTGCCGGTTGCTGCTGAATGCGCAAATCTCGGGCCGTCAGGAGACCCGAATTTCGAGGAACCGCAGACCATGACCCTACTGCGCGCCGGGCTCACGATTTTTGCTCTTGCGGCCACCTGCGGGATCGATCTTGCGGTCGCCGCCGGTCCCGGCTGCACCTGCCGGGCGCGCAACCGCAACTTCGAGCTCGGGCAGACCGCGTGCCTGCAAACGCCGAGCGGGCCGCGGTTGGCGGTCTGCGTGATGGTGCTCAACAACACGTCCTGGCAGATCTCCGACACGCCCTGCGTCGGCGCGGCCGCCCGCGCTCCTCGCGGCGGCTGATCCCGGTCGGCATTTCCGGCCGAGCTGGCCGGCGCGGCCCGAAATCGCCCATGGTTAGCCATAAATTAAGCCCGGTTTGCGATGAGTTTTCGGCCAATCGGAACGGGTGGGAGTATGGCGTTTTCCAAAACGAAGAAGACCGGATGGGCTTGTCTCGCGCTGATGGCGGCGGTCGGCACCGCTGCCGTGATGTCGGGCGGAAGCGCGAGCCTCGTTGAAGATCCGGAGCTTTCGCCGGCCGAAATCGTTGCACTGCGGTTTCCCGCGGACGCCGAGGAGCTGGCGTCCGCGTCTTCGGCGCAGGCGGATCCGAGCACGGCCCGCGACATCGAGCAGCAAGTGCTGGCGATTCTTGCTTTCAATCCCGATCCCCTCGGCATACCGGCGCCGCGGGCCTGGGCCGCGACCCAGGTTGCCGAGCCCGGAAACGACTACGTCGACGCGTCCGCGCCCGGCACTTCCGCCGAACGGAACGGAACCGTAACGGCCGCATTGTCGAGCCGTCCGGCGCCGGCAAGAGCCAAGCGCCGGCCCCTCACTCTGTTCAACGATGCGCAAATCGCAAGCATCAAGGAGCGGCTACGCTTGAGTCGCGACCAGGAGCAATATTGGCCGAAGGTCGAGGCGGCGTTGCGCTTCATCGGCTGGCGCCATTCTCGCCCGCACACGGGCGCGCAGGTGCCGACCCTCGATCCCGACGACGTGGAACGGGTCAAGGCCGCCGCCGTGCCCTTGATCATGACGCTGCGCGAAGATCAGAAGCGGGAAGTGCGCGTGCTCGCGCACGTGATGGGCCTCGAAAAACTCGCTGCCCAATTCTGATCCGCTGCTGACGGCCCGGAAAATTCCTATACCGAGATCTCGGGCATGCGCCCGAGCTTGTCGGCCGGCAGATTGACCTCGCAGACCAGCCCTTCCTTGTGCCACTCGAAGCGCACGTCGCCATCGAGTTGATCGCGGATCATCCCAACGATGACGCTGGTGCCGAACCCGTGGCGGTGCGGCGGCTTGACGACGGGCCCGCCGCTCTCCGCCCACCGCAACACGACGCGGCCGTTCGGGCCGTTGTCCCACCCGATTTCCACTTTGCCGGTCGGGCTGGAAAGCGAACCATATTTGGCGGCGTTGGTGGTCAGCTCGTGCAGCGCCATCGCCATCGATTGCGCCGCCCTCGGCTCCAGCACCAGCCTGGGGCCGCGGATGTGCGCGCGCGGCGCGCGGCCGCTCCGATAGGGCGCGAGTTCGTCTTCGACGAGCTGCTGGAGCTCGGCGCCGGACCAGCGCGATTGCGCCAGCAGCGCATGGGCATGACCCAGCGCTTGGATGCGGCCGTGGATCGTCTCTTTGAGTTCCTCGACGGTCCGCGCCTGCGTCAGCCGAACCGTGGCCTGGACCACGGCGAGCAGGTTGTTGGCGCGGTGGACGACCTCGCCGGCGAGCATCATCACGCGCTCTTCGGATTGCTTGCGGTGCGTGACGTCGACCAGCATGTTGACCGCCCCGACGAGCGCGCCGGACGGATCGCGCAGCGGGGTGGGGTAGGCCATGAACGGTAGGCGGGTGCCGTCCGGCCGCTCGGCTACCGCCTCGCCGCCGCGCACCGCGCGGTTCTCCTTGATCGCGACGGCCATCGGGCACTCGTCGTGCCGCATCGGCCGGCCGTCGGGCCAATACAGCCGCCAAGAGCCGCACCACTGAGTCTCGCCGAGCTCGGGCCGGCAGCCCCACATTTCGACTGCAGCCTGATTGTAGAACGTGATCCGCCCCTGGGCGTCGGTAGTGTACACCGCCGCCGGGAGCGCCTGGAGCAGATCGCGAAAGCGGCGCGCGCGTTCGCGCAGCGTGACCTCGACCCGCTTATCGATGTCGATTTCGGTCTCGAACTGAAGCCGCGCTTCGTCCTGCAGTCCCGCCTTGTTGTGCACCTCGACGATGCGCTCGAATTCGGCGGTCGCCAGCTCGGATGTCGTCCACATTTAGAATGGCTCTACTCGAAAAGCATACCAATCCCTCCCTTTGCCCCGCGCCCTCGAAGGAGGGATGCCGCCAATGCGCAAATTTCAGCCGGAACCTTAGGGAGGCCCGCGGAGAAATGCTTTGGCCCCGCGGTCGGTTCCACGCCTCTATGGACTCGGTGAACGGACGCGTCCAAAGCCGCACGACAGTTGGGAAAAAGCGATTCCGGGCGTCCGCGCCGCGCCCATAGCGAGAGCTAGCCGAACGGTCGCCGGCTTCCTATGTTGATGGCGACCCGCCGGCGCCCGTTCCCGCCGGCATCACGGAGCGCGACATGATCCTCATCGAGCTGATGTTCGGGATGCTGCTGGCCTGCTTCCTGCTGCTCGTGCTGCCGTTCCTGTTGCTGATGGCAGGGATCGCAGGCGCCATGCTGCTGTGGTATTTGGCGCCGGCCGTGCTGCTGGCCGCATTGCTGTTTTGGGTGATTTTCCCCGGCAGCCATGGCCTCGCGATTTTATTGGCGGTGCTCATCTTCGGCCTGTTCCTGGTCGAGCGGCGATCGCGCCGCGAATATCCGTGAGCTGAAGCGCGCGCCGCGCCAGGAACCGCCGCGCAGCGCTTGCGACCATTCCGACAAATCGGGAATCAGAAGCTCGGCACGGGCCGCAGCGCGAAGTCCGGCGTGTGCGCGACGAATTTCGGCCGCGCGGGACCGACCGGGCGGATACCCGGCGTCGCGCGAACCTTGGTGGCCGCCGGCCGCGGCTTGAGGTGGGTCGACCACGCCGACTTCGCGCTCATTGCCGAGAAGGTTTCGCGGGGAGCGACGAGTTCGCCGGCGAGAGCCTCGGGGCTGAGCTCGGCGGTCAGCTCGCCAAGCCCGGGCGGCAAGCCGTAAGGCGAAACCGCTCGCGCGCCTTGGAGCCAATCCGCCGGCTTCGGCGGTATGAGCTCTGCGTCCGGCTCCGCCGCCGCCACCCGCGCCAGCAGCTGCGAGTCGAACAACGTCGCCAGGTCGAACGGAATGGTCACGGGCGCGACGAGGCTCGAACGGAACGGATGCGGCCAGCCGAAAGTCTGCACGCTGGGCGCCGGTTTCGACATATTCGCCTGCAGCACCATCGGCCAAGCCGGCTTGGCCGGCTTGTGCATCACCCAGCTCTCCGGCTCGGTGACGGTCCGCGGCCGATCGGGTCCGGCGGGCACGACGTGCACGACCTTGTAGCCGCGCGCTTTCAGCTCGCGCAGCAGCTGCGGCAGCATCAGCGCGGTCGCCGGCTGGATGTCGTGCAGCAGCAGAACGCCCCTGCCACGCTCCTCGAGCCGCGCCAGCGCGCGATGCAGAACCTGCTGCGAACTGATATGGGTCCAATCGTCGGCGACGAAATCCGCGCTCCAGGCCATGATGCCGTGGGAGGCCAGATATGCCTCGACCGCGCGCGAGCGGCCGAGCCCGGGAAACCGGAAAAACGGGCTGAGCGCGCGCTCGTCGCCGAGCGCAGCCGTGATCGTGTGGATGCCTTGGTCGATTTCCTGCTGGGCGCGCGGCAGCGAGAGCTTGGTGAAGATGAGCGGATGATTTTGGCTGTGCGAGGCCACCGTGTGGCCCTCGTTGTAAATGCGCCGCACGCTCGCCGGATAGGCGTTCGCTTGGCGTCCGACCATGAAGAACGTCGCCTTCACGCATTCGGCCGCGAGCGCCTCGAGCACGCGGTCGGTATAAGGTGGCAGCGGGCCGTCGTCGAACGTGAGGACGACTTCCTTCTCGTCGAGCGGCAGCGTCTCCGGATACTGCATCGTTCCGATGCGGGTGTGCTCCTTCGGAGCCACGACGAGCTCGCGCTCGGTGCCGAGCGCATCGTGCCTCCCGCCCGGGCATTCGCCGGCAAGTGTCGAACCGCCCGTCAGCGTGGCAATCAATAAACCTGCGGCGAGACTGCGCATTCCGAAATCCAACGGACGAGTCGGGTTGCGGCGGGCGATTGTGGGAAAGCGAGCGCTGACGAGCGTCCGATGCCAGCGACGCGGCAACCTAAACAGCCGCGATTAAACGCCTCGTTAAGGCGCCGAGCCATCCCTATTTTCCCGCACCTTGCAAAGATGGTTTACGGCGTCCGTGACCATTCCGTGGCAACAAAATGGGCCGAACGTGGCTTTTTCCACCGTTTTGAGGATTTTCCGCAACACCTGCAGGCTGCGCGGGGGTCGCTCCGCTCAGTGCGTAGGGTGGGCTGAGCACAGCGAAGCCCACCATTGGTTCCGGTTTTCTGCGGCCATTGGCGGGCACGCGCTTATGCGCTTTTGCCCACCCTACGGCTGCCGCTCCGGTGCCGGCACGACGTGAACGACCCGGAACGCGCGGCCTTTCAACGCCCGCAACAACCCCGGAAGCATGGCAGCGGTTTGGCGCTTGGTATCGTGCAGCAGCAGGATTCCGCCGCGCGCCTGTTCCAGCCGATCGAGGACGAGCCGAAGCTCCGTGTCCGGGCGCATCGGATTCCAGTCGCTCGCCCACAGGTCGGCATCGAACACGGCGAGGTGGCGGCGCGCGAGCTTGTCGAGCAATGCCGCACTCGAGGCGAAGCCGGGAAACCGGAAGAACGGTACCTTCGGCTGCGGTTCGTGCCGCCCGTAGAGCACGGCTTCGACGGCGGCGATGCCGCGGTCGATCTCGGCCTCTGCCGCGCTCGGGGCCATGCGGTTGAGCAGCGGATGCGACCAAGTGTGGTGGGCAACCGTGTGGCCCTCGGCAAGCTCCCGGCGCAGCAGATCCGGATGCGCGACCGCATTGCGGCCGATCACGAAGAACGTGGCCTTCACGCATTCCTTGCGCAGCGCGTCGAGCACCGCCGCGGTAGTGCCCGGCCAGGGGCCGTCGTCGAAGGTGAGCACGATTTCTCGCGGCTCGAGCGGAAGCGTGGCGCGAAAGTGTTTGCGACCGACACGAGGAAAGGCCGCGGGGTCGACCGTCAGCACCCGGCTCGTCCCCAGCGCATCGGCAGGGCAATCGGCTGCGGCCGGGGAGCCCGGTATAAGGAACAGGAACAAGAACAAGCAGAAAAGAGAGGTCAAACCACGGAGGAGAGATGAAATCCCAAAGCTCGTCATCCCGGCCAAGGCCGCGAAGCGGCCGCGAGCCGGGACCCATGACCACCAACTTCGTAATTTCGCATGTCCCGTGGTCATGGGTCCCCGCTTTCGCGGGGACGACGGCGACACGAATTTTGCCACCCTATTTCTCCCGCTATAACCTCCTGGGGCACCTGTAGGAGAGCGGCGGCATGCTTGCCAATGTCTGGCGCGGCTTCGATTTCGGTCTCGGCGAGCACGTCGATGCGCTGCGCGACAGCGTGCAGAGCTTCACGGCGGACCGCATTGCGCCGCGCGCCGAGGAGATCGACCGCACCAACAAGTTTCCCCGGGAACTGTGGCCCGAACTGGGAGAGCTCGGCCTCCTCGGAATCACGGTCGAGGAGGAATACGGCGGCGCCGGGATGGGATATCTCGAGCACTGCGTCGCCATGGAGGAGATCTCGCGCGGCTCCGCGTCGATCGGCCTCTCCTACGGGGCGCACTCGAATCTATGCGTCAATCAAATTCGCCGGAACGGCACCGAGGCGCAGAAGCGCCGCTACCTGCCGAAGCTGATCTCCGGCGAGCACGTCGGAGCGCTGGCGATGTCGGAGCCGGGCGCCGGCTCCGATGTCGTCGGCATGCGCACGCGCGCAGAGCGCCGCGGCGACCGTTATGTGCTCAACGGCTCGAAAATGTGGATCACCAACGGCCCCGAGGCCGAGACCCTCGTGGTCTATGCCAAGACCGATCCGGCCGCCGGCCCGCGCGGGATCACCGCGTTCATCATCGAGAAGGGCCTTGCCGGTTTCTCCACCGCGCAAAAGCTCGACAAGCTCGGCATGCGCGGTTCCGATACCTGCGAGCTGGTGTTTCAGGATTGCGAGGTGCCGGAAGAGAGCGTGATCGGCAAGGTCAACGACGGCGTCAAGGTGCTGATGTCCGGCCTCGATTACGAGCGCGCGGTGCTCGCCGCCGGGCCGCTCGGCATCATGCAGGCCTGCATGGATGCGGTGCTGCCCTATGTGCACGAGCGCAAGCAGTTCGGCGAGCCGATCGGCAGCTTCCAGATCATGCAGGCCAAGCTCGCCGACATGTACGTCACGATGAACGCCGCCAAGGCCTACGTCTACGCGGTGGCGCGCGCCTGCGATCGCGGCGAGACCACGCGGGAGGACGCCGCGGGCGCGATCCTGTTTGCGGCCGAGAAGGCGACCGCGCTCGCGCTCGAGGCGATCCAGTGCCTCGGCGGCAACGGCTACATCAACGATTACCCGACCGGGCGGCTGTTGCGCGACGCCAAGCTCTACGAGATCGGCGCGGGCACGAGCGAGATCCGCCGCATGCTGATCGGCCGCGAGTTGTTCGAGAAGACGAGGTGAACTATGTAATTTTGCCGTATATAATATATACTGACATATGGTGTAGTTTATGCCAGAATGACATAGTGCAATGGGGAGTTTCCCATGTCAGCCCCGACGGAAGAGGCTCGGCGGATAACAGCCGGCTTGAAGACGACATCCGACAAGATCCGGGCCCTCGATCGCGCTGGGTGGGCCCGGCAGAAGATCGCTGATGCGTTGAAGATCCGATATCAGCACGTCCGGAACGTGCTGGTTCAAGACGAGGCGAGGGCGGCGCGAGCCGCGAGCGCCCAATCCGATTCCCGCCGCCACCCTCAGCCGCCGAAACCCACCAAGATCCGCCTGGGGCCGGACGGACGAGTCGTCGTACCAGCATCATTCCGGGAGGCCCTCGGACTGAAGGAGGGAGACGTACTGTTCGGCAGCGTCGAGGATGGCGAGATTCACCTGCTCACGACACCCGCCGCGATGCGCCGCGCGCAGGCGCTGGTCCGGCAATTTGTGCCCGAGGGCGTTAGCCTCGTCGATGAACTGATCGAGGATCGGCGACGGGAAGCCGAGCGTGAGGCCGGAGGTGGCTAGGTCGGTGCTCGACAGCTCGGCCGTGTTGGCATTCATCAACGGTGAACCTGGCGCAGAAATTGTAGCGCCACTGATCGCCGACTCCCTAATCTCGGCCGTAAACGTTGCAGAGGTGATCACAAAACTGGTCCACCGCAGCGGGTCACTCGAACCGGCGCAGCAAGCCTTGGCAATTCTCGACCTCAATGTTGTGGACTTTGACCGTAACCTCGCTGAGAACGCGGGTGGGCTTGCCGCGAAGGTGAAGGGGCTATCGTTGGGCGATCGCTCGTGTCTCTCACTCGCGCTGCGGGAGGGGGTGCCGGCAGTAACCGGGGACCGCGCCTGGAAGGATATTGATCTGGGAATTGAAGTTCACCTCTTTCGATGAACGCGTCGATAAAAAATCCCAGCCGGCGTAAGTCGTGGGATGGGTTGAGCGCGTTGGCGCAAAACCGATCGGATGCGATGGGTTTGGCAAGAGCCCGACTCATCCGCCCGCCCTCGACTTGGCTCGCCGCGCCGCTATGGTGAGCGCCTCTCAGAACAGCGGAACTGCGATGCTCTCCCCCGATCTCGTCAGCACCCTGCGCGCGGTTTCGACCGCGACCATCACCACCATTCTGCTCAAGAAGGGCGTGCGCCGGACCTGGATGCAAGGGCCGAAGCCGCTTGCGCCCGGCGATGCGCGCGCGGTCGGCCCCGCGTTCACCTTGCGCTTCGTGCCGGCGCGCGAAGATCTCGCGACCCCCGAAAGCTGGGCGAGCCCGCGCTCGACCCGCGGCGCGATCGAGGAGATGCCCGAGGGCGCGATCGCGGTCGCCGATGCGATGGGCATCCTGGGCGCCGGCATCTTCGGCGACATCCTCACCGCGCGCATGCGCAAGCGCGGCGTCGTCGCGCTCGTCACCGATGGCGTGATGCGCGACGTCGCCGGCGTGCTCGGCACCAAGCTGCCGGTGTGGTGCGCGGGCGTCGCCGCGCCGGCTTCGGTCAACGGCTTGACGTTCGTCGGCTGGCAGGAGCCGATCGGCTGCGGCGGGGTCGCGGTATTCCCGAACGACGTGATCGTCGCCGACGACGACGGCGCGGTGGTGATCCCGGCGGCGCTGGTCGGCGAGGTGGCGAAGGAAGGCCCGGAACAGGAGCGTTTCGAAGCCTGGGTCGTGCGCGAGGTCGAGAATGGCGCCAAGCTTCCCGGCCTCTATCCGCCGAACGAAGCCACGCGCGCCCGTTACGAGAAGGAGCGCAAGTAGGAAGGCAAAACTCGGCTTTGTCGTCCCCGCGCAAGCGGGGACCCATGATCATGGCGGGTGCAGACTTGTGAGGATGGTGGTCAAAGGTCCCGGCTCGCGGCCGCTGCGCGGCCGGGCCGGGACGACGAACGTGAGGTTCGGCCGGCGCGATGTTCTTCGTCGTCTCGAAAATCCTCGGGTTTCTCAGCTGGCCGTCCAATGTGCTGATCGTGCTCGGCCTCGTCGGCGCGTTCCTGCTCAGCACCCGGTTCGCGCGCGCCGGCCTGCAATGCCTGCTCGCGAGCGTCCTGCTGCTGGCGATCTGCGGCTTCTCGCCGCTCGGCAACGCGCTGATGCTGCCGCTCGAGCAGCGCTTCCCCGCCTGGGACCCCGCGCACGGCGCGCCCGACGGCACCGTCGTGCTCGGCGGCGCCTTCGACACGATTGTAGCACCGGCGCGCGGCGAGATTTCGCTCAACGAGGCGGCCGAGCGCATGACGAGCGCCGTCGAGCTTGCGCGCAAATATCCCAAGGCGAAGATCGTGTTCTCGGGCGGCAGCGGGCAGATTCTCTATCAGGGCAGCACCGAAGCGGAGCTTGCCGAACGGCTGTTCGCAAATCTCGGCGTTCCGGGCCGGTTGATCGTCGAAGATCGCTCGCGCGACACCGATGAGAACGCGAAATTCAGCAAGGCCATCGCCGATCCGAAGCCCGGGGAGCGCTGGCTCCTGGTCACTTCCGCGCACCACATGCCGCGCGCGATCGGCGCCTTTCGGCGCGCCGGCTTTGCGGTCGAGGCTTATCCGGTCGACTGGCGCACGCGCGGGCCGGAGGACCTTGCACGTCCGTTCCGGTTCGCAAGCGACGGGCTCAAGCGCACCGATGTCGCCGTGCACGAGTGGGTGGGTCTCGTGGTGTACTGGATCACCGGGCGGAGCTCGGAGCTGTTCCCGGGACCTCGCTAGGTTGGTAGGATCGATCGAGCCGCTCAACCCAATCGACAGGTCGTGCTCATGGCCCAGAACATCACCAAGGGATATCGGGCGCTGGTCGATGCCGCCGACCGCGAGATCGAAAAACTCGGCGTCGAGGAGGCGATGAAGCTCCATGGTCGCGACGACGTGGTGTTCGTCGACCTGCGCGACATCCGCGAGCTCAACCGGGACGGCCGCATTCCCGGCGCGTTCCATTGTCCGCGCGGTATGCTGGAGTTCTGGATCGACCCGCAGAGCCCATATCACAAGCCGGTGTTCGCCGCGGACAAGCGCTTCCTGTTCTTCTGCAACGGCGGCATGCGCTCGGCGCTCGCCACGCAGACCGCGCAGCAGATGGGGCTCAAGCCGGTGGCCCACATCGGCGGCGGCTTCTCGGCCTGGAAGAAGGCGGGCGGTCCGGTGGAAACGCCGGAACGAGACAAAACGTGATCCATTCAGCCATGTTTGCTGGGGTACCGGTTCGTCTGCCGATTCCGTGCCGCGCTGCTCTGCGCTGTCATGGGCCCGCGAAAGCGGGCCGCCCAGTACCCCCGGCGGCTACTAGGTCGCCCGGACGAGCCGGGCGATGACACGCTGCGGGATCGTGTGCTCTTCCATTCCGCGAATTGATGCGCTCGATCTCAATTATTTGCTTGCCCGCAGCCTCGCTTGCTCGATGATCGCGTTCGAGTCGGCCGGGAGACCGCGGTGCCCCTGAAGCTCATCATCGGCAACAAGAATTATTCATCCTGGTCGTTCCGGCCATGGATCGTCATGAAGGTCCTCGGCATTCCGTTCGAGGAGCGGGTGGTCTCGCTCGACGATCCGCAATTCAAGCAGGTCGTCGGGGAGATCTCGCCGGCCGGCAAGGTGCCGGCGCTTGCCGACGGCGAAGTCCACGTCTGGGAATCGCTCGCGATCCTAGAATATCTCGCCGAAAAATTTCCCGGGAAGCGTCTGTGGCCCGAGCGCGCCGAGGCGCGCGCGCATGCGCGCGCGATTTCGGCCGAGATGCACGCGGGCTTCGCGGCGTTGCGCCGGGAATGCCCGATGAATTTGTGGCGGCCGGTGAAAAAGCGCGAGCTCAGCGCGGATGCAGCCGCGAACGTCGCGCGCATCGATGCGATGTGGACCGAATGCCGCGCCCGGTTCGGCGCCGGCGGAAAATTTCTGTTCGGCGCGTTCGGGGCGGCGGATGCGATGTACGCGCCGGTCGTCGCCCGCTTTGCGACCTACGCGCTCGAGGCCGGGCCGGCGTCCCGCGCCTACATGGATGCGGTCATGGGACTGGATGCCTGGCGGGAATGGAAAGCGGCGGCCGTGAAGGAGCCTTGGGTGCTTGCGGAGGACGAGCCAGACTGGCCGGTCGTGCTCAAGGCTTGAGATCCTCGTACCCCGTCGTCCCGGCCAAGGCCGCGATGCGGCCGCGAGCCGGGACCTATGGCCACCGCCCTACCGATCTGAAAGTTCCGTGATCATGGGTCCCCGCTTGCGCGGGGACGACGGGCACCGGAGCCGTGCGACCGGCCGCCGCGGCAAAAAAGACGGTTGCGCTCGGGCCGAAAAATTCCCACAAATTCGCGCCGATTTCGACAACCGCCGTCCCCCGAAGCGCCCGCACGGCCGTGTCCAGGATGGGGGCGTTTTCTGCCGGATT
Source organism: Pseudomonadota bacterium (assembly GCA_046727735.1). Taxonomy (GTDB): domain Bacteria; phylum Pseudomonadota; class Alphaproteobacteria; order Rhizobiales; family Xanthobacteraceae; genus AP-16. The sequence continues at coordinate 2,619 of JBKPDF010000029.1, read as the reverse complement.
ACCAATCAGCTGCGCGGAGATCTTCCCATGCGAGCCTTGTCTCTCGCCATCATGGCATGTGCGGCTGCGCTGCTTGCGCCATCCGCCCGGGCGGAAGAGCCACCCAAAGACGTCAAAGGCGTCTATCTGCTGACCGATTATCCGGCCGTGACGGTGAGGCCCGGCTCGACCTCGACGATCAGCCTGCGCCTGCAGAACTACGCGCAAGCACCGGAGCGGCTTGCGCTCAAGGTCGACGGTGTGCCCTCGGGGTGGACGGCGACGCTGCTCGGCGGCGGTCAGCCGGTCGCCGCCGCGATGCCGGCGACGAACGGCAACGTCTCGCTGCAGCTGCGCCTCGACGTGCCCGCGAGCGCCGCGATGGGCACCCAGACGCTCACGGTCAACGCCGAAGGGCAGGGGACGAAAATCAGCCTTCCGGTCGCGGTCACGCTCGCCAAGGATCTGCCGGCCAAACTGTCGCTCGAGCCGAAGCTCCCCTCGCTGCGCGGCAGCGCCAAGACGAGCTTCGAGTATCAAGTCGCCATCAAGAACGACAGCGGCAAGAATCTCTTGGTCAGCCTCGCCGCGCAGGCGCCGCCCAATTTCGACACTTCGTTCACCGAGGCCTACGGCTCCCAGGAGCTCAGCGCGATTCCGGTCGAGGCCGGGCAATCGAAGGACGTCAAGCTCAAGGTGCGCCCGCCGAGCACGGTCGGCGCCGGACAATATCCGGTCACGATGCGCGTGTCGGCCGAAGACGCGACTGCGCAGACCAAGGTCGAGCTCGACATCACCGGCCAGCCGCGGCTGTCGATCGCGGGCCGCGAAGGCCGGATGAGCGCCGAGGCGATCGCCGGCAAGGAGGCTTCGATCCCGGTCGTCGTGACCAACACGGGCACCGCGCCGGCCGAGGAGGTCGAGCTTTCCGGCTCCGGTCCGACCGGCTGGAAGATCACGTTCGAGCCGAAGACGATCGACCGCCTCGCGCCCGACCAGAACAAGGAAGTCCAGGCCCTGGTGACGCCGAGCGAGAAGGCGATCGCCGGCGATTACGTCGCTACGCTGCGCGCTTCCTCGCGGGGCGGCGGCGAGAGCGCCTCGGGCCAGTTCCGCGTCACGCTCGCGACCTCGACGGTGTGGGGCGCGGCGGGCGTCGGCATCATCGCGATCGCGCTCCTGGTGCTCGTCGGCGCCGTGGCACGGTTCGGCCGGCGATGAACGATTTCGTCATCGAAGCGGACGGGCTCACGAAGCGCTACGACGGCGCCGTCGCCGTCGACCACGTGAGCTTTCAAGTCTCGCGCGGGGAAATCTTCGGCCTGCTCGGGCCGAACGGCGCCGGCAAGACAACCACGATCCTGATGCTGCTCGGGCTGACCGACCTCACGGAAGGCGAGGCGCGGGTGCTCGGCCACGATCCCGAGCGCGAGCCGCTCGCGGTCAAGCGCCGGGTCGGTTATCTGCCGGACTCGGTCGGCTTCTACGATCATCTCACCGCGGCCGAGAACCTGCGCTACACGGCGCGGTTGATGGGCATGAGTGAAGCCGAGCGCGACACGCGCATCGCGGCGGCGCTCGCGCGCGTCGAGCTCACCGAAGTCGCCGACCACCGGGTCGGGACATTTTCGCGCGGCATGCGCCAGCGCCTCGGCGTTGCCGAAATCCTCATGAAACAGGCCGCGGTCGCGATCCTCGACGAGCCGACATCCGGCCTCGACCCGCAGGCGACGCTGGAGCTGCTCGAAATGATCCGCGCGCTCAAGCGCGAGGGCGTCTCGGTGCTCTTGTCCTCGCATCTGCTCGACCGGGTGCAGAGCGTGTGCGATCGCGTGGCGCTGTTCCAGTCCGGCAAGATCGCGCTGATCGGCAGCGTGGCCGAGCTCGGACGCCAGGTGCTCGGCGGCGGCTTCGCGGTCGAGGTCGAGGCGCAGGGCGCGGGCTTGGTCGAGCGCCTGAAGGAGGTGCCGGGCGTCACCGCGGTCGAACAGACCGGGCCTGACCGGGTGCGGCTGTTGGCCGATCGCGACGTGCGTCCCGAAGCGGCGGCGGCGGTCGTCGCCGCCGGCGGGCAATTGCGCCGGCTCTCGGTCGAGGAGCCGAGCCTCGAAATGATCTACACGCGCTATTTCCAGCAGCACGGAGCTCGCCATGCGGCCGTTTGATCGATTAGCGGCGAGCCGCACTCTCCTCCCTCTTCCCGGAAGGGATTGTTGCCAAACCGAGCGGCAAACGCGCTTTCCCTCTCCCCTTGTGGGAGAGGGTGGGTCGTTGCGAGCGCGAGCGAGCAAAGAGCCGGGTGAGGGGTACCTGGCAAACGCACGAGAGCAAAACCCCTCACCCGGTCCTCGCCTTCGGCTCGGACCACCCTCTCCCACAAGGGGAGAGGGGAAGCGCGTCCGCTGGTCTGCTTTCGCAACAATCGTCTGCGGAGAGAGGGAAAGCGCGTCTGCCGCTCGGCTCGCAACGAGCCGCAATCGACTCCCTCTCCCCGGAGGGGAGAGGGATGGGGTGAGGGGGATCGGCCAGTCGTTAGACATTGAAGATCGTGCCCCCCACACCCCATACACCCCCCATGGGGGGATACTCCAGAACCCAGCGGGGGGGGGGTATCCGGGGGCCCCGCTCGTTTTGTAAAAA
>JBKPDF010000028.1:0-69654 GCA_046727735.1 Pseudomonadota bacterium | reverse complement strand
ACCGCTATCGCGGTTCGCCGACCCTCCCCTGACGGGGAGGGAAAATGATCACACGCCCTCCGCGCCGCCCTCGGCGCGCGGATCGTGCGCGCCTTCGAGGATGCCGTTGGGATGCAGCACGACGGCACCCGCATGGCCCATCAGGTCGGAATGTGCCTCGCCGAGAATCTCCACCTCGTGACCGGCGGCCGCGAGCGCTTCCGCGAGATTTTCCGGAAACCTCGCCTCGATCCGCAGGCTCGTGCGCGGCGATCCCCAGGTGCGGCCGAGCAGCCATCGCGGGCGGCCGATGGCCTCTTCGAGCGGCTGACGATAGAGCACGGCGCGCGTGAACAGTGTCGCTTGCGTCTGCGGCTGACCCTCGCCCCCCATGGTCCCATAGGCGAGCATGCGCCCATCGCGCAGTTGGGCGACCGCCGGGTTGAGGGTGTGGAACGGCCGGCGGCCCGGCTCGAGTGCATTGAGCGCCCGCTTGTCGAGCGAAAAGCTTGCGCCGCGGTTCTGCATCAGCACGCCGGTGCGCGGCAGCACGCAGCCCGAGCCGAATTCCCAATAGAGCGATTGGATGTAGGAGACGAGGACGCCCGAGCCGTCCGCCGCCCCCATCCACACCGTGTCGCCGCGCTGCGGCGGAGCAGGCCAAGGCGCGGCCTTGCGGCGGTCGATCTCCAGCGCCTCGGCATCGAGAAACTTCTCCGCCAGGAAGCGCTCGGGCGGATACGGGAGCCGACCCGGATCGGTGACGATGCGGTCGCGCACGAGGAACGCACGTTTGGTCGCCTCGACCAGACCGTGGAGGTGATCGAAACCCTCCGGCTGCTCGACCCGCAGCCGATCGAACAGCGCGAGCAGGATCAGCGAGGCGACGCCCTGCGTGGGGGGCGGCGTATTGAACAAGGTGCCGGCGCGGATCGTGACCGAGAGCGCTTCGTCGACCGTCGCGCGATAGGCCTCAAGATCGGCGCGCGTCACGGGGCTGCCGATGGCCGCAAGATCCGCCGCGATCTCGCGTGCGACGTCCCCGCGGTAGAAATCGTCGAGGCCGGCATGAGCGAGATGCTCCAGCGTCGCCGCGAGCGCCGTCTGCTTCAGCGTCGTGCCGGGTTGTGGGGACTTGCCGTCGGGGAGATACGTGCCGCCAAATCCGGGCGCGCGTTCGAGCTCGGGAACATATTGCGCGGTCAGACGCGCCTGGCTCGGCGTGACGACGTAGCTCTGGGCGTGGCGAATGGCCGGGGCCAGCAGGGTCGAAAGCGGCAGGCGACCACCGGCGTGCCTGGCGGCCTCGAGCGCCAGCATCCAGGCACCGACCGCGCCCGGCACGGTGAGCGCCGCGAGCGGGCCGCGCGCCGGAATCTCCTCGAACCCGTGCTCGCGATAGAGTTCGATGCGCGCGCCGCTGCCGGCGGGCCCGGCACCCATGAGCGCGCGAATGCGTCCCGACGCCTCGCGGATCAAGCAGAAGCCGTCACCGCCGAGGTGGTTCATATGCGGATAGACGGCCGCAACCGTCGCCGCCATCGCCACCATGGCTTCGAGCGCATTGCCGCCTTCGGCAAGGATCAAGCGGCCGGCTTCGGCCGCGGCTTTGTGGGGGGCCGCAACGACGCCGCGGCGATATCCGGAAGCATGGAGCGGCATGGCGAAGTGCGCGGTTTACAACGATCGAATGGGATTTTGCGAGCCGCTTTCGCCGGGGAACGGAGAAGCCGCGTCCGCCACGCAGTGCCCGCTTGATCGCGATCTCGGATTGGACCAGATTGCCGCCGCGCGCGCCGATCCCGTGCGAATGAAGGAAAAGGCATGGAGAAGCCGGTAGAAAACCCACGTCGTCGCCGGATCATCTGGGTGCACGTGCTCACGGTGATGAGCGCGGCGATCCTGATCGGCGCCGAAGTATTCGGCGCGGCATTTGCGGGCGGCTGGGCGCTTGCCGGCCTGTTCCGGCTCGGCGAGACCGGCGGCTACGTGCTGCAATCGATTTTCTTTCTGATCGGCCTCGTCATCATGGCGAGCTTCATTCGCGCGGCGCGGAAGGTCGAGCCGTTCACCGGCTGAGCGTCTCGAGCTTAGTCGTCTGCGACGCCGCCTGGGCGTGGTCGCATGTCGCATTCCGTGCGGATCGGCGCGCGATGCGCAGCAAACCGCTTGCACTGAATGTCTGAATAGCTCTTGCACTGAATGTCTGAATAGCTTAAGTGCGGGATTGCCCAATTTCGCACGTGCCTGTGGCCGTGTGTCGGTCGGTGGGCATCCGGACAAGAGGCCGGACAGCCGCCTAAGGAAGAACCTGCTTCCTTGCACCCGCGACCGGCAGCCGGAGGCGAAACCGGCGCACCCCGCTCTCCACGGGGAACGCGGCTTAAAGCAACGACGGAACGGGCTTTTTTGGTCACGACCGAGCGTTGTCGGTCACCGAAGAGGCTTGTCCTTCCTTGCCGGGCGTGCGGATCGGGATTTCCCGTTCCGGACCAAGGCAGCACATCGGGTGAGATCGGCGGCGGCGCCATGCGCCGTCGGCTGGATCACCCAAGCTCATCCGGCGGCGCGTGCCGCCCTTGGACTGGAGATGACGCCGATGACCGAGCGCATCCGCGATTTTCTGAAACGACGCCGCGAGGACGGGCCGTGCCTCGTGGTCGATCTCGACGTCGTGCGCGAGAACTATCTGGCGTTCGCGCGGGTGCTGCCCGACACGAAAGTGTTCTACGCGGTCAAGGCGAACCCGTCGCCGGAAATCCTCAAGCTTCTGGCCGAGCTCGGCTCCTGCTTCGACGTCGCTTCCGTCAGCGAGACCGAGGCGGTGCTGGCCGCGGGTGCGACCCCGGAGCGCATCTCGTACGGCAACACCATCAAGAAAGAGAGCGAGATCACCCAGGCTTACAAGCTCGGCGTCACGCTGTTCGCGGTCGATTGCGAGGCGGAGGTCGAGAAGGTGGCGCGCGCCGCTCCCGGCGCCCGCGTGATCTGCCGCATCCATTGCGACGGCTCGGGTTCGGAATGGCCGCTGTCGCGCAAATTCGGCTGCGAGCCCGAATATGCGCCCGATATCCTCGAGCTCGCGCACCGGCTCGATCTCGTGCCGCACGGCATCTCGTTCCACGTCGGCTCGCAGCAGCACAATGTCGAGGCCTGGGACCGGGCACTGGCATCGACTGCCGCGACCTTCCGCACCTGCGCCGAGCGCGGCATCAACTTGTCCATGGTCAATCTCGGCGGCGGCTTCCCGGCGCGCTATGCGCGCAAGACGCCCAAGCTCGATTCCTACGGCAAGGCGATCTTTCGCTCGTTGCGCCGACACTTCGGCAACGCCATTCCGGAAACCATCGTCGAGCCGGGCCGCGGTCTGGTCGGCAATGCCGGCGTCATCGAGGCCGAAGTGGTGCTGATTGCCAAGCGCTCGCCCGAAGATCCGGTGCGCTGGGTCTATCTCGACATCGGCAAGTTCCACGGCCTTGCCGAAACGATCGAGGAATCGATCCGCTATCCCATCCGGACCGGCAAGGACGGCTCGGAGGTTGCGCCGTGCATCATCGCGGGGCCGACCTGCGACTCGGTCGACGTGCTCTACGAGAAAACACCCTACATGCTGCCGATCTCGCTCGCGATCGGCGACAAGGTGCTGATCGAAGCGACCGGCGCCTACACGGCGACCTATTCGTCGGTCGGCTTCAACGGCTACCCGCCGCTGCGCCAATACGTGATTTGACGCAGACCAGCGAACGCGCGGTTTCGCAATAATCCCCCGCCAAGGCAGGGTACTTCACCCGACATCCACGATTCCCGCTTCGCCGTCCTCGGCGCCGAACGCGAGGAGCGTGCCGGTCGCATTCCAGGCGAGCGCCGAAACCGGTGCCTCGCCCGGAGCCTTGGCGACGATCTCGGCGCCGTCCTCGAGCCGGATGAGCAGCACGAGGCCGTCCGCATAGCCGACGCCGACCACCGGCTGTCGGGGATGGCACGCGACGAGGACCGCAAGTGCCTGCGCGGTCGCGAGCATCCGCGGCGTCTTTCCCATCGGCCCGTCCCTGCCCGCGAACGGCCATAGGATCAGCTGGTTGGAGCCGCCGGTCGCGAGCCAATGGCCGTCGGCAGTCCAATCGAGCGAGCGGACTTTTGCCGCATAGCCCGCCATGCGCATGTGCTTGCGGTCCGCGAGGCGCCAGCCGTGCAGCGTCGGCTCCTGCATGGCGGTGACCAGAAATTTCCCGTCAGGGCTGAACGTGACGCCGAGATGCGAACCCTTCCATTCGAGCCGCTCCGGCACCGCCGCGGCGTTCGGGAACCACAAGCTTGCGCCATTGTAGTGCGCAATCGCCAACCGAAATCCTTTGGGCGCGAATGTCAGCCCGCCCGCGCTCGACGGCAGCTCGATCGTGCGTTGCCCTGCGTTGCGGTACTTGACGAAGGCCTGCTTGCCCGCCGCCCAGGCGACCGCGCCCGAAAAGGTCGCGACCTGATCGATCCACCGCCGCTTCTCGTCTGACGCGATGACCCCCGTGCTGCCGCTCGAATCGGTGGCGACCACCTTGCCGTCATCGCCGCCGCTCACGAGCCGCGCCCCATCGCATGCCGAAGCCAGCACGCCGCCGCCGTGAATGGCAACACGCCGCTCCTCGCCGCCCGGCGCGACCAGCAGCACCGCTTCCTCGCCGAGGACGAAAGCGGCAGTGTCGTTCAAGAAATGCGCGCCGATGATCATGGCGCCGGCCGCGACCGGACGCGTTCGACCGGTCAGCGCTGAGGTCGCGGGAGCGGTGTCGGTCATCGTCCTTCCACATCGTCATTCCGGGCGAGGCCGAAGGCCGAGACCCGGAATCCATGACCAATATTCGGACGGCTCGACCCGCGATCATAGGTTCCCGCTTGCGCGGGAACGACGGGTGTCATGTTGTGGCGTCCACTCCCCGCTCCCGAGAAATCGTCACGCCTCGCAGCCCGCAAAGCCGCGGCGGATCTTCTCCTCCGGCAGGTTGCGGCCGATGAACACGATCCGGCTCTCGCGCTTCTCCCCCTCTTGCCACGGCCGCTGATGGTCGCCGTCGAGGATCATGTGGATGCCCTGGAACACGAAGCGCTCCGGATCGTCCCGGAATGCCAGGATGCCCTTGCAGCGCAGAATGTTCGGCCCTTCGTTGGCCACGAGATCCTGCACCCAAGGGAAGAACTTGTCGGGATCGAGGGGTTTGCCGGTTCGCAGCGACAAGGATTGCATCTCTTCGTCGTGATAATGCTTCAAGCTGCCATGCTCGTGGCTGTGCTCGCCACCCTCGTCGCGATGATCATGATCGGGATGACCCTGCTCTTTGTCGAGGAACGCCGGCTCGAGATCGAGGATTCGCTCGAGATCGAACGCGTTGCGTCCGAGCACCTCGTTCAGCGGCAACCCGCAGCGCTCGGTCCTGTGCAGTGTCGCGTAAGGATTGATGGCACGGACGCGCGCTTCGATGTCACGCAGCTTCTCCGGCGTGACCAGGTCCGTCTTGTTGACGAGAATCACGTCCGCAAACGCGATCTGATTCTTCGCTTCCGGGGCATCGCGCAACCGGTCCTCGAGCCATCTGGCATCGGCGACGGCAACGACCGCATCGAGCTTGGCGTTGCGGCCCACTGCCTCGTCGACGAAGAACGTCTGGGCGACCGGGGCGGGATCCGCAAGCCCGGTGGTCTCCACGATGATGGCGTCGAACTTGCCCTTGCGGCGCATCAACCCCTCGATGATGCGGATGAGATCGCCGCGGACGGTGCAGCAGACGCAACCGTTGTTCATTTCGAACACTTCCTCGTCGGCCCCGACGATCAGCTCGTTGTCGACGGCGATCTCGCCGAATTCGTTGACGATGACCGCGTATTTCTTCCCGTGCGGCTCGGACAGGATGCGGTTGAGCAGCGTGGTCTTGCCGGCGCCGAGATAGCCGGTCAGCACGGTGACGGGGATCTTGTCGCTCATGTGCACTATTGAGAGGATGAACGCGGGCCGCGAGGCGCAGGGGGCAGGCTAGCTCGTCAACGCCTCGGCCAGCACCCTTATATTGTGCCGCATCATGGCGATGTAAGTGGGCGCTTCGCCATCCGGCCGGGTCAGGGCGTCGGAGTAGAGCGTGCCGCCGATCCTGGTGCCGGTCTCGGCTGCGATGCGTTCGAGCAGCCGAGGATCGGTGATGTTCTCCAGGAACACCGCGGGAATCTTTTCACTCCGGATCTGGGCGATGATTCGCGCAATGTCCCGCGCCGACGGCTCGGCGTCGGTCGAGAGGCCTTCGGGCGCGATGAACGACACGCCGTAGGCGTCCTGGAAATAACCGAAGGCATCGTGGGTGGTGATGATCCTGCGGCGCGCGGGCGGGATGCCGGCAATCGCCGCCCGCACCTCGGCGTCGAGCACGTCGAGCAAGCCCAGATAATCTGCCGCGGCGGACCGATACGCCGCCGCGCGCGACCCGTCCGTTGCGATCAGCGCATCGCGGATGTTGCCGACGTAGATTTTGGCATTCGCCACCGATTGCCAGGCGTGGGGATCGATGCCGCCGTGGCCGGACTCGGCGACGCGCCGAGGCGCGATTCCCTTGCTGGCGACCACGACCCGAGCGTTGGTGCCCGAGGCTTTGATGAGCCGTTCCATCCAGCCTTCGAATCCCAGGCCGTTGACGAACACCATGGCGGCTGCGCCGACGCGTCTGGCATCCGCAGGCGTTGCCGCATAGACATGCGCGTCGTTTTCCGGCCCGACCAGCATATCGACGTCGAGCCGGTCTTCGGCGACGTTCTTCACGAAATCGGCGAGGATCGAGAACGTCGCCACGACCCGCGGCTTCGCCTGTGCGGCCGCGGGCGGAGCCCGCAAAAACCAAATGCCGGGCGCGGCGATGGCCGCTCGCAAGATGTGCCGCCGACTGAACGGCACGCCGGTGAACGCTGCCATCATGCTTCGAGATGCCGTCCCGGAAAGACTTGCCACACCATGCCGCCCACCGGGCCGAACAGGACGGACAGTCCGTACGCCAGGCCGGCGACCAGAATGATCGCGGGCCCCGACGCGACGCTCGTGTAGAACGAGAGCAGCAGCCCGGCATAGCCCGCAACCGCGCCGCACGCCATCGCGCCGAGGATCATCACGGTGATATCGCGCGCCCAGAACCGGGCGGCCGCAGCCGGCAGCATCATGATGCCGACCGCGAGCAATGTGCCGAGCGCCTGGAAGCCGCCGACGAGATTCATCACCACGAGCACCAGGAAGGCAAGGTGCGCCGGCGCGCCGGCGCTGCTGACCGAACGCAGAAAGCCCGGATCCACGCACTCCAGCACCAGCGGCCGATAAATGAGCGCCAGGACCGCAAGCGTGATGCTGCTGATCGCAGCGATCAACAGCAAGGTCCGGTCGTCCAGCGCCAGCACGTTTCCGAACAGCACGTGCAACAGATCGATATTGGTGCCCTTGAGCGAGATGATCATGACCCCGAGCGCCAGCGACACGAGATAGAAGGTCGCAAGCGAAGCGTCCTCCTTGAGCTCGGTCGTACGCGCGACCAGCCCGGCCGCGACCGCGACCACGATGCCGGCGATGAGCCCGCCTGCCGTCATCGCGAACAGATTGAGCCCGGAGACGAGAAAGCCGACCGCGGCGCCGGGCAGGATCGCATGCGCCATGGCGTCGCCGACGAGACTCATGCGACGCAGCATCAGGAACACGCCCAGCGGACCCGCGGCGAGCGCGAGCGCGAGCACACCGACGAGCGCGCGGCGCATGAACTCGAATTCGGCGAACGGCGCGATCAGCCAGGCGTGAAGCATCGATACTCCGCATCCCCTCTCCCCGCCGGCGGGGCGAGGATCGTCATGCCGCGCATTCGATCGCCTCCTCGTCGAACGCCTCGCACATGCGCCGCGCCTTGTGCAGATTGTCGGGCGTCAGCACCTCGGCGGTGGGTCCCCACGCGACCGGCTCGCGCGCGAGCAGCAGCGCGTCCGGAAAGCCCGCCTTGACGAGGTCGAGGTCGTGAAGCGCCGCGAGTATCGTGCGCTGTTCGCTGTGCCAGCGCCGGACAAGCTCGAACAGGTCCGCTTCGGTCTTGGCGTCGACGGCGGTGAACGGCTCGTCGAGCACGATGACCCGCGCGTCTTGCAGCAGCAGGCGGGCGAACAAGGTGCGTTGCATCTGTCCGCCCGAAAGCGTTCCGATCGCCCGCCCCTCGAATCCGGTGAGCCCGACGGCCGCGATCGCCTCCTCGATCTTGGCGTAATCCCCGCGTCGGAAGCCGCCGAACAGCCCGGATCGCCGCCACAGCCCCATGGCGACCAGATCGTAGACGTGGATCGGGAAGGAACGGTCGAGCTCGGCGATCTGCGGCAGGTATGCGATGTCGCGAACGTTCAGGCCGTTGCGATCGATCGATCCGGCGAGCGGCTTGAGCGCCCCGACCACACCCTTGAACAGCGTCGATTTGCCGGCGCCGTTCGGGCCGATGACGGCGAGGAGCGATCCTTCCTCGATGCTGCCGTCGAGATGGTGGACCGCAGGGTGGCGGTCATAACCGAGCGTCAGGTTGCGGAACTGCAAAGCCGTCGGCATGCCTCGCCTCAGGACATCGCCCAATGGACCGCCACCCATAGCACCCCGATCAGGATCGCGGCCGCGCCCAGGCGCTCCCATGCCGAGAGCCGCAGGATCGAGGGCGACACCGAGGCGGGCTGGTGTCGATGCCCGACGGGATGCTGGTGGTGGGTCATGCCGATTCCGTGTCCGAAATGTTATAGTATTACATTTCCGGCTGTCGAGGACCGCAACTTCCGGCCGTGCCGAGCGCGGGCGAAGCTTTCGTCGGTCGGGAGGCTCCCGCCTTGCGGAGCGGCGTCGAGGCAACCCATATTCCGATGCCATGCAGGCTGCCCTCGCCCACAGCCTCGGCCCCGAGGTCTTGCTCCGGCCGGCCCGCCCGGGCAATATCGATGCGCTTGCCGAGATCGAGGCGCGGGTGTTCCGGGGCGACCGCATCTCGCGCCGGGGCTTCCGACGGTTCGCGCGTTCGCCGCATGCGGCACTGATCGTCGCCGAGGAGCAAGGCGAACTGGCCGGCTATGCGCTCGTGCTGTTTCGCACCGGAAGCAGCCTCGCGCGGCTCTATTCGATCGCGGTGGCGCCGCAATTCGCGAAGCGAGGCGTGGGCTCCGCGCTGCTGGCCGCCGCCGAGGACGCAGCCATCGCCGCCGACCGGATGGCGATGCGGCTCGAGGTGCACGAGAACAATGCCAAGGCGATCGCCCGCTACCGCAAGGCCGGATACAACTTGTTCGGGCGGCATTTCCAATACTATGCCGACCGCGGAAATGCGCTCCGGTTCGAGAAGCGTCTGCGGCCGCGCTTGCACGGGCTGGAACATGCCCCGCCCTATTTCCACCAGACTACCGAATTCACGTGCGGCCCCGCCTGCGTGATCATGGCGCTGGCCTGGGCCGATCCGAGCCTGCGGCCCGGCCCGGCTCTCGAATTCCGGCTCTGGCGCGAGTCGACGACGATCTTCATGAGCTCCGGGCACGGCGGATGCGAGCCCTACGGGCTCGCGGTCACGCTGCGCCGCCACGGACTTTTCCCCGAGATTCACGCGAGCGCCCCGCCGCCGTATTTCCTCGATACCGTGCGCTCCGAGGACAAGCGCCGGGTGATGCGGCTGACCCAGCAGGAGTTCCAGCGCGAGGCCGCGGAGCTCGGCATTGCGACCCGCCTGACTCCACTCGGCGAATCGGCTCTGATATCGGCACTCGACTCGGGCGCCAGTGCAATCGTGCTGGTGGCCGGTTATCGTATGTTGCGCCGCAGAGTGCCGCATTGGGTGTTCGCATTCGGGCACGAAGGGCGCTACATCCTGGTGCACGATCCGGCGGCCCGCGGCGATGCCGATGGAGTGCCGATTGCCGCCGAGACCTATGCGGTTCCCCGCCCCGTGTTTGCCCGAATGACACATTTCGGCCGCGATAAGCTCAACGCGATGATCCTGATCCGGAAAGGACCTTCCCAATGACCGGCTGGGTCATCCTGGTCGACCAGCCCAAGGACTTCCCCAACGCCGACACACCCCACAAGGTGATCATGACGAGCGAATATCTCGCGCGGCCGAAGCTGTTCGACTTCGGCCGGCCCAAGCTCGTCAACCTGTCGCGCTCCTACGCCTACCAATCCAAGGGCTATTACGCCTCCCTGCTCGCAGAGGCGCGCGGACATCGCGTGGTGCCGACCGTCGAGACCATGCTCGAATTGCGCGAGGCCAAGCTCTACGAGCACGCATTGCCCGAGCTCGAGGACGAGCTCAACCGCTGCGCCCGCAAGGCGGATTTCCAGCCGGATGCGGAATTCCGGCTGCTGGTCTGCTTCGGCATCGCGTCCGACGAGCGGTTCGAGGCGTTCGGCCGGCTGTTGTTCGACTGGTTCCGCTGCCCGGCGCTGGAAATCACCGTCGACCCCGGCACGTGGCTGTCGATCGACCGCATCCGTCCGCGCACGATCACGCGGCTCGCCAACGGCGATGCGGCGTTCTTCCGCGACGCACTGCACCAGCACACCAAACGCGAATGGCGGGACCCGAAGGCGCGTTCGCTGTCGAAATACGATCTTGCGGTTCTGCACGATCCCAACGAGAAGCTGCCGCCGAGCTCGGTGGATTCGCTGAAATATTTCGCGCGCATCGCCGAGAAGCTCTCGGTCGACGTCGAGCCGATCATGCGCCGGCAGCTCGACGAGCTCGCCGAATACGACGGCCTTTTCATTCGCGAGACCACTTCGATCGACAATCACACCTACCGGTTCGCACGTCGCGCGTGGCAGGAAGGCATGCCGGTGATCGACGATCCGATGTCGATGATCCGCTGCACCAACAAGGTTTTTTTGATGGAGCTGCTCGGCTCGAACCAGGTGCCGATGCCGCAGACCCTGATGCTCGCAGAAAATTCCGACCTTTCGAAGGCCATGGACGAGCTCGGACTGCCGCTGGTCGTGAAAATCCCCGACGGCTCGTTCTCGCGCGGGGTGCACAAGGTGAGTTCGCCGGAAGAATTCAAGCGCGTGTGCGAGGAGCTGTTCGAGGAGACGGACCTGCTGCTGGCCCAGAAATTCTTGCCGACCGAGTTCGACTGGCGGGTCGGCGTGCTCAGCGGCGAGCCGCTGTTCGTGTGCCAATATCGCATGGCGCGCGGCCACTGGCAGATCGTGAAGCACCGCGCCGACGGCTCCTCGCGCGAGGGCGGATTCCGCACCTTCGAGCTCGACCAAGCGCCGCCCGAGCTGCTCGACGTCGCCTCGCGGGCGGCGAAACCGATCGGCGAAGGCTTTTACGGGGTCGACATCAAGCAGACCGACCGCGGTTTCGTCGTCATGGAGGTCAACGACAATCCCAACCTCGAGCACGGCATCGAAGATGCGGTCGGCAAGGACGAGGTCTGGATCCGGCTGCTGAAATGGTTCATCGAGCGCTTCGAGCAGTAGAGGCACGCCTTCGTGTCCCGGGCGCAGCGCACCACGTGGTGATGCGCTGCTGAACCGGGATCCAGGCTTTTTGTTTGGAGCCCGGATCCTGCGGCGCAGTGCTTGCGCGCTGCGCCTTGCCCGGGGAAGGCGGTCAAATCGGCCCTTGCTTCAGCTGTGCGGGATCGAAGCGGTCGAGCTCGCGCAAGAGCTCGACGAAGGCACGTGCGCCGCACTCGATTGCAGCCTTGCCCTTCTCGGCCGTCGCGGCGCTCGCGTTGCCCGCGGCGCCCGAGGCGTGCAGATCCTGGCTCATCCAGCCGAGACGGGCCGGGCGCTCGATTCCCAGATAACGGAACGTGCGCTCAATCTCGATGCCGGCGGACGGGAAGGTCTTCGCGTGCTCGGTTCGGACCAGGTCGCGGTGCGTGGCGAGCATGATCGACGTCTCTATGTCGCCGGCATGAACGCCGTGGATCTGCTCTTCGCGCGTGAACAGCCCGTCCGGATAACCGAAGCCTGACCACGAACAGGCGACGGCAACGAGATCGAGGCGGACGCGCAGGTCACGCACCACGACATCGATCGCCGGCACATTGCCGCCATGGCTGTTGGCGATCACGAGCTTGCGCAAGCCGGCGCGGTGCACGCTCTCGCCGACCTCGGTCAGCAGGCGGATCACGGTATCCGCCGCGAGCGACAAAGTGCCGGGAAATGCCTGGTGCTCTTCGGACGAGCCGACGGGAAGCATCGGCAGGAAGCTCACCGGAAGCTCGGCTGGCAGCAATTCCCGCACTCGCGACAGATAGGCGGCGCCGATCTGGGCATCGGTCCCGAGCGGAAGATGCGGCCCGTGCTGCTCGACCGCGGCGATCGGCAGCACGGCGATCCAGCGCGCCTGATCGCCGGACCGGAAATCTTGCCAGGTCATCTCGACCCAGTCGCGTTTGGGCAGCATCGGCCCACCCTCCGGCCTGCACACCACCGGCAAAATCCGTTAAGAACGGCAGCCTAAGGACGGGTTTTGGGCGCGGCAAGCGACCGGGGCCACCATGATCAAGCGAATTCTTGCATCCACTTTCGTGCTCGCCGGCTGTCTGATCGCGATGAGCACGGTTCGCGCGTACGCGCAGCAGCTCGACAAGGTGCGTTTCGGCACCAATTGGGTGGCCGAGCCCGAGCACGGCGGGTTCTACCAAGCGCTCGCGGACGGCACATACCGGCAATACGGGCTCGACGTCACCATCGTGCCCGGCGGTCCGCAGGTCAACAACCGCATCCTGCTGCCGGTGGGCAAGCTCGACTTCTTCTTGAGCGCCAATCTGCTGCAGGCATTCGATGCCGTCGCCCAGAACATCCCGACGGTCTCGGTCGCGGCGATGTTCCAAAAGGACCCGCAGGTCCTGATCGCGCATCCGGACGCCGGCGTCGAGAAGCTCGACGACCTGAAGAAGCTCACCTTGTTCGTATCCAAGGAAGGGATTGCGACCTATTTCCAGTGGATGAAGTCGGAGTTCGGCTTCAGCGAAGCCAAGGTGAAGCCCTACACCTTCAATCCGCAGCCGTTCCTGGCCGACAAGCGTTCCGCCATGCAGGGCTACGTGACCTCCGAGCCCTTCGCGATCGAAAAGCAGGGCGGCTTCAAGCCGAAGATCTTCCTGTTGGCGGATTACGGCTTCGACACCTATTCGACCCTGATCGAGACGCGCCGCGATCTGGTCGAGCGCAGGCCGGACCTCGTCCGGCGCTTCGTCGATGCCTCGATTCTCGGCTGGTATCGCTTCCTCAACGGCGACAGCGCGCCGGCGCGCGCACTCATCCGCAAGGACAATCCCGAGATGACCGACGAGCTGATCGGCTATTCGGTCGACAAGCTCAAGAGCTACGGCATCGTCGATTCCGGCGATGCGCGCGAGCGCGGCATCGGCGCGATGACCGATGCGCGGGTGGAGAGCTTCTTCGACAAGATGGCGCGCGCCGGCGTGGTCCGCCGCGGGATCGATTTCCGCAAGGGCTATACGCTGCAGTTCGTCAACAAGGGCGTCGGCCTCGACTTGCGCCCGAAGAATTAGGCCCGGGCTCGTCATGGCTCCGGGTGCTCCCATCCTCGCGCTGCGCCGCGTCGGCAAGACGTTCGCGAATTCGGTGATGGCGCTCGAGAACTTCGATCTCGACGTCCGCGAGGGTGAGTTCGTGTCCCTGCTCGGCCCGTCCGGCTGCGGCAAGTCGACGGCGCTGCGGCTGATCGCATCGCTTCTCGAGCCGAGCCGCGGCGAGGTCGCATGGAGCGAGACACCCGCTCCGGGCGAAAAGAACTCCCATACGATCGGCTTCGTGTTCCAGGAGCCGACGCTGATGCCGTGGGCGACGGTGTTCGCCAACGTATTCCTGCCGCTGCGCCTTGCGGGTGTCGGCCGCGAGGACGCTCGGCCGCGCGTCGAGCGCATGCTCGACCGCGTCGGCTTGGCAGATTTTGCCAAGACCTTTCCGCGCGAGCTGTCCAGCGGCATGCGCATGCGCGTCTCTTTGGCGCGCGCGCTCGTCACCGATCCGGAGCTTCTGCTGATGGACGAGCCGTTTGCCGCGCTCGACGAGATCACGCGGTTCCGGCTCAACAACGATCTCCTGACGTTGTGGCAGGCGCTCGGCAAGACCGTCGTGTTCGTCACGCATTCGGTATTCGAATCGGTATATTTGTCGAACCGCATCGTGGTGATGACGCCGCGGCCGGGTCGGGTATTTGCCGAGATCGCGATCGAAGCGCCCTATCCGCGCAACGAATCGTTCCGCACTTCCGCCGAATATGCGGGTTTCTGCCGCAAAACTTCCGAGGCGCTCGCCGCGGCCGTGAGCACGGGGGCACGCGCATGAACGGCTTTGCCGGCTCACTCGCTCGGCCGGAAGCCGTGCTGCGCATCGCGCTTCCGCTCGTTCTGCTCGCGCTCGGCATCCTCGCCTGGCACCTCGTCGTCGAGCTCAATGGTATCCCCCCTTATGTCTTGCCCGGGCCAATGCGGGTCGCGCGCACCCTAGTCGGCGATTGGCCGGCGCTCTCCGCTTCGCTGTTGGTCACGCTCGTGACGACCCTGCAGGGTTTCGCCCTCGCCGCGGCCGGCGGCATCTGCCTGGCCGTCCTGTTCAACCAGTCGCGACTTATGGAATATTCGTTGTATCCGTACGCGGTGATCCTGCAGGTCACGCCGGTCGTGGCGATCGCACCGCTTCTGCTGATCTACCTGCCGCAGCACCTGGCGGTGCTCGCCTGCGCGTGGATCGTCGCGTTCTTTCCTGTGCTCGCCAACACCACGCTCGGGCTCAACTCGGTCGATCACAATCTGGCGGATCTGTTCCGGCTCTGCCATGCCTCGCGCTGGCAGACGCTACGCTACCTCAAGCTGCCGGCGGCGTTGCCGTATATCTTCGCTGGGCTGCGCATCGCCGGCGGGCTCGCGTTGATCGGCGCGGTGGTCGCCGAGATCGCCGCTGGCTCCGCGGGCGCCGGTTCGGGGCTCGCCTACCGCATCGCCGAATCCGGGTACCGGCTGGAGATTCCGCGGATGTTCGCCGCCCTCGTGCTGCTGGGGCTGACCGGCATCGCCATCTATTTCGCCTTGGCGCTCCTCTCGCATCTGATGCTGCGGCGCTGGCACGAAAGCGCTGTCATCCGCGAGCCGTGATGCGGCGCAGGCGGTCATTCCGATCGCGCGCGGTCGAAACCAGAAACGTCATCATTAACTCGCCACATTCCCCGCTTTATTCCGCGCCGAAGCGGCGGGGAGCGGGATTTTTCCGACCAATTGGCGTGGAGAAGTTCATCCGAACGAGAGGACGGGCGCTGCTTTTCGCAGCCGCCACGATGGGCGTTGCCGGGATTGCCCCGGCTGCCGAGACTCCGACGTCCTTTCCCCCGGCAGCGGAACGCATTTTCGCGCCGGCGCTGCCGCGGCTATTGCAAATTCGCACGCTCGTCGGCGGCACCGGAACGCAATCCTCGCTCGGCTCGGCCTTTTTCGTGACGAGTGACGGACTCGCCGTGACGAATTACCACGTTGTCGCACAGGCCGCGCTCGAGCCCAGGACCTATAAGCTCGAATACACGGCCGCGGACGGTACCCATGGTGAGGTGGGGATACTGGCAATCGATTTGCCGAATGACCTCGCCGTTGTTCGCATAGACAAGCGCGAAACGCCGTTCTTCGCCTTCGCGGAGCCGGCACTGGTGCGCAATTTGGCGAAAGGCGAGCGCCTGTTCTCGATGGGCAACCCCCTCGATCTCGGCTTCACGATCGTCGAGGGCACCTACAATGGGCTGGTCGAGCGCAGTTACAACGAGCGTATCCACTTCACGGGCGCAATCAATCCAGGCGTGAGCGGCGGCCCGGCCGCTGCTAGCGCGTGCGCAGGATCGGAACGGGGAGCCGCCGCCGGACTTTCACGCGGAGATCGCCCGCCAGCTCTCGGACTGGCAGTCGATACTTTACAAGTCGATCGGGGACAAGGGATTCCGCTCGGTCATTCTCGGATCTTATCGAGCTCCGGAGACGACCGCGCCCTGGTTCAGCTGCTGGGCGCAAACCAACGCAAGCGTGATTCCCAAGCCGAGTGCCAGCATTGAAACGACGAGCTGCGCGAGTGGGACCGGGCTGTTCGTCGCGAACGATCTCAACACGGGCACCGTGCTGATCAGTCATTCCTATGTCAGGAGCATCGATCTCAATCAGCTGCAGTTCGCAACGTTCCTGTCAAACCAGAGGCAGTCCCGCACGGTCCTCGTCGCTGGCGGCGCTTACCGCAAGTGGTACACGCCGACGCGCTGTCACGAGGATTTCATGGGTGCCTCGGCCGCGCACGATGGGCCACCGCTCCGGGTCGTCTGGTGCGCGCATGCTTATCGCGAATTCAGCGAGCTCTACGACGTGACCTTGACGGCGGTGACCGAGGATCGCGGCAGCGAGGCGTTGGTCTCGCGCCTCACCCTTCAAGCTGTGGGCTACGACGATGCGATCGCTCTGAGCTCGCGTTTTCTCGAGGCCATTCGATGGAGCAGGTGATCTGGGTGGAGATTTTGTCGCGTCGCCGCGACGTGGCGGCCCGCTTTCGCTTCACCGGCTCGGAAGTGCGCATCGGCCGTGGGTATCATAACGACGTCATTGTTGACGATCCCTACGTGGCGTCAGGACACGTACGCCTTTTCCGCGACGAGGTGGGGCGGCTCGTCGCCGAGGATATCGGCACCGAAAACGGCATCTTCGTCGATCGCGACAGAACCCGGCACCAGCGCATCGTTATCGACGGCGAGCGTCCGATTCGGATCGGGCGTACCGATGTTCGGATTCGGGAGGCCAATCACCTCGTGCCGCGCGAGCGCACGGGTAGACCCGAGAGGCACACCTTGCCGGTTGTGTTGGCCGTGGCACTGGGGCTGGTGAACCTCGGGCTGGAAGCTGCGTCGCTATGGTCCGCCGAGACAGTGGAGCCTCGGGTCTCATACTATTTATGGCCGTTGCTCGCCGTAGCAATGGTGATGACGACGTGGGTGAGCATCTGGGCGTTTCTATCGCGAGTTCTTTCCGGCCGAGCGCATTTCGGCCGCAACCTCGTGATCGCGCTATCGGGGCTGCTTGCGGTTTTGCTCTTCAACGAACTCGCACGCTTCTGCGCTTTCGCGCTGAGTTGGAGCGCTCCGGTTGCATACGCATATGTTGCGCTGACAGCCATTATCGCGTTGGTGTGTTTCTTCCACCTCCGCGAAGTTAGCCCTTTGCGATTGAAGCTCAAGGGCGCCGCTGTCGCGACGCTGTTCACGCTGATCGTCGGCGCACAAGTACTGAAGCAATCCGAAGCCTTCCAAGATTCCGGCCCGCAGATCACTCTTCCTCGCCTATTGCCCCCGGCGCTGCGCCTGGTTCCGGTGCAAAACGAGAACGCTTTTTTCGCGGTCATCGAGCAGCTCAAGACCAAGCTCGATGACGACCGCACGGGCGGCGACAAGCTCGGCTGGTGAGTGGGACCGAGAGCCGTTCCTGTCCCATTCTTGTACTGCCAGACCCGGCGTGCCGAGCCGGCTGCATGCCTCGCCTGCGGGCCGCGATGTTGACCTGAGCCTGAAGGGCTGGCTTGGTCCGGCACGAAAAAACAGCGTAGCAGGAACGTCATGGCCAATCGCATCGATCTCGACGGCCGCGTCGCGGTCGTCACCGGCGGCGCGCGAGGCATCGGGCGAGCGATCGTCGAGCGGTTTCTTCGCTCCGGCGCCGCGGTGGCGATCTGGGATCGCGATCTCGATTTGACCGAAAGGACTGCGCGCGAACTCGCCAATTCCGGCCGCGTCCAGCCCTACGCCGCCGACGTCACCCGCCTCGACGAGGTCGAGCGGGCGTGCGAGCGCACGATCACCGGCTTCGAGCGCATCGATATTCTGGTCAACAATGCCGGGATCGCCGGCCCGACGCACACGACCTGGGAGTATCCGCCCGAGGCATGGTCCGCGGTGATGACGGTCAATGTCGACGGCCCGTTCCACTGCTGCCGCACCATCGTGCCGCACATGATCGCGCAGAACTACGGGCGCATCGTCAACATCGCGTCGATCGCCGGCAAGGAAGGCAATCCGAACGCCTCGGCTTATTCGACCTCCAAGGCTGCGCTCATCGGCCTGACCAAGTCGCTCGGCAAGGAGCTGGCCGCCTACGACATCGCCGTCAACTGCATTACCCCGGCCGCCGCGCAGACGGCGATCTTGGGGCAGGTGACCGAAGATTTCATCGCCTACATGCTGTCCAAGATTCCGCGCGGGCGTTTCGTGGAAGTCGAGGAGATCGCCGCGCTGGCCGCGTTCTGCGCCTCGGCGGAATGCTCGTTCACGACCGGCGCCGTGTTCGATATTTCCGGAGGGCGGGCGACCTACTGATGGACGCGCCGCGCCAGCTCCCGGCCGACGCGGCCCAGGAACGGCGGCGGCGTTTGCGGGCGATCGCGCTGATGTGCGGCGCCTGCGCGTGCTTCGCGGGTCTCGATGCGTCGGCGAAATTCCTCAGCGGCCATATCGACACCCTGCAGGTGGTGTGGGCCCGCTACGCCAGCGCCTTCGCGCTGACATTCCTGGTCTCGAACCCGCTCACCCGGCCCGGCCTCGTCTTCACCACGCGGCCGGGGCTGCAGATCGGGCGCTCGCTGCTGCTGTTGTTCTCCACCCTGCTGAATATTCTGGCGCTGCGCTATCTGCAGCTCGATCAGACGGTGTCGATCCTGTTCTCGACGCCGTTCTTCGTGACGCTCTTGTCCGGTTTCGTGCTCGGCGAGTGGGCCGGTTGGCGGCGCTGGACCGCGATCGCCATCGGGTTTTCCGGCGTGCTGCTGATCGCCCGTCCGGGCTTCGGCGGCATGCATCCTGCCGCGTTGCTCTGCGTCGCCGGCGCAATCTGCTATTCTGTCTACAACATCTCGACGCGGATTCTCGCGCGCACCGACGCCAACGAGACCACACTGTTCTATTCGAATTTCGTCGGCAGCGTCGCGGCGCTTCCGGCCCTCCCGTTCGTATGGACGACGCCGCACGAGCCCATTGTGATCGCCCTGATGGTGCTCATCGGTGCGCTCGGCAGCGTCGGCCATTACCTGTTGATTGCCGCGCACCGGCTGGCTTCCGCGACCGTGTTGGCGCCGTTCATCTACAGCCAGCTGATCTGGGCGATCGCGGCCGGCTATCTCGTGTTCGGGCAGTTGCCGAGCGAGTGGACGCTGATCGGCGCGGCAATCGTGATCGCCTCGGGGCTTTACATTCTGTACCGCGAGCACAAGCTAAAGGGCTGAAGAGCGGTCATCCGGCCGAGCGCAAGCGAGTGCCGGAATCCATGCTTACCTCGTTCGCCGCAAATGCCCGCTCGGCGTTCATGGATCCGGTTCACGCTCGCTCCGCTCGCGCGTCCGGGATGACGCCGCGGAAGAGGAACCGCCAATTCAGGGTATCCCCATGTACGACAATCTCCTCGCGAACGTTCCGACCGAACTCTACATCGGCGGCAAATGGCGCCCGGCGGCCGACAAGGACCGCTTCGACGTGATCGATCCGGCGACCGAGGCGAAGATCGCATCGGTTGCGAGCGCCGGCGCCGAAGATGCCGAGGCGGCGGTCGATGCCGCGAGCGCGGCGTTTCCCGGATGGGCCGAGCGCAAGCCGCGCGAGCGCGGCGAGATTCTGCGCAAGGCGTTCGAGCTCATCGTGCAGCAGGGTGAGCGCTTTGCCCGGTTGATCACGCTCGAGAACGGCAAGGCGCTCTCGGATTCGCGCGCGGAGGTCGCCTACTCGGCCGAATTCTTCCGTTGGTACGCCGAGGAGGCGGTACGCAACATCGGTGAGGTCTCGCGCGCGCCGGCCTCGGGAGCCCGCATTCTCGTGCAGCACAAGCCGGCTGGCGTCGCCGTGCTGGTGACGCCCTGGAATTTTCCCGCCGCGATGGCGACGCGAAAAATCGGTCCGGCGCTCGCGGCCGGCTGCCCCGTCGTGCTCAAGCCCGCGTCGGAGACGCCGCTGACCATGCTGGCGCTGATGCCGCTGCTCGAAGAAGCCGGGGTGCCGGGCGGGGTCGTCAACGTCATTCCCTCGCGCCGATCCGGCCCGGTGGTGAGCACGATGCTCGCCGATCCGCGGGTGCGGGTGATCTCGTTCACCGGCTCGACCGAGACCGGGCGCAAGCTGCTGCACGGCGCCGCCGACCACGTGGTGAAGCCGGCGATGGAGCTCGGCGGCAATGCGCCCTTCATCGTGTTCGAGGATGCCGACATCGATGCGGCGATCGAGGGCGCGATGATCGCCAAGATGCGCAACATCGGCGAGGCCTGCACGGCCGCGAACCGCTTCTACGTGCACGAGAAGGTCCATGACACGTTTGCCAAAAAGCTGTCCGAGCGGATGGGCGCGCTGAAAATTGGCAACGGGCTCGAGGACGGGGTCGCGGTCGGCCCCCTCGTCAATGCCGATACCCGCAACAAGGTCGTGAGCCTCGTCGAGGACGCGGTCGGCAAGGGCGCGAAAGTGCTGATCGGCGGCAAGCCGCCGAACGGCAAGGGCTTCTTCTATCCGGCGACGGTGATCACCAAGGTGCCGAACGACGCGCAGCTGCTGCGTGAGGAGATTTTCGGCCCCGTCGCGGCAATCCAGACCTTCACGTCGGAGGACGACGTCGTCGCGCGCGCGAACGACACCGAATACGGGCTCGTCGCGTATCTCTACACGCGCGACATCGGCCGCGGCCTTCGGGTCTCGGAGCGCCTCGAGTACGGCATGGTCGGGCTCAACCGCGGCCTCGTGTCGGATCCGGCCGCGCCCTTCGGCGGCATGAAGCAGAGCGGCATCGGACGAGAGGGTGCCCACGAGGGCCTGATGGAATTCATGGAGACGCAGTACATCTCCGTGACCTGGTGATCTTTTCCCTCCCCGAAGGGGAGGGTCGGTGTCGAGCGAAGCGAGACACCGGGGTGGGGTAAGGGTTACTCCCCACCCGATCGCGCCTACGCGCGATCGACCTCCCCTCCGGGGAGGTAGAACGACGCCTCCCATTGACTCGGCCGCGATCCTACCGAGAGTCCCCCGATCTCGTTTCCTCAATCCACGCACGGGGAGCCGCAATGGCCGCCGAGAAGCTCGATGTGTTGATGGTAGGGCCGGTGATGCCGCTGATCGAGCAGGGTATCGCCCGGGCATTCACGCTGCACAAATTGTGGGAGGCGCGCGACCGCGACCGCCTGATCGCGCAGCTTGCACCGCGGCTGCGCGCCATGGCGGCGGGCGGCGGCAAGCACGAGGCGATGGGCCCCGACTTTCTCGGCCGCTTCCCGAAGCTGGAAATCGTCGCGAGTTTCGGGGTGGGCTACGACCACGTCGATGCCAAATGGGCAGCGGCCCACGGCATCGTGGTGACCAATACGCCCGACGTCCTCACCGAAGAGGTCGCCGACACGGCGCTCGGGCTGCTGCTGTGCACGGTGCGCGAGCTGCCGCAGGCCGAGCGCTATCTGCGCGCCGGCAAATGGCTCGACGGCGATTATCCGCTGACCAAGGCGACGCTGCGCGACCGCACCGTCGGCATCGTCGGGCTCGGACGCATCGGCAAGGCGATCGCGCGCCGGCTCGATGCGTTCCGAGTGCCGGTCGTCTATCACGGCCGCAGTCCGCAGCCGGGAGTTCCCTACCGGCATTACGCGCAGCTGATCGACATGGCGCGCGATGTCGACGTGCTCATGATCGTGACGCCGGGCGGTCCGGCGACGAAAAACATGATCAATGCCGATGTGCTTACGGCGCTGGGGCCTGACGGGATTCTGATCAACATGTCGCGCGGCTCGGTCGTCGACGAGCCCGCGCTGATCGCCGCGCTCAAGACCGGCAAGATCCTCTCGGCCGGGCTCGATGTATTCGCGAACGAGCCGCGGGTGCCGGCCGAGCTGATGGCGATAGAGAACGTCGTGCTGTTCCCGCACGTGGGCTCCGCCTCGGTCTATACCCGCGACGCCATGGGACAGCTCGTGGTCGACAACCTGTTGTCCTGGGCATCCGGCAAGGGCGCGCTCACGCCGGTTCCGGAATCGCGGGAGGTCCAGAGACAGAAGTCGGAGCTCGGAACCCGGTAGGCGATGCCGAAGCCGCGCGGTGTCCATATTTCCGCCGCATCCGACCCCTGATTTCTGAGCCTTGGAGCGGCCATGACTCGCACGCAATTTTCCGCCGCGTGTTGGATCGCGGCGATCGCGGCGTCCGGCTACGCGCCGGCAGCCGGCGCGCAGACCGATTCCAGCACGCCGATGCTGGGCCTGTGGGAACTCTCGAACGCGGATCGCGACAAGATCTGCACCATCAATTTCAAGCTCGATGCAGCCGGTCCCGGGCGTGCGCTCGAATTGCAGAAGGGCTGCGCCGAGGCGTTTCCCGAGACGAAGGACATCGTCGCCTGGACGATCGACAAGGACGACACGCTGCGTCTGATCGACGCCAAGGGCAGGCCGGTATTCGAGCTCACCGAAGTCGAGAACGGCCTGTTCGAACCGCTGCGGCCGGGGGCAACGCTGGTTTTTCTGCAAACCCAGGCCGCCGCGCAGGGCCGCGATCGCACCGCCGACACGATGTTCGGCGATTGGGCGATCGTGCGCACCGGCGGCAAGCAGCTCTGCCAGATCACGTTGCTCGAGGAAGCGCACGACACCGAGAACTTCGCCATGAAAGTGAAGCCCGGCTGCGACACTCTCGTGACGAATTTCGCGCCGAAATCCTGGCGCATGGATCGCGGATTGCTGCTGGTGCTCTCCGAGCGCAACGATCCCTGGCGCTTCGAGGAGGAGGAGAGCGGCACCTGGCATCGGATTCCGCAGGGCCGCCAGCCGCTGCTGTTGGTGCGACAATAGAGTTGCGACGTTCTCTTTTTCGACGACGCTTACTGATCGTCCTCGCGAACCTTCAAATTCGGATCCTGCAGCAGCGTCATCGCAGTCCCGAGCGGTTGCGGCGCAGCGCGGGTGTAGAAAAATCCGTCGTCCCGCGCGTAGATTTGCTTCATTGCGTAGCCCATGACCGTGGCGTTGAAGCTCGCCACGGTGTGCTTACCGACCTCCACAACGTCTTCCTGGCCGTCCAGTCGTCCAACCAGGGCGACTTTTGGTGACAGCGCGATGTGCACGTCACGGTCGCTGAACCCGAGACCCGGTGCGTACTGCTGGCCGTAATTCGTCCCGCCATCGCGGCGGACGCACACGGGATGATCAGTCGTGATGAAGCCACCGGAGCCCTCCTTGGCTTTCAATATCCTCCACTTCCGAGTGTCGAAGTAGCGGTACACGTCCTCGAGGGCGCCTAGCTCCATTTCCAGCGTGAAATTCTGGTGCACCCGCATCCGCTGATGTGCTCCTCGATAAATTGCTTGTGTCCCTCGTAGTCAGCAGGTTTGTGCTGCGGCCATTGACCCGCCTTCTTTTGCTCTTCGACCCAGACCTCCCATCGTCCCTTTTCCTCGAAGGTCATCACGAGCATCGCTCGAACGAGCTGCGAGTACAGCTCCCCCATATCTCTACGGGACCGGGGGTTTCGCAACGCCATGAGTGCGATCAGGTTGATTACGTCCGCGCGATCGTTCCCATTTTCCCCGAAATACGCGGTCTCCCGGACTCTCTTGATGGCGGGAGCGATCTCGCCCTCCAGCTTCGCCAGCTCCTTCTCCAAGGCATCCGGCGGGACACCTTTAGCCTCAATCGTGTTGAAGTTGCGCTCGGCCGCGATATTTGCCGGCGTCGGCGTGAAGTATTTTCGCTCCTCAGCACTCACCGCGTACAGCTGCCCAGCGGCATTCGCAAAGCCGGACAAGTACATCTGCGGAACGTAATGGTGCTTCTTCGCGGCCGCCATTTATACCTACACTCCGTTTGTGTCGCTTCAGGCAGCATGTTACTATGACGATGATTCACCCTAAGGACGAGGCGCAGGGCGATTAGACTACGGGATTGCAAAAGGCGGCGCGATTTAAGGGCTAATCCTCTGAAGCAGAGCTAGCTTTCCCTTGCCGCTTAGTGCGCGCCTCTTGTAAGCGAATTGCTTCGCCGCGCCATTGATCGAGGAGGGCCTGCATTCGGCCATCATCCGGCTTCGTGTATTTGCCGCAACCGCAGCTCTCGCCGACGATGAACACCTGGCCGCAGCCCTCGCAACAGTGGGCATCGACACTTGTGTTGCACCAGAAGCAGACTGGCTTGTCGTGATAGCCCATGACGAGCCAGTCCTGGCGGCACTCAGGGCAGCGCATTGTCCCGCCGAACTCTTCCGGTAGGTCTTCTTCCTCCTCGGTCCAGCCGGGCCACTCCTTCTTAGCCCATTGGTTCAGCCGGTGTTCGGCCAGGCTGTGGCTCTCATTGTATTCAAAGACGCGGCGGTTAATGTCGCGTAGCACCTTGGGATCAATTTTTTCGTCGAGTTTCCGCTTGAAAACGAACTCCACGAAAAACAGGATGAATTTCAACGATGCCGCAATGATCGCTTCGTCCTCTTTTTCGTTGTGGTCGTACCGATGATGCTCGATGCGGTTCCTGACTCTTTGAATGTTCTCAATCGTCTTCTTCTCCTCGTCCGGTATACCGAGGCCGAGGTTTTCTAGTCGCGTAAACGCTTCACGGACACCAACCGTCATGGCGTCGTCTGTGATCTTCACGTCGATGTTCTTGTAGATGAGGATCGGGTTCGTCTGCGCCAGCCGCTCCTTCAGCAGCAGTTCGATTGCGTGGAACAAGGTTAGGATGGCGTGTTTCCGGCTGGAATAGCCCTCTTCCTCCAGGAAGAACTCCATGCCGATGCGGAGCGAATCAATCGCGTTCTCGTAGATCGGACTCGCAACCTTCTTGTTCACGACTTTCTTGCGGCCCATGTGTCCACCAAAAAGGTCGCCATCGCGCCTGCAAGGTTCACCGCGAGATGCGCGTGCCGTGCGGTCGGCCTGACCGGCTTCCCGCCTCGGCCGTGCGCGTCGCCGATTTTGTTCCGCAGTGAGCCCAGACCCTCAACCACGCTCGTAGCGCCACCGAGGATACGCTTGAACGCGTCCTCTGTGTGCTGGCTTGGCGCAATCTGCAGCCTTATAGCGACCGCCCGATAGAGCACGGGCATGTCGTCCTTGTCTGAGTAGGTCTCACCAGCCTCATCGAGGATCCGCTTGCAGACAGTTTCCAGCAGCGTGCGAGCTGTCGTGATCGCGCCGTCGGGGTCGGTATGCCGCCTCGCCAGCGCCTTCTCCCAGACCGTATGCACCCCCTCCGAGTCGAACTTCTGCAGAACGTCGCATGCGAGCGCATCAACGGGAACTCGGTTTGCGCCTTCCAGCTGATCGAAGAGCGGCGTGAACGAGTCACGAACGTGCTGCCGGCGTGGCGCCCATTTCGGCGAGACCGACTTTATGTAGCCCCAGAAATGATTCAAGTCCCGACACGTTCGAACGAACTCAGGCAAGAGCGGTCGAAGCACCGGATCGCCCATCAAGTCTGATCGGAGATCCTGGTAGAGCCTAGTGCTCGACGTCGCGCCCTCGCAGGCGGCCACGAGGACGTTCTCAAGAGCCCTTACCTTTTCGAGCGGGGTATCGGTGAAGTCGAACACTACGCGCTTGCCTTCTTGTTCGGATCGAGGCCGCCCGGCCGATTGCTTGGCGATAGCACGACCCGCGCTGCACGAGGTACTACTCCTCCGGCTCGGTCGTGAACAAGAGCGGGTAACCCTTGCTGCGGCCCATCTCGGTCGCGCGCGTCGCCTTGCTCTCGGCGACGTCCTTGGTGAACACCGCGACCACGCAGGCGCCTCGCTTGTGCGCCGTGATCATCACCATATAGGCCTGGTTCTCATTCATGCGGAACTCGACTTTGAGCACGGTCACGACGAACTCGCGTGGCGTATAGTCGTCGTTGAGCAGGATCACTTTGTGCAGCCGCGGCCGCTCGGTCTTCACCTCGACCTTGGTGCGCGGCTTGCTCGTGATGTCGCTCATCGGGCCTACTGCCGACCTTCTGCCACTGCGGCACGCAAGATCGAACACTTTTGCACGCGCCAAGTCTGGCGTCTATTCGGGGCGAACCGCAGCCGGCGAGCTATCCCAGTCGAGCGTGGAATTGCTCGCGAAACACGCGGTATCCATCTGGCGTGATCGTGACGGCACGGCTGCCGTCGACGCGCCGGATCCATCCCCGGGCGAAGCTGTGCGCACACAACGCCGAGCCGACGGCGCCCGCGAGATGTGGCCGGCGCTCGCTCCAATCGAGGCAGGGCCTGCAAAGAACACCCGGCCGGCGCTTTCCCTGGCGCAACAGCAGTGCCCCGGTATCGATGCCGAGCCGAGCCAGGAATTCGATTCCGCCCTTCGTGATCACGCCGGCATCGGTGGCGAGCTCGGCATGGCCGGCGGCCACTAGCGCATCGGCGAGCGACACGCCGAGGCGTCCCGCAAGATGATCGTAACAGGTGCGCGCCGCCCGCAACGCCCTGTCGCGCGGGCCGACGGTCAGCTTCGGGCGCTCACCCTCCAGGCTGGAGGCCACCTGCATGATGCTTTCCATCATCTGAGCCACCGCGGCCGATGCGAGGCAGTGGTACCGATGCCGGCCCTGCTTCTTCACCGTTAGCAGGCCGACGGCGGTCATGCGCGCCAAGTGGCCAGTCGCGGTCTGCGGGGTGATTCCCGCGACGCGCGCCAGCTCGGATGCGGTGAGCGCGCGGCCGTCCATCAGGGCGTGGAGCATCCCGGCGCGAGTCGGATCTCCCGCGAGCGCCGCGACCTTCGCAAAACTGGCATTGCTGGCCATCGTCGAAATCCCGGATGGGACGAGCACACCCTATTCGCGCGCCGGGTCGAATGCTTCGGTGCTCGCCGAAACATTTCGGCCCGCTTCCTGTCACACTAGTCCAATGCTTGAGTGGTGTCGAAGCGCGCTGGCCCGCGGCGTTCGAACGAGCCGAATGCTCGGCGGCATTTGGTCGAGGCGAGCGAGAACACGCCGCGATCTGCGCGAGCTCGAAGCGCAGCGGCTCGCCGATGTCGGGTTGAGCGAGTTCGAACGGCGCCGCGAGTGCTCACTATGGTTCTGGCAGCCTCGAGCGGGCCTGACGGCAAGCGCCGCCGCCCCTCGCGAGACGCCGGGCCTGCGTCCCCTCAAATCAGCCCCAGCGCCTTGAAGCTCGCGTGGCCCTCTCGCCCGACGATGATGTGATCGTGCAACCGGATGCCCAGTGCGCGGGCGGCCTCGACCACGGCTTGCGTCATCTCGACGTCGGCGCGCGAGGGGCTCGGGTCGCCGGACGGGTGGTTGTGGACGAGAATGATCGCGGTCGCCGATACTTCGAGCGCCCGCTTCACTACTTCGCGTGGATAAACCGGCGTGTGGTCGACGGTTCCGACCTGCGCCCGTTCGTCCGCGATCAGCTGGTTGCGCTTGTCGAGATAGAGCACGCGCAACTCTTCCTTGTCGGCGTAGGCCATGGCGGTGCGGCAATAATCGAGTACCGCCGACCAGGACGACAGCACCGGCTTTTGCCGCAAGCCGCCGCGCAACAGCTCGTTGGCGGCCGCCTGTACGATTTTCAGATCCGTGATCGCCTCCTCGCCGAGCCCCGAGACTTCCGCGAGGCGCGCCGGCGGCGCCGAAATCACCTCGGCGAACGAGCCGAATTTTTGCAGCAGTTGCTTGGCGATCGGTTTCACGTCGCGGCGCGGCAGCGCGCGGAACAGCACGAGCTCGATGAGCTCGTATTCGGCGAGTCCCTGCGCGCCGGCCTAGCGGAACCGCGCGCGCAGCCGCTTGCGATGCCCGTGATAATGCGGCGGCGCTTTCCGCGATGGCGGAGGCGGCGGCGCTTTCCTGCAGATCCGATTTCTCCGCCATGCCGGGCTCCAGGTTCCCTTACCCGGGTCAGCATGCCGGGATCGCGGATTTTTGCCAATGCCGGCGGCGTTCCCGGACGCGGCGCTCTTCCTGCTCCCTTGTGGACGCCGTCGCTCCGGCCGAGCACAGCGAGCGCGGGGGCTGGCCCGGGCTGCGCTGCGGTTTGCCGGGCCGTCCTCGCAATTTTTCGCCTCTCGTCAGGCAAAGTGAGGCATGACATCCGATACGAAAAGTTCGCGGGTCTCTACGTCGTTCCAAAGATAGCTATAGCTGTTGATCAGCAGGTCGATGCCTGCGTTGCGGTATTGCCCAATGACATCGATGGCCTCGGACACGGTACCGACAAAGCCGCTCAACGGTCCGCGGGCGGCGAGGTGCGCACGCTTCCTCGCTACCGCGGCCGCATCGTGGGCAAGCGCCCAGCGCTGGACATGGGTTTTTTCGATCGTGTCGTAGTCCCGATTTACCGCGTCGCAATGCCAGCGCAGCACAGCCAGCTTACGCCGTGCTTCTGCAACATCGCCGCGGACCAAATTGCACGCGTCAGCAAGACGGGCGACCGCACGTAGTGTCATCTGTTCGCCGCCGCCGGCTATCATCACCGGCGGACGCGGCTTCTGGACCGGTTTCGGCTCGAGGATCGCATCCTCGACGTCGAAATACCGGCCGTGGAAGGTCGTCCGCGGCTCGGTCCACATTTTCAAGATCAATTGAACCGCTTCCTCCATCTGCCGGATACGGGTCGCCGGTCGAGGCGGGAACGCCCAACCGTATTGCCTGTATTCATCTTCGAAAAAGCCGGCACCGATACCGAGCGTCAGCCGTCCCCGGCTCATTACATCGACGCTCGCCGCGATCTTGGCGAGATGCGCTGGATTTCGATAACCGACCGCCGTCGCCAGGGTGGCCAGTCGGATGCGGCTCGTCACGGCGGCTAGGCCCGCGAGCACGGCCCAGCTTTCCATGACGGGCTCATCGGGCGCGCCCACGCCCGGGATCTGGATCATGTGGTCCATTACCGAGAGCCAGACAAAGCCATGATCTTCAGCCCACTGCGCCTTCGCCTTCAGGGTTTCGAACGACTCGACTGGGTCGAGGCTGTCTAGCCAGGACGAGTGATGAATGCCGAACTTCATGGGTATTGGCGCTTGACTTGGACCGAGCTGCGACGGGTTGCTGGTGGCCGGCGATCAGACTGTTAGCTCAATACAGCTAGCGTTTGATCATGTTTTCCTTTTGCTTTGTACTTGAGCATCTCGCCCAACCCAGGCTCGCGGGTCACGCCCGATACGGCGGCTTGTGCAATCCCTTGGGCGACAGCGTAAAAATCTCGGCACCCTTCTCGGTCACCCCGACGGTGTGCTCGAACTGCGCGGAAAGCGAGCGGTCGCGGGTGACCGCGGTCCAGCCGTCGGACAGCACTTTGACGTGCGGCCGGCCGAGATTGATCATCGGCTCGATCGTGAACAGCATCCCGGGCTTGAGCTCGATGCCCTCGCCGGGACGGCCGACGTGCACGATGTTGGGCTCGTCGTGGAACAGCCGCCCGAGCCCGTGACCGCAGAAGTCGCGCACGACGCTCATGTGCTGCGGCTCGACATAGCTCTGGATCGCCGCCCCGATGTCCCCGGTGGTGCCGCCCGGTCTTACCGCGGCGATGCCGCGCATCATCGCCTCGTAGGTGACGTCGATCAGCCGCTCGGCGCGACGCGGAATGTCGCCGACCGGAAACATGCGGCTCGAATCGCCGTGCCAACCGTCCAGGATCAGCGTCACGTCGATATTGACGATGTCCCCCGATTTGAGCGGCTTGTCGTTCGGGATGCCGTGACACACGACGTGATTGATCGACGTGCAGGTCGATTTGGCGTAGCCGCGGTACATCAGCGTCGCGGGCAACGCGCAGTGATCGAGCGCGCACTCCAGCACCAGGCGGTCGAGCCGCGCGGTCGGCACCCCGGGCCTGACCTCCCCCGCCAGCATATCGAGGCATTCGGCGACGAGCCGGCCCGCCTTGCGCATCCCGGCGAACGCGTCGTCGCCGTAGAGCTTGATCTGTCCGGTTTTGCGCAGCGGCGCGAGCGCCGCGTCCACATAGGTCATGTTCGCTCGCGGGCGTGGCCGCGTCCCCGCGGCCACACCGCCGCCGCTCTGTCCTCAGAATGTAAGCCGGCGCGTTGCGCGCGCAAGGATCGCCTCAGCGGCCGATCGGGACCGGTGCTTCGATCGCGATCGCGTGCTCGCTGAGGCCGCAACGCCAGGCGAATGCCTCGACGCCGCGAGCCCGAGCCCGGCCGAACGCGGCCGCGTAGGCCGGATCGATGTCGTCCGCCAGCGAAAAACGCGCCGCCGAGCCAATCTGGATGATGAACACCAGGATCGCACGCGCCCCGACCGCAACCATGCCGGCGAGCTCGTCGAGGTGCTTTTCCCCGCGCGCAGTGACGCAATCGGGGAACTCGGCGAGCGCGGGCTGCCGCATCAGGTGCACGTTCTTGATCTCGAGATAGCACGGCGGGCGGTCCGGCGCTTCGAGCAGGAAGTCGACCCGGCAGTTTCGGCCGTAGCGGATTTCGCGGCGCACCGAACGATAATCCCGCAGCTCCGGAATCAGGTTTTGGCGCAGCGCCTCGGCGACGAGCAGGTTGGGGTTTCCGGTATTGATGCCGACGAGCTCGCGGCCGCAGCCGAGATCCACCTCGACGAGCTCCCAACTCAGCGGCAGCTTGCGCGCCGCATTGGCGGAGCGCGACAACAACACCCGCGAGCCCGGCGCGGCCAGGCCCGTCATCGCACCCGGGTTGGCGACGTGGACGGTTGTCTCCTCCCCGGACGGCAGCACGACGTCGGCCAGGAAGCGCTTGTAACGGCGCACGAGCGTCGCGGGGATGAGTGGTTTGGCAAACTGCACGGACTCTCCTTTCGCTCCCCGAAGGGGAGGGTCGGCGAGAGGCGATAGCCTCGAGCCGGGGTCGGGGTCGCCCCCCGCCGGCCTTCGGCCGGCGACCTCGCCTCCGGGGAGGTTATTTACGCTGCGATCTTGCCGGCGAGCTCGTCCTCGATGTGGGCGCGGACGATCTCATCGAAGCTCGCCTCCGCCCGGAAGCCGAGCGCCCGCGCGCGCTTCGCCTCGAGCCGCTGCGGCCAGCCGCCGACGATCCGGGCGATCGTCGGATCGTGCTCGCGGCGAATGCGGGCCGCGACCTTGTCTCCGGCGATTCGCCGCAGCGCCTCGATCTCCTCGCCGACCGTGCAGGATACCCCCGGCATCGTGAGATTGATCCGCTCGCCGAGCGCCTCGCGCGACAGCGAGGCCGCGTGCACGAGGAACCCAACCGCGGAGCGCGGGCTCGCATGCGTGTGGCGCACCGTCTCGGCAACCGGCAGCACCGCTTCCTCGCCCACCAGAGGCTCACGGATGATCGAGGAGAAGAAACCGGACGCCGCCTTATTGGGCCTGCCGGGCCGCACGCAGATCGTGGGAAACCGCAACCCGACGCCGTCGAGAAAACCGCGCCGGTGATAATCGGCAAGCAAAAGCTCGCCGATCGCCTTCTGGGTTCCGTACGAGGTCAGCGGCGTGAGATGGAACTCGTCGTGGATCGCTTCCGGAAACGGCGCGCCGAACACCGCCGCCGAGGAGGTGTACACCACCTTGGGATGATAGCCGTCGCCCGCCTTGCGGATCGCTTCGAGCAGGGCGCGGGTGCCGTCGAGATTGATGCGGTAACCTTTGTCGAAATCCGCTTCCGCCTCGCCGGACACCACCGCGGCGAGGTGAAAGATCACGTCGGGGCGGCCGGCGATCATCGCTTCGGCTTGGCCCGGCGCGGATAGGTCCGCCGCGATCGTCTCGATCGCTCCGGGAAATCCTGCGGGCCGGGCCGGAGCGACGACGTCGACCAGCGTGAGCTTGTCGATTGGTTTCCCGTCGAGCGCCTTCTCGCGAACGAGCCGCTCGACAAGCTTGCGGCCGACCATGCCGGCCGCCCCAATGATCAGCACTTGCACCTCGGTTCCTCCTTCTCGATTCCGAATTTTGGAGTTTCGTTTGCTGTTCCCGGACCGCCTACAGCGCAAAGCCGCCGTCGACCAGATGGATGTGGCCGGTGGTGAAGCTCGATTCGTCGGAGGCGAGATAGACCGCGAGCATCGCGACTTCCTGGGGCGTGCCGAGCCGGCCCATCGGCTGGCGATCGACGAAACTGCGGCGCACCGCGGCGAGCGGCTGCTCGGTCGATTTCGCAAGCGCCGCGATCCGCTCGTCGAGCGAGGGCGACTGGATCGTTCCCGGACAGATGGCATTGGCGCGGATACCGCGCTTGATGAAATCCGCGGCGACCGCCTTGGTCAGCCCGATCACCGCCGCCTTGGTGGCGCCGTACACGTATCGATTGGGGATGCCGCGCACAGAGGATGCGCCGGACGCGATGTTGACGATCGCGCCCTTCTTGCCCTTGAGCATCGCAGGCAGAAACGCCTTGATCGTGCGATGCATCGATTTCACGTTGAGGTCGAAGGAGAAATCCCAGTCGGCTTCCGAGCAGTCGAGCACCGAGCCGTGGTGAACGAAGCCGGCGCAATTCACCAGCACTTCGACCGGTCCGATCCTGCGCGCGAGGTCCTTCGCGAGTGTTTCGACCGCTTCGCTCGAGCGCACGTCGAGCTTTTCGCGCTCGGCGCCGCGTAACCCTTTGAGCTTGCCGGGGTCCATGTCGGTGGCGATGACCTTGGCGCCCTCGGCCACGAAGGCTTCGGCAATGGCGCGGCCGATCCCTTGCCCGGCCGCGGTGACGAGCGCGATCTTTCCCTTCAACCGTCCGGCCACTGCGGCCTCCTTCTCCGGCCTCGTCATCCGTGCGCTCGACCCGCGCATCCATGCCGCAGGGCCGACCTCATTGCCGGGACAAGCCGGACAAGCCGGCAATGACGAGGCCTTAGTCCTCCAAGGTTTTCATCATATGGACCGCGCGGCGATCCCCCAAGTCCTCGACGCGCTCGCGCACGAAACCGTGTCGCTCGTACCAGGCGACGTTGCCGACGAGCTTTTCCCCGGTATAGAGCCGTACCTTGCGGCGGCCGAGCTCGCGGGCGCGCGCCTGCGCGATCTCGAGCAAGCGATTGCCGATGCCGCGTCCTTGCACCTCGGGCCCGACCGCGACGCTCCAAATCAGGAGATCGTCCGGCCGCGGTTCGAGGATCAACACGCCTTCGAGCGCCTCGCCGTCTTCCAGGAGCCAGACCTCGTAATCGGCCACGATCGTCGCGTAGTCGACCATCAACGGCAGCGGCTCGACCCCCAGAATGACACGATTTCTCGCATAAGCGGCGTGCTGGAGTGCATTGACCGCGGCGACGTCTCGCGCGCCGGCGCGGCGCATTTGCGCCATGGCATTCATCGGAGCTGGACGGACTTCATCGCTCAGGGCCGCCGGCGCGCGAGATCCTGGCGGAAAAAGCCGTTGAGCTCCGCAAACGGCACCGAATCGGCCAACGCCTCGAAACTCCCTGCTTCCGCCATCGCACGCGCCGCGCGAATGAAGCCGCCCCACGCCGCGCGCGCGAGCGCCCCGCCGACACTGATCCGCCGCACGCCGAGGTCGGCCAAATCCTTCACCGTGAATCCGAGCGCACCGCCGATCAGCACGTTCACCGGTTTGGGATGAACCGCTTCCACGATCCGCGCGATCTGCTCGCGCGCCCGCAGTCCCGGCGCATAGAGGCAATCCGCGCCCGCATCCGCATAGGCCCTGAGCCGCGCGATGATCTCGCCTAGATCCGTGCGGCCGACGAGCAGGCATTCGGCGCGCCCAACCAGCACGGCATCCGGGTCCTTGGCGTCGATCGCGGCCCGCGCCGCCCGCATCCGCGCGACCGCATCCGCAAGCGGGAACAACGGATTTGTCTCGTCCCCGGTCGAATCTTCGATCGACAGCCCGGCAACCCCGGTATCGACGCACATCCGCACGCTCTCACCGACTTCGGCAGGCGAGGACGCATAGCCGGATTCGAAATCGGCGTTCACCGGCAGATCGCTGGCGGCCACGATCGTTCTGACATGCGCCAACATGCCATCGCGGCCGACGGCGTTGTCCGGCAATCCCAGCGACCAGGCCGCACCCGAGCTCGTGGTGGCGATCGCTTTGAAGCCGAGATGCTGGAGATAGCGCGCGCTGCCGATATCCCACGGATTGGGAATGACGAAGCAGCCGCGCTCATGGAGCGCACGAAACACGCGGCGCTTCTCGGCGATGCTGGGCATGATGCGTTCCTCTCTCCGCGCTCGCTTTACTCCCCTTCAGGGGAGGTCGGTGAGACGCGTAAGCGTCGAGCCGGGTGGGGTTCTCGAACTTACCCCACCCCGGCGTCTCGCATTCGCTCGACGCCGACCCTCCCCTCCGGGGAGGGAAAAGCGCATGCAGCTCCGGAGACTCCTAATGATTGTCCCGCGGGATGCCCATGATCCTGGCGATGTTCTGATACTTGACTGCGGGTTTGAGCACCATGCCTTCGGCGAATTGCTCGACCATCGAGCGCTGGATTTCCTGCCACGGCGTCTGGCTCGCCGGATATTTGTAGCCGCCCTGCTTCTCCAGCGCGGCGCGGCGCTCCGCCAGCCCTGCTTTCGAGATCAGGATATCGGCCGTGCCCTTGTTGAGATCGATCCGCACGCGGTCGCCCGTTTTGAGCAGCGCGAGCCCGCCGCCGACCGCCGCCTCCGGCGACGCGTTGAGGATCGACGGCGATCCCGAGGTGCCCGACTGCCGGCCGTCGCCGATGCAGGGGAGCGAGCGCACGCCCTTTTTGATCAGCCTCGCGGGCGGCTGCATGTTGACGACCTCGGCGCCGCCCGGATAGCCGATCGGCCCGGTGCCGCGGATGAGCAGCATCGTATTCTCGTCGATGTTGAGCGCCGGATCCTCGATGCGGCGGTGATAGTCCTCCGGTCCGTCGAACACCACCGCGCGGCCCTCGAACGCATTCGGGTCCTTCGGATTCGAAAGGTAGCGATTGCGGAATTCCTCGGAGATGCCGCTCGTCTTCATCACCGCGGCATCGAACAGGTTGCCGTGCAGCACCTTGAAGCCGGCTTTTTGCATCAACGGTTTGTCGTACGGGCGGATCACGTCGGGATCCCCGATGATCGCGTCGTGGACGTTCTCGCCCATGGTTTTGCCGTTGACGGTCAGCGCATCGGCGTGAATGCGGCCGGCCTCGAGCAACTCGTGCATGACGGCGGGCAGCCCGCCGGCCCGGTGATATTCCTCGCCGAGATATTTTCCCGAAGGCTGCATGTTGACCAGCAGCGGCACGTCGTAGCCGATCCGCTCCCAATCCTCGATCGCGAGCTTGACGCCGATATGCCGGGCGATGGCGTTGATGTGGATCGGCGCATTGGTCGAGCCGCCGATCGCCGAGCAGGCCGCGATCGTGTTCTCGAACGCCTTGCGGGTGAGAATATCCGACGGCTTGAGGTCTTCGCGGACCATCCCGACGATGCGCGCGCCGGTCTCATAGGCGATCTGCGCGCGCTCGCGATAGGGCGCCGGGATCGCCGCGCAGCCCGGCAGCGACATGCCGAGCGCCTCGGCGAGCGCGTTCATGGTCGAGGCGGTCCCCATGGTATTGCAGTGGCCCGCCGACGGCGCCGAGGAGGCGACGAGATCGATGAATTCCGAGTAGTTGATCTTTCCTGCCGCGTGCTCCTGGCGCGCGTTCCATACCGCGGTGCCTGAGCCGCAGCGCTCGCCCTTCCAGTAGCCGTTGAGCATCGGCCCGCCGGAGAGCACGATCGCCGGCAGATTGACGGTTGCGGCGGCCATGAGGCACGCGGGCGTGGTCTTGTCGCAGCCCGTCATCAGCACCACGCCGTCGAGCGGATACCCGTAGAGGACCTCGACGAGGCCCAGATAGGCGAGATTGCGGTCGAGCGCGGCGGTCGGGCGCTTGCCGGTTTCCTGGATCGGGTGCGTCGGGAACTCGAACGCGATGCCGCCCGCCGACCGGATGCCCTCGCGCACGCGCTTGGCAAGCTCGAGGTGATGGCGGTTGCAGGGCGAAAGATCCGAGCCGGTCTGGGCGATGCCGATGATGGGCTTGCCGCCCGCGAGCTCCCCCCGCGTGAGGCCGAAATTGAGGTAGCGCTCGAGATAGATCGCCGTCATGCCCGGGTTTTCGGGATTGTCGAACCAGGCCTGCGAGCGCAGGCGGCGCGATTTTGCCGGTTGCGGCGCGGGTTTTTTGGCCATGGTTTCCTCCTGTTCCGCCCTCCCGCGGCGGTTCTCACCGGATCGGTTTGATTTCGCCGCGAGGATGCGCTGAACTCCCGGCCGAAATCAATCAGCCGGCGGCCGCGACCTCCGGCATTGCAAGAGCCGCGGGGAAGCCATGTTGAGAACGGTTGCCGCCTTCGACCGCATCGGGGAGGAGAACGCCTTCGCGGTGCTCGCGCGCGCCACCGCGCTCGCCGCGCAGGGCCGCGACATCATCAATCTCGGCATCGGCCAGCCGGATTTTTCCACCCCGCCACACATCGTCGAAGCCGCCGTCAAGGCGTTGCGGGACGGCCACCACGGCTACACGCCCTCGACCGGCATCCTTCCGGTGCGCGAAGCAGTCGCCGCCGATCTCGCGAGACGCTATCGCGTGACGGTCTCGCCCGACACGGTCATGGTCGTTCCGGGCGGCAAGGTCACCATGTTCATGGCGATCCTGATGTTCGGCGAAGCAGGCGCCGACATCCTCTATCCCGATCCCGGTTTTCCGATTTACCGGTCGATGATCGAGTACACCGGCGCGCGGCCGGTACCCGTGCCGATCCGGGAGGCGAACGGGTTTGCGTTCTCGGCCGAGGAAACGCTGTCGCTGATCACGCCGGCGACGAGGCTCCTCATCCTCAACTCGCCGGCGAATCCAACCGGCGGGGTTACGCCGAAATCCGAGGTCGACAAGCTCGTGGCCGGCCTCGAGCGCCATCCCGACGTCGTGGTGCTGTCCGACGAGATCTACGACCAGATGCTCTATGACGGCGAGCAGCACGTCTGTCTGCTCGCGTATCCGTCGTTGCGCGAGCGGCTGATTCTGCTCAACGGCTGGTCCAAAACCTACGCCATGACTGGATGGCGGATGGGCTATTCGGTGTGGCCCAAGGGACTCTACGAATTCGCCCGCAAGCTCGCGGTCAATTCGTATTCGTGCGTCAACGCCGCCGCGCAATGGGCGGGGCTTGCCGCGCTCACCGGCCCGCAGGAGAGCATTGCCGAAATGGTCGCCGAGTTCGATCGGCGCCGGGGGCTCGTGGTCGATGGCCTCGACCGGCTGCCCGGCATTTCCTGCGCGACCCCGAAGGGCGCGTTCTACGCGTTTCCGAACATCACACGCACCGGGTGGAAGTCGAAGGCGCTCGCGTCCGCGCTGCTCGAGGACGCGGGCGTCGCGGTCGTTGGCGGGCCGGATTTCGGCGTGCTCGGCGAGGGCTATCTGCGGCTCTCCTACGCGAACTCCGCCGAGAACATCCTGAAAGCGCTCGATCGCATGCACGACTTCCTGCGCACGCGCAAGGCGGCCTAACCAGACGAGCCGCCGCATGAGCGAGCAGAAACCCAGCATCATTTCCGTCGGCGAGGTGATGATCGAGCTCGCCCGCGGTCCCGACGGCCGCTACGGCCTCGCTTTCGGTGGCGACACCTTCAACACCGCAGTCTATCTCGCGCGCGCCGGCGTGGGGGTTTCCTATGCGAGCGCGCTCGGCGACGATCCCTATTCGGACGCGCTCATCGCGCTCGCCGCGGCCGAGGGCGTTCGCAGCGAGCTCATCGTTCGCGTGCCCAACCGCACCACGGGGCTGTACCTGGTCGAGACCAATGCCAAGGGCGAGCGCAGCTTCTGTTATTGGCGCGAGAATTCGCCGGCACGCGAGCTGTTCGAGCTGCCGCAATGGAGCGTCGTCGCCGAACGTTTGCTCGACTGCCGGCTGATCTATTTCTCCGGCGTCACACTCTCGATCTATTCGAATCTCGGCATCGGCCGCTTCCTCGCCGTAGTCGAGCTCGCGCGCCGGAACGGCGTGAAGATCGCCTTCGACTGCAATTTCCGCCCGCGCGGCTGGAAGGGCGATCTCGCCCGCACTCGCACGGTGTTCATGGAGGCGCTCAAGCGCGTCGATATCGCGCTCCCCACTTTCGAGGACGAGGCGCTGCTGTGGGGAGACGCGAGCCCCGATGCGACGGTCGAGCGGCTGCAGGCGTTTGGCATCGGCGAGATCGCGGTGAAGAACGGCGCCAAAGGCGCGCTCGTGCTCGATGCCGGCACGCGCGAGCTCGTGCCCGTGCCGCAGATCGTGGTTCCGATCGACACGACCGCGGCGGGCGACAGCTTCAATGCCGCCTACCTCGCCGCCCGGCTCGCCGGCGAGGCGCCGGTCGCCGCCGCCGCCTCCGCCCATCGGCTTGCGGGCGAGGTCATCCGCCACCCCGGCGCGATCATGCCGCGCGCCGCGGCGGTGCATTAGCCGATCCGCACTAGCGCGGGCGCACCATGGTTTCGCCGTTGCAACGACCGGGCAGGACGATCGATGTCGCGACCGCGATCCTCATTCGCTGCCCGCACGAGGAAGTCGCGAAATTCGCCGCGGATCCCGACAACGCGCCGAAATGGTATCTGAACGTCAAATCGGTCGAGTGGAAGAGCCCCAAAGCGTTGGCGCCGGGAGCGCGCATCGCGTTCCAAGCACATTTTTTGCGGCGCAAGCTCGCCTACATCTATGAGATCGCCGAGTTCGTTCCAGGCCAGCGCCTCGTCATGCGCACGGATCGGCCGTTTTATATGGAAACAACGTATACGTGGGAGCCGGTGGACGACAATTCCACGCGCATGACATTGCGCAACCGCGGCAACCCGACCGGATTTTCCAAGTTGTTCCGTCCGATCCTGCCGTTTGCGATCAAGCTCGCCAACCGCAAAGATCTGCAAGCGCTGAAAACGATTCTCGAACAGTAGGCGGATCGAGAGTGCGCGGCGCGCGCGCGAGGACGCTTCAGCCGCGCAATGCCGCGGCCTCGCGCGCGAGCTCGGTGATGCGCGCGAAATTGCCGGCCGCGATCGCGTCGGCCGGCGCGGGCCACGAGCCGCCGACCGCGACGACGTTGGGAAGCGCCAGATAGGCCGCGGCGTTGCGTAGATCGATGCCGCCCGTCGGGCAGAACTTGAGTTCCGGACAGGGCGCCGCGACCGATTTCAGCCAGGGGATGCCGCCCGACGGCTCGGCCGGAAAGAATTTCAGCACGCGGAAGCCGAGCGCCGACAGCGCCAGCGCTTCCGATACGCTCGCGCAGCCCGGCAGCGCCGGAACCGGCGCAGCCGCAAACGCCGCGGCAAGCTCCGCCGTGGTACCGGGGCTCACGAGGTATTTGGCGCCGGCCGCAAGCGCGGCCGCGACGTCCGCCTTGCCAAGCACGGTTCCGGCTCCTACGACGCATTGCGGCACCTGCTCGGCAATTGCCGCAACTGCGGGGAGTGCGGCACGGGTACGCAGCGTCACCTCGATGACGTGCAGGCCGCCCTCTGCAAGTGCCCGCGCGAGCGGCACCGCGTGCTCGACGCGCTCGACCGTGAGCACCGGCACGACCGGAGCGCCGGCAAACAACGGTGTCGGATCCGGCGGAGACATTTACCGGGAATCCCCGCGTCCCGGACGAGTGAGCGCAAAGCGCGAGCGAAGATCCGGGACCCAGGAGTAAACTTCGCGCAGCGCCAATACAGGAGTTGAACTGGGTCCGGTGCGCAAGGTCCCGATCACGTTAACCAATTCTCTGAGAGATCGCGCCACTCCGGGTTACCCTTCTCTATGAGCTCGAGCTTCCAGCTTCGTTTCCATCGCTTCAGCGCGCGTTCGTACGCGCGAGCCTCCAAAATCGATTGAAACGTATCGATGTGTACCAGTTTGTCGACGCCATACTTGCGGGTGAAACCCGGTACGAGTTTGGCCTTGTGTTCAGCTATGCGCAGCGACAAGTCGTTGGTAACTCCCACATAGAGCGTGCCGTTTCGCCGGCTCGCCAGGATGTACACGAAAAAGCCTTCTGCCATCGGAGTCCATCAGTATGGTCGCTTCGCGAAGTCATTCCTGGGTCCCGGATCTTCGTTCGCTTCGCTCACTTCGTCCGGGACAGGTGGTTTCATTTCATTGCCTTGCCATGCGCCGCTCGATCTTCCGCCGGCTCATTTCGAGCACGTGCGAGGGCTGCTTGCCGGCTACGAGGCACAGACAAGACCAAAAATAGATGACGTCGCTCAGCTCATCGGCGAGATGCTCGGCGTCCCACCGCCCGTCGCGCAAGAATTTCTTGATGCCGTCCGCTACCTCTCCCGATTCTCCCGCAAGCCCGAGGCCGAGATACGCCAGCATTTCCTTATCCGCGCTCAGCGGCTGCTTGCCGAGCGTTGCGGCCCAAGCGGCATATTCGTCGATGGTCATCGCTTCTCCGTCCACGTGTCCCGGACGATCGGTCGCATCCGGCCAGGCGTGTCCCGGACGAGCAAGCGCGAAGCGCGAGCGAAGATCGGGACACGAGTAAGTATCATCCCAGCGTCTCCAGAAGCCGCTGCATCAGCCGGGTTCGCGGCTCGATCGAGGAGATGAGCGCGTGCTCCCACCCGGTGTGCGCGCCGTCGCCGTCGATGCCGAGGCCATCGAGCGTAGGCACGCCGAGCGCGGCGGTGAAATTGCCGTCGCTGCCGCCTCCGGTCGTCGGGGCTTCGGCGATATCGAAGCCGAGCTCGGCCGCGAGCTTGCGGGCATGCTGGAACAGCGCGGCGCCGGCAGGCGTGCGCTTGAATGGCGGCCGGTTCATCTCGCCCGTCACCGCGAGCTTCACGCCGGGATCGGTGGGCGCAAGGCCGAGGATTTTCGCCTGCATCTCCTCACCGGCGGCTTCGTCGGGCACGCGCAGATCGATGCTGATCCGGCAGTGCTCGGCCACGACGTTGGGCGCGGTGCCGCCGGAAATCTTGCCGACATTGGTGGTAATTCCGCGCCCATAATCGGTCATGGCGACGATCGCCAGCACTTGTCGCGCCATCTCGTCGATCGCACTGCGGCCGTCACGATGTCGGCTTCCGGAATGCGCCGGGACGCCTGTCGCGGCCGCTTCGAAGCGCCCCACGCCCTTGCGCGAGGTCACGACCTTGCCGCCGTCGCGCGCCGGCTCGGTCACGAGCGCGTACCGCGCGCGCCGCGCTTCGAGCTCGATCCGCTCGCGTGAGAACGGGCTGCCCACCTCCTCGTCGGGCGTGAACAGGAACGTGATCGGTAGCCGTGCGCTCTGCGCGCGTGCCACGCGGCGGAACGCATCGAGCGCGAGATACGCGCCGCCCTTCATGTCGTAGACGCCCGGCCCGTAGAGCCGGTCGCCATCGCGGCGGCAAGGCGAAGTGGCGAGCGTGCCGATCGGATGCACGGTATCGACGTGGGAAAGCACCAAGATACCGTGGCCGTCCCCATGCGTGCGCGCCACGAGCGTGTCGGCAAAGCCGGAACGGCCGGGCAGGCGTTCGATGCGGACCGGCACGTCGGCGAGATCCGCGGCGACGCGATCGATCATGCGATTGACCGCGGTAACTTCGCCGGTCGGACTTTCGATTTCTACCCAGCGTTCGATGCCGCGGACGATCGTCTCCAGGTCGAGGGAATCATGGCGCGAATGTGGCATGTGGATTTCCGAGTTCGTTGGCGAATGGCAGCCCGATAATACCTACATCTAACAGAATTGCTGATCGTCGATAAATACGCGTCACGGCTTGCCAAGAAATTGCGAGAGGAACGAATATTTCGGAACTCGCCAGCGGGGTTCTCGATTAGCGCAAGACGAGTCCGGGCGAACCGGACCTTCCTTGATCCAACCAACATGCACCCGTCGGTTCCGCGGCCTCGCCGCATCGGGAACGGGCCACGAGAGAGGAGGTCTTTTTATGGCCAGAACTTCGAATTTGTCGGAAGGAATGCGCGATTTCGCCGAGCATGGCGCCGAGCAGGCGCGAAGGATAGCCGAATTCGGCACTTTCGGAATGCGCGACTTCGCCGAGCACAGCGTCGGGCAAGCCAGACAGGCGGTCGATGGATTCCTCTCGGCCACGCAGCGGAGCCTCACGAGCTTCGACCAGCAGGCGTCCGACATCCGGCAGAAGACGCTGTCGCTCGCCGCGC
Organism: Pseudomonadota bacterium; assembly: GCA_046727735.1. Lineage (GTDB taxonomy): Bacteria > Pseudomonadota > Alphaproteobacteria > Rhizobiales > Xanthobacteraceae > AP-16. The sequence continues at coordinate 27,601 of JBKPDF010000028.1, read as the reverse complement.
GGACCATCGCGAACTCGTTCGATTTCACCCAGCGCATGCTGCGGGCGCGCAGTGCCGAGGAGCTCGTTCAGCTCCAAGCGGAATTTGCGGAGGCCCAGATGCACGCTTGGGCCGACCAGACCCGGGAACTGGGTCAGAGCGTAGCGCGCACCGCGACCGATGCCATGAAAACCACCGTCGGCACCCTGCAATCGGCGGCCGACTGGAACCGCATCCAGGGCCACTGGAAGCAGGTCAAGGGCAAGGTCAAGGAGAAATGGGCGAAGCTGACGGACGAGGACCTCGACGCGATCGAGGGGCGGCGAGAAGATCTCGAAGGCAAGATCCAGGACCGCTACGGTTACAGCGCCGATCAGGTCCGTCGCGAAGTGGACAATTGGTACCGCTCGATGCGGCACTGACGGACTGATGCCACAGGCCTGACGCGCCGACCACGCAAGCCCCGGCAGCGATGCCGGGGTTTGCTGCCCACCGCTCCGTCGAAGTGCCGTGTTTTGTGCGGCCCTCCGATATCCTGCCGTCCAGGCAGGAACCCAACGGACCGCTTGGCGTTGGCTGCGGAGCACGTGGGGCTCGAGAGGAGAACCGATGATGAAATCCGTTGTGAATGGTGCGCTTGCCGCGGCTATCCTCGCCACCACGGCGGGAATTGCCGCTGCCCAGACGGCGGTCATCGATCTGACCCCCGACCAGCGCACGACGGTTTACCGCTCGGTCACGCGCGAGCGGATCGTGGTCGCGCCTCCGGCGGACTTCCGGGCGCGTGTCGGCGTGGAGGTCCCGGCGTCGGTCGAGCTCTATCCGTTCCCGGAAACGGTCGAAGTGCCGGCGATCCGGCGTTACCGATATACGGTGATCGACAATCAAGTGGTGTTGGTCGACCCCGGTACGCACCGGGTCATCGAGATCATTCGCGAGTAAGCGGAGCAGCGCTCGCGCATCTCCGCCCGGACTGCCGGGCGGAGATGTTTTCTCTGTTGGGCACCCGCCCATCCGGCCAGACCTACCCATCCGGCCAGTAGGTTTCGCGTGCGTACGATGACATGAGAGAGCCAAATTGGAGGCTCCCATGTCGGACCGAACGCCTGAGAATCCACTCCCTGTCCTCTCCCGTCATCTGGCTGAAATCGTTGCGCGATGCGTGCCTGCGGTCGTCGCGGTGTCCGGAGGTGGCCGCCGCACGTCCAGCGGTTTCGTCTGGCGTTCCGGCCTCGTCGTCACGGCGAGCGATGCGCTCGAGCACGATGAAGAGATTGCCGTGCTCACGCCCGCAGGCGAGCGCGCCGCTGCGACCCTGGCGGGACGCGATCCCAGCACCGATATTGCGGTTCTCAAAGTGAACGGCGCGGAGAGTCCGCTGGCTTGGTCGCGCGCGGAGGAGGTTTCGACGGGCGAGCTCGCGATCATGATCGGCCGAGGCCGGGACGGGCCGACTGCGAGCCTTGCCATGGTCGCGCTCGCCGCCGGTCCGTGGCAAAGCCTGCGCGGCGGCCGCATCGATCGCCGCATTCGGCTTGATCGCCGCGTCGACGCCAGCCAGGAGGGTGGGATCGTGGTGAACGCCGCAGGCAACCTGGTGGGGATGGCGGTGCCCGGCCCGCGCCGCGCGGGACTGGCGATTCCGGTCGCGACGATCGAACGTGTTGCCGAGCAACTTTTGGCCCACGGCCGAGTCCGCCGCGGCTATCTCGGCCTCGGGCTGCAGCCGGTGCGGCTCGATGAGGCGAAACCGAGCTCACACGGGCTCATGGTCGTCAGCGTCGACCCGAACGGGCCGGGACGCCGGGCCGGAATCCTCGTCGGTGACATCCTCACGAGCTGGAACGGCGAACCTTTGGGCGGCGTCCGCGACGTGTTCGGCAGGCTCAGCGCCGAAGCGATCGGCCGTACCATCGATTTGGCGATCGTTCGCGCCGGGCAAACCGCCTCGGCCCGCATCGAGATTTCCGAGCGGCCGACCTCTTGAGCGATGGCGAGCGGCATCACCGTCGAGCTGGCGATCGAGGATGAGCTCCTGGCGGACCGCATCGAAGCAATGCTGCAGGAACTCGGTGTCGACGTGGCGGAGCTCGACGACAATGCGGCACTCGCCATCAGCGACATTGTTCCGCTACCCGAGGCGGCGAGAACAACCATTCTGATCGCGGACGACATCGATTCGATCGCCGCATTGCGGGCCGGATTCGCCGGATTGCTGCCCCCGACCGCCGAAGTCGCCGACCTGCGCCTCGCGCTCGATGCCGCGCTCCGCGGGCTCGCAGTCGTTCCGTTCGGCATGAACGATGTCGCCGAACACCGTGCAGTCGGTCTCTCCGAGGATCCGGAAGCGGCAGACTTGCGCCGCTTGACCGCGCGAGAGACCGAGGTTCTGTGCTTATTGGCGGAGGGTGCATCGAACAAGATGGTCGCGCGCAAGCTCGGCATCTCGGTGCATACCGCGAAATTTCACGTCGCCTCCATCCTGGAGAAGCTCGATGCCACGGGGCGTACCGACGCCGTGGCGCACGCGGTCCGGCTCGGCCTCTTGATGCTGTGACTTGATCGCGAGACGCGGGCGTGGTGCTCTCGACTCTCGTCCCCGCGAAATACCGGGGATGATGCATCCCCGCTCGCGCCCGCCACGCGGCCGGCCGGAACGGGCAAGAAACCGGGCACAAACATGGCCGAAGCAGCTGCGGGAGTTTTGCGCGCAAGCACGCGCGATGGCCGGCTCGCCGGCAAGCGCACGATCGTGACCGGCGCAGGCAGCGGCATCGGCCGCGCCAGCGCGCTCAAATTCGCCGCCGAGGGCGCCATGGTGCTCGCCGTCGACCGCGCCAGAGCGGCGGTCGAGGAAACCGCGGATCAAATCGCGCACGCGGGCGGCAGGGCCGTCGCGGTCTCGGCCGATGTCGGAGCGGAAGCCGATGTGACAGGTTTCATTTCGCGAGCGGTGGAAATGTTCGGCGGGCTCGACGCGATCTATGCCAATGCGGGCATCAGCGGCGGGCTGGTACCGCTGGCGGAGCAGACCGTCGAGCTCTGGCAGGAGGTGCTGCGCGTCAACCTGATCGGCGCGTTCCTGGCGGTCAAGCATGCAGCGCCGCACATGGTGAGGCAGAAGGCGGGATCGATCATCTGCACCGCTTCGGTTGCCGGACTGCGGGCCAATGCCGGCGGCAACCCCTACAGCGCCAGCAAGGCCGGCGTGATCAGCCTGGTGCAGACCGCCGCGAATTCGCTCTACGGCACCGGCGTGCGCGTCAACGCCATCTGCCCCGGCCTGATCGAGACCGGCATGACCCGGACGATCTTCGAGCGCGCGCGCGAGCGCGGGACCCACGAGAAGATCGGCCAGCTCAATCCCCTGACCCGCTACGGAGATCCGGAGGAGATCGCGGCCGTGGCCGCATTTCTGGCGAGCGATGAAGCTTCCTACGTCAACGGGCAGGCGATCGCGGTCGACGGCGGGCTCTCCAGCACGCTCCCGTTCACCGTGCCGCGCCGCTGATCATCGCGCGAACCGCAACTGCCTTGCCGCACGCATGCTGCCCCACATCCTCACGGAAGGTATCGCAGAAATCCACTCTGCCGAACGACTGCGCCTGCTTCGCGCGATCGACCTCCCTTCCGGGGAGGTATCACCGGCGCATGAGCAATTTGAGCAACAGCGCAGTGAGCCGGCCGAACGGCGGACGCAGCAGGTTTGCGGCGTTGAGCCGGCTCTGCAGAAAGACCCCCTTGCGATGCGAGAAAGTCTGGAACCCGATCTCGCCGTGATAGGCACCGATCCCGGAAGCGCCGATGCCGCCGAACGGCAAGTCCTCGATCAGCACGTGCAGCAGCGTGTCGTTGACGGAAACTCCGCCGGAAATCGTCTTGCGCAGGACTTCGTCGCGCCGCTTCTTGTCCTGGCCGAAATAGTAGAGCGCCAGCGGCCGCGGCCGGCGATTGACATACTCGATCGCCTCCTCGATGCGCTCGTAGGATTTCACCGGCAGCACCGGGCCGAAGATCTCCTCGCGCATGACGCCGAGCTCTTCGCCCGGCTCGATGACGAGCATCGGCGCGAGCTTGCGCGTTTCGGGGGCGAGTTTTTCCTGCGCCGGGTTGAACTCGACCACGCGAACCCCGCGCTCCTTCGCTTCGGCGACATAACCCGCGACGCGTCCGTAATGCCGTTCGTTGACCATCGAATCGTAATCGGGATTGGTCGCAAGTCTCGGATAGAATTTCTTCACCGCCTCGCCGGCCAGTCGGATGAAGTCTTCGCGGCGCTCCCGCGGCAGCAGCACGTAATCGGGCGCGATGCAGGTCTGCCCGGCGTTCAACAGCTTGCCCGCGACGATGCTCTCGACCGCGGCGGGCAGCGCCGCGTCCTCGGCGAGGATGCAGGGCGATTTGCCGCCGAGCTCGAGCGTCACCGGCGCGAGATTCTCGGCCGCCGCACGCATCACTTCCCGGCCTATCGCGGTCGAGCCGGTGTAGAACAGATGATCGAATGGCAGCGACGCGAACGCCGCGCCGGTTTCGGGGCCGCCGAGGATCACCGCGACTTGCTCGACGGGAAACAGGCCGCCGAGGAATTCCTGAAGGAATTGCGCAGTACGCGGCGTGAGCTCCGAAGGCTTGAGCATCACGCGATTGCCCGCGGCGAGCGCCGCGATCAGCGGCATGATGGCGAGCTGGAACGGATAGTTCCACGGGCTGATGATGCCGACCACCCCGACCGGCTGGTAAAGAATACGCGCGCCCGCCGGCATGAATTCGAGGCTGACCGATACGCGCTTCGGCGCCATCCATCTGCGCAGGTGCCGGATCGCGTGCCGGCTCGCCGCGAGCGTAGGCCACACGTCGGCGAGCAGCGTCTCGTAGCGCGAGCGAGTGCCGAAATCCCCGGAAATCTCCAGCGCCAGCCGCTCCGCGTTCTGCTGGATCGCGCGGCGCAGCTTCGCCAGGTCTGCGCGGCGTTCTTTCAGCGTCGGAGGCCCCGACTGCAGGAACGCCTCGCGTTGCCGCGTGAGGATCTCGTGCATCGGCTTCAAATCCGCGGCGGGTCGCGATTGCGTCATGTCGTCCATTCGCTCGCTCCTGTTCTCGCGCGCCGATCCTATCCGAAAATGCGCCGGCCCAAGGCTCGGCCGAGAATTCGCGCTTTCTGCGAAAGCGGCAAACGCAAGAAAGTGGTCTTGCCGGCTCCGACAGTGAAGGCGGTGCGCTTCGAATAATCGATGCGCACGTCGACGATCACCGGCCGGCCTCCAGCGGCGAGCGCGCTCGCCTGGCCGATCGCGCTCGCCAGCGCGGCATCCTCGGCGAGATCGACGAACGCCGCTCCGGTCGCCGCCGCCACGCCTTCGAGATCGAATTCGCCGAGCTCGGTGCAGGTCTTGCGATCGTACGGCAATTGCTGGAACTGCGCGATCTGCGAGAGCTCGCCGTCGTGGAACACATAATAGACGATGCCAAGCTCATTGCGCACCGCGGTGAGAAGTTCCATGCAGCTCATCGCAAACGCGCCGTCGCCGACGATGACATTGACCGGCAGGTCGGGGTTCGCGAGCTTGGCGCCGATCGCGGCCGGCACCGCATAGCCCATCGAGTTGAAATCGGTCGGCAGGATCACGCTTTTGACCGCGTGCACCGGAAACAGCTCGGCGGCCAGGAAGGTGTGATTGCCGTCGTCCAATACCGTGATGGCCGCGTCCGGCGCTTGCCTGCGCAATTCGTCGAAGAACCGCGCCGGATTCACCTTGTCGTGGGAATCGTGGGCGTACCAGGATTCGCGATAGGCGGCCTTTTCGCGCCGGATGCGATCGGTGAGCTCCGTGTTCGGTTCGCGCGGCGGAGCAATCGCGTCGAGTTCGGCCACGAGCGCTTCGAGCGCTGACTTGGCATCGGCCGCGATCGCGACCTTCGCCGGATAATTGGCGTTGAAGACCTCAGGATTGATGTCGACGTGGATCAAGTTCTCCGGAACCCGCGCGCCGTAGCTCCCGGTCGCGATTTCGGCAAAGCGCGTTCCGACTGCGAGCAGGCAATCGCAATGTTCGAACGCGACTTGGGCGGCCGGTACCGCGGCGGGCCCGAATCCGAAGCCGGCGTGAAGCGGATGATTGGCCGGAAACGAGCTCAGGCCCTGCAGCGTGGTCGCGACCGGGGCCTGCAACCGCTCAGCGAGCGCGCGCACCTGCGGGTAGACATCGCGCGCGCCCCAGCCGACGAACATTCCTGGATGCTTCGCGGCCGCGAGCAGCGCCGCCGCGTCGACGGTGGCGGCTCGATCGGGCAGCGATGCTTGTGCCGGGCGCAGATAGGTCGGCAGCTCCGGGATCTCTCCCGGAAAGGCCTGCAGGTTGAGCGGGATTTCCACGAATACCGGGCCGGGCTCCCCGTCGGTCGCGATGTCGTAGGCGCGGAAGATCGTCGGCACGATATCGTCGTGCCGGGTGATCTGAAACGTCGCCTTGGTGAGGCCTCGCATGAATTGATGCAGGTCCATCTGATGGACCTGATAGCGCCGGCCGCTGTCGGTGCGCACGCCGCCGGTGATGATCAGCATCGGGATGCCGTCGAGAAACGCCTCGCCGATGCCGCTCGCCGCATGGGTGAGGCCTGCCGCCGGCACGATAACGAGCGTGCCGATGCTCGAGGAGAGCCGGCTCACCGCATCCGCCATGAACGCTGCGCCGCCTTCGTGGGTGACGAGGATCGGCGTGATGCGGTTGGAACTGTCGAGCTCGTCGTAGAGCTCGGTGTTCTGCACCCCCGGAATCCCGAACGTGAATCGGACCCCGATCTGCTCGAGCGCGTAGATCGCAAGCTGTGCGCCGGTGCGTTTCATGGCAAGTTCACGACGGCCGGCCGATGCTGCGCCCGGCCATGCGGCCGGTGAAGATCGCGCCGCCCAGGAACGTACCTTCAAGTCCGCGCAGCCCGTGCATGCCGCCGCCGCCGAAGCCCGCGGCTTCGCCGACCGCATAGAGGCCCGAAATGGGCTCGCCCGCGCCGTCGAGCACGCGGCATTGCAGATCCGTAGCGATGCCTCCGAGACTCTTGCGGCTCACGATGAACGCGCGAATGGCGATGAGCGGCAGCGCGCGCTCGTCGAGGATTTTCTGCGACTTGCTGATCCGCATGCGGTCGCCGCGGTATTTCCGCAGTTCGGCAATGCGCCGCAGCTGCGGATCCCGCGCGGCCGGACCCTGCGCGACCTCGGCATCATAGCGGCTGACCGCCCCGGCAAGTGCGGCGGGATCGACGCTGCCGTCGCCCTGGAGCGCGTTCATCTTGTCCACGAGCTCGGGCAAGGAATGGGCCGTGACGAAATCGCGGCAGTGTGCCGTCAACTCGTCGACCAGCCAGCGATTGCCGAAAAACAGGTCGCGCGCGAATCGCAGCCAACTCTTCTCCCGGATCGAAGGATTGAACTCGGCGCCGGAAACGGCGAGCTCTTTGAGCGCGATGCGCCGGTTCATGAGCTGCCAGCTGTACTGCCGCTCCTGCGCGCAGATCGCGGTGACGAGCGCGCGCGTGTCGAAGCCGCTGACGAGCGGCGGCAGGATGCGTTCGCCGCGCCAGTTGAGCCACAGCGCGGATTTCACCGGAACCAGCGAGAGGCCGTGCAGCGGCTTGCGCGGCCGATAATGATGCACGCCCGAGGCGTAGTTCCACATGTGGTCGAGATGCGTGAGGCGGCCGCCGATTTTCGCCGCCGCGTCGTGCAGCTTGCCGTCGGCAAACTTGTGCGAACCGTTGAGTATCACCTCGGGCGGCGTGCGCCAGTCGCGATGCCAGTTCGCCTTCACGCGCGCGATGTCGCCGTTGATGCCGCCGCTCGCGATGACCACGTGCTCGGCCCGCGCCTCGAACGGCATGCCGTCGCGCTCGCGCGCACCGCCGCAGCCCACGACCCGCCCGGCCTGGGTGATGAGGGTTTCGACGCGATGCTGGAATTTCGCCGCGAACCGGCCGCGGTTCGGATGCGCGGCGAGCGCCGCGATCAGCCGCGTCGCCAGCTCGCGGCCCGTTCCCCAAACGATGTGAAAGCGCGGCACCGAATTTCCCGGCCGGCTGTCGCCGCGCTCGACCCATGCGGGCAGCGGCAGGAAGCGGATGCCGCCCGCGCGCAGCCATTCGTAGACATCGGGGATGCAGCGCTCGACGTAGTTTTCGGCCCACAGTTTCGGGTATCGGTCGTCGGGCCCGAATTCCGCGAACGAATGCCAGTCGCGCAACGCTTGCGCCGGGGTGTCTTTGATGCCGTTGCGTTGCTGCTCGCGGCTGTTGACGAAGAACAGGCCGCCGAAGCTCTCCTTGGCGAGCCCGCCGAAGGCGCTTTCCTCGTCTCGATCCAGGATGAGCACGTCGCGCCCGTGGTCGAGTAATTCGAGCGCCGCCGCGATGCCGGCAATGCCGCCGCCGATCACCACTACTTCGGCCGTGTAATCCGCCATGGCGGCCTTCGCCCGCTCTACCGCGCGATCTCGAATTCCACGGTCACGGCCGCGCGGAGCGTGCTTTCGCCCGCGGCGATCGGGACCGCAGCCGCGGAGCGGTCCGCCAGCGCGCGCATCGGGCCGGGTGCGGAAGCGCCAGCTTCCTCGATCGAAAAAACCCGTCCGAGCGCGACCCCGGCGGCTTTCGCGTAGATCTCCGCCTTGCGCCGCGCGTCGGCAATCGCGGCTTCCCGCGCCTGGTCGAGCGGCTTGGCCGGATCCGATACCAGAAGCTCGACGTTCCACACGTCGGTCGCCCCCGCCGCAATGAGGCGGTCGAGCACATCGCCGAGCTTTTCGATGTGCTTGATACGGGCGCCGACGTGGTTTCCGACGCTGTAGCCGACGAGCCTTTGCTCCTTGCCGGGCTCCTGCGCGGCATAGACGGGCTGGATCGAGAATTGCGCGGTGCGCACGTCCTTCTGCGGGATGCCGGATTCGGTGAGCGCGTTGAGGATGGCGGCCATGATCTTGGAATTGGCTTCGGTCGCCTCGCGCACGGTTTTGCCCCGGGTCGTGACGCCGCTGCGAATCTGGGCGACGTCGGGCGCGACACTGACGCTGCCTTCGCCGCTGACGACCACGCGGGCCGTGGGCGGCCGCTGCTGGGCGTGCGCGCCGGAAACGGCGGCGAGCGCGCCTAGGCCAACGGCCAGGGCGAGCCCAAATCGGAAATCCGGGGCGCGCATGCGTGCTCCCTGCCTGATCGGGTCACGAGCCGGTAGGTAAAAAAATATGGCCGACGGAAGCCTAGCACTTCGCTCGCCATTGCGCAGGAGCAGGCGGCGCCGCACGCGACGAAAGCCCGCGCCGAAGGGCGCGGGCTTAGCCGGATCGGGGAGATCCGAGGAAACGTCAGGCCGCGTTCCGGAACGTGCGGTGGATACCCGTCTGGAGCGGTTCGGTGCTCTCGGCTGCGAGCTTGCGCACCAACTCGGCCAATGCCTGGGTCTGCGCGGTGAGAGCCTGGAATTGCTCGCGGGCGTGCTCGGCCGAGACTTCCACAAGATCGGTCGGCGACTTCACCGCCAGGAGCGCGATCGCGTAATCGAAGCCCGCATTGGCGTTGGCGCGGGCGGCGTCGAGGATCTGCCGGTTGCAGGCGGCGGCCCCTTCGGCCAGCACCGTGTACGAGGTTTCGACCGCGCCCGTCGCGGCGTCGGTGGCCGCCTTGGCCTTTTCGTACGCGGCCCTGGCCTGCGCGATGCCCTGCTCGGCGAGTTCCCGGAACGCGGCCGGCGCCTCCGCATTCGGGAGATCGAACTTGGGCAGGTCGAACTTCGGCATTTCGAACTTTGTGAAATCGAACAGCGGGATCACGGGAGCCACTGCCCTGTGTTCAGCATTGCGTTCGGTCATGGCACGCATCCTTTCTGGGGCCGGGTTTTCGAAGTTGGGGATCTGGCTCCGTCTCTCATCGGGTGCTCACAATATAACCACGATGATTGTGCACTGCAATATAAATACTGCATTGCACAATGTGCGCTGTGCGACGTCTCTTGCCCATTAAGCCATGGAAAAAGCTTGTGTATTTTTGTGATATGCTATTACCGCATCTCTGTTATGCGCAAACTATTATCGCCATCCGGCTGCCACGACGCCTCAAAGCTCGGGCACCGTCTCGAGAGCGTAGAACTCGACCTTCTGCAGCTTGCCCTTGACCGCAACCGCGTGGAGCTCGTGGCCGCTGAGGTCGACCCCCGCCGCTTCCGCAGCCGGCCGCGAGAGCACGAGCGCGCAATCGTACTCCTTGGTCAATCCTTCGAGCCTCGCCGCGGTGTTCACCGCGTCGCCGATCGCCGTAATGATCTGCGAGCGCGGAGGACCCATCGAGCCGACGATCGCTTCCGCAAAATGGATGCCGATGCCGATGCGCAGCGGCTGCTTGAGCTCGCCGGCGAAGCGCCGATTGAGTTGTTCGAGGCGCACCAGCATTTCGCGCGCGCCGCGGATCGCCTCGGCCGGACCGGTCGTCGGATCTTTGGCATGCAGGCCGTAAAGCGCGAGCAGTCCGTCGCCGGTGAATTGCGAATAATGCCCGTTGGTCGCGTCGAGCGCCCTGGTCATCTCGGTGAAGAATTGATTGAGGATGAACAGCACGTCGTACGGGAGCTTGGCTTCGCCCAGCGTGGTCGAGCCGCGCAGATCGATGAACACCACTGTGATCAGCCGCTCGCTGCCTTCGAGCCCGCCGCGCACGCTACCCTGTGCGGGGGTGGCATCGGGCGGCAGCAGCGGCATGACACTGATATCCGCCGTCGGCCGAATCTGGCAGGCGAGCCGCAGCCCCACGGGGGCCTCGATGCGCGCCAGCGCCTTGGCTTCCAGCACGGCCGGTGCGGGCAGCGCGGAAAGCCCGCGCGTCACCATGACCCTGCAGGTCGTGCAGCGTGCCCGGCCGCCACACACCGAAGCGTGCGGAATGCCGTTCTCGCGCAGCGTTTCGAGCACGGTCGCGCCGGGTAGGATCGGCATGATGCGGCCGGTCGAGTGGGTCAGCGTCGGCGGCCGGCGCATCCGGTAGACGAGACGCCGCCCCCACACGGCCGCGAAGGTCAGTCCGACGAGGGCAAAATGGCCGACGAGGCCGATGTCCGCCCATCCATAGATGATGCGGCTGTCCTTCGGCGTGAGATTGGCTCCTCTGAGCACGGCGGTCACGTAGTCCGGATCGTCCGCGGCCTCGCGCATGATCTGGTTGCCGGCCGCCACGTAGCCGGCAAGCGCGAGCGTCGGAACGAGGATTGCGATCGCGCCCAAAGCGACCTGCACGCTCGGATACCAGCGCTTCGTGCGCAGCCAGAAATGGATTCCGATTGAGGCATGCACCCACACAGTCAGCAGCGCGGCGGTCTGGATCACCACGTATTTCGGCGCGACCACCCACTGCAAAACCAGAATCTCGACATAGTCGCTGTTGACGCCGAGCAATTCGCCGGCCGCGCGCGTAGCGAGCACGTGCACCATCAGCAGCGGCGGGATGCACAGCCCGAGCCCGAGCTGCCACCATTCCCAGGTCGACAGGCGCAGGTAGCGCCGTTCGTAGACCGACCACAGCGCGTTGACGTAGTGCACAAGCGCCGCCGTGAGCAGGACGGCGCCGCCGAGCGCCGTGTTCCACGGCGCCATGAGCATCGTCAGCGCGCGGTTCGCGACCGGGAGCGAGACGAGCAGCGTCATGTGGCTGACGAGGTGGCACACCACGAACGCCAGCATGACGAGTGCGCTGACGAGCCGCAGTCTCCCGCGCACCGCCCGCACGTTCCAGCGCGCTCCGCTCGGCGTCGCCCCTTCGACGGGGCGCGGCGGGATCGTCGCGGTCCTCGATACTGTGGGCATGCTGCCGGAATTCTCCGCGGCGGAACGGACGATACCTAAGACCAGTATAGGGGAGCGCAAATTCCCCGCGAAGAAGCGCCTGCCGCGCCGGATGGATCGCAAAAAATTCGCCGCGGCAGCCGCCTGTTTGATCGGGCCCAGCACTTGGCGGGGGTTGGCCGGACTTGCGATCTCGCACCCGGACTCGCGCACACAACGCGCCAGCGCCTCGACCAAGGGGCCTGTCGATGCCGTATTGGAGCCGTCCGGCAGGTGGAACGCGTCCTCGACCCGTTCCGCACGTCGCCGCCACGCTCCGCGGCGCGGGTGACCCGCCACGGGAAGCTTGGTCATGCTTTGGGCGTGCGCTCGGCGGCGTTGGACGTGCCCAGCAGGGTGCCCATCAGCTTGCAGATGATGGTGAGCATGACCTCGTCGGAGCCGCCGCCGATCGAGCCCAGGCGCGAATCCCGGTAGGCGCGGCTCACCGGCGTCTCGTTCATGAATCCCATGCCGCCCCAATATTGCAGGCACGCGTCGGCGACCTCGCGACCCAGACGTCCTGCCTTCAGCTTCGCCATCGAAGCGAGCCGGGTCACGTCCTGGCCGGCCACGTAGAGCTCGCAGGCTCGATAGGTGAGCGAGCGCAACAGCTCGATCTCGGTCGCAAGCTCGGCGAGCCGGAAATGAACGACCTGATTGTCGAGGATCGATTTTCCGAATGCCTGGCGGTTGCGCGTGTAGTCGATCGTCTGCTCGATCAGGCGCTCGCCGCTTTTCAGCGCCTTCGCGGCCGCCCACAGTCGTTCCTCCTGGAACTGCAGCATCTGGTACGTGAAGCCCTTGCCTTCCTCCCCGATCCGATAGCGCTGCGGCACGCGCACGTCGTCGAAGAAGATCTGCGCCGTATCGGACGAGCGCGTGCCGAGCTTGTCGAGCTTGCGGGCGATCTCGACGCCTTTGGCTTTCATCGGCACGCAGATCAGGCTCTTGTTCTCGTGCACGAGTCCTTCCGACGTATTGGCGAGCAGACAGATCCAGTCGGCCTGCGTCCCGTTGGTGGTCCACATCTTGCCGCCATTGATGAGGTAGTCGGCGCCGTTCTTGCGCGCCGTGGTCTTGATCGAGGCGACGTCGGAACCGGCGCCGACTTCGGAAACGCCCAGACAAGCGACGTAATCGCCGGCGATCGAGGGCGCCAGAAACTCCCGCCGAAGCTGGTCGGAGCCGAACCGCGCCAGCGCCGGCGTCGCCATGTCGGTCTGCACTCCGATCGCCATCGGCACGCCGCCGCAATGGATGTTGCCGAGCTCCTCGGCCATGACCATCGCGAACGAGTAATCCAGCGCCTGGCCGCCGTACTCGACCGGCTTGGTGAGACCGAGGAAGCCGAGGCTGCCCAGCTTCTTGAACAGCTCATGGGCCGGAAAGATGCCGGCCTCCTCCCATGCGTCGACCTGCGGATTGATCTCCGCCGCGATGAATTTCTGCAAGGAGCGCCGCAACTCCTCGTGCTCGGGCGTGAACATCATCGGGCAAACTCCCGGCGCTTCTGTCTGGAGACACGCGAGGCAGACGCGCGTTGCTGCCCCAGAAAGGGGAGGTGAAGAGCGTCATTGGCTCCGCCGATCGGACCCAACACGCTCGTTCGGCTCTCCATCACACCTCGCGCCCTCACGATGCCGAACATGCTGGCCTTCAGCGGGCTAATCTCGGGCTCGCAGCAGATCGACAGGCAGAACGCGACGCCATCCCTACCGCGGCTTCCGCTGCTCCGACGGTCGCAATCGCGACCTTTCGGCGAACAGGTCCTCACGGAACACGGAACGGTAGGCCGGCTCGGCCACTCGGAATTTCTCCCCGCACAACATGTTCGCGCGCCGACTGCACCTGGGTCGGGCGCTTGCTTTTGTCTGGTTTGAGCATGGACCGCGCAGGCGCAAGCTGCAACCGCGGGCGCAAGGCTGTTCGTCCGGAAGTAACCTGGCGAGTTCATTCACTCCCCTTTAGGGAACGTCGGCGGCTATCCTCGCGGCGAACCGGGGTGGGTCTTCAACATCGCCCCACTTCGCGCGCAGCCCTCCCCTTTGGGGAGGGAAGGCGCGCGTTTTCATTTTCCCGGCCGGCGACCTAGACTGACCGAAAAATCGGGAGGATCGATCGTGCTGGAAATCGCCCGGATGCCGACGGTCGGCGACATCGTGCGCCGCAACGCCGCGGCGCGCCGGGAAGCCGTCGCCATCCATTACGAAGATCAAACGATCACCTATGGCGATCTCGACCGCCGCAGCAATCAGGTCGCCAATGCGTTGACGGCTGCCGGCATCCGCTCGCAGGCGCGCGTCGCAGTCCTCGCCAAGAACGGGCCGGCGTTCTTCGAGCTGTGGTTCGGAGCCGCCAAGGCCGGTGCGGTGCTGGTGCCGGTGAATTTTCGCTTGGCGCCGCCGGAAATCGCCTATGTGATCAACGACGCGGGAGCCGAGCTCTTGTTCGTCGGCGCGGATTTTTACCGCGCGATCGGCAGCATCGCAGGTCAGCTCGAGAGCGTACGGGCCATCGTCGCACTCGACGGCGACCATCCCGAATGGCCGGATTATGCGGAATGGTCGGCGCGCGGGTCCACGGCCGATCCGGCCCTGCCGATCCGTCCGTCCGACTGCGCAGTCCAGATGTACACGAGCGGCACGACCGGGCATCCGAAGGGAGCGCAGCTCAGCCACGCCAATCTGCTCACGCTGCTGCCGGGCGCGCTGCGGCAATTCGGCAGCTGGAACGAGCGCGACGTTAGTCTCGTCTGCATGCCGCTGTTCCATATCGGCGGCAGCGGCTGGGCCTTGGTCGGGCTCTATGCCGGAGCCCGAAACGTGCTGGCGCGCGAATTCGACCCGCCTGCGATCCTGCGGCTGATGGAACGGTTCGACGTCACCAAGGCGTTCTTCGTGCCGGCCATGATCCTGTTCCTGCTGCAGGCGCCGCAATGCGCGGGCACGGATTTTTCCGCGCTCGACCTGATCGTCTACGGCGCTTCGCCGGCACCAATCGAGCTCTTGCGCGATGCGCTGAAAACCTTCGGCTGCGGCTTCGCGCAGGTCTACGGGCTCACGGAGACGACGGGCGCCATCACCTATCTGCCGCCCGAGGACCACGGCGAAGATGCCGGCGAGCGGCTCAAATCCTGCGGCAAGCCTATGGCGGGGGTCGAGATCAAGATCGTCGATGCGGCGGGAAGCGAGCTGCCGCCGGACGAAGTCGGCGAAGTGGTGTGCCGCACGCCGCAGATCATGCTCGGCTATTGGAATCTGCCAGACGCGACGAAAGCCGCAATCCGCGACGACTGGCTTTATACGGGGGACGCCGGCTATCTCGATCGCGCCGGCTATCTCTACATTTACGATCGCGTCAAGGACATGATCATTTCCGGTGGCGAAAACATCTATCCGGCCGAGGTCGAGAACGCGCTGTTCGGTCATCCGGCGATCGCCGACGTCGCGGTGATCGGCGTGCCGGACGACCAATGGGGCGAATCCGTCAAGGCGGTGGTCGTGCGAAAGCCCGGGACCGAAGTCTCGGCCGAGGACTTGATCGGCTTCGCACGGCAACGGATCGCCGGCTACAAGGTGCCGAAGTCGATCGACTTCGCCGACGCGCTGCCGCGCAATCCGTCCGGCAAAATTCTCAAGCGCGAGCTGCGCAAGCCGTATTGGGCCCATCGCGACCGTCAGGTGCACTGAATGAGACTCTTTCGCCGTCGTTCCGGCCGACCGCGCAGCGGGAGAGCCGGGATCCATGAATACGGATGTGAATTTCGCTCGCGCGGTGCGCATGGGTCCCGGCTCGCGCTGCGCGCGGCCGGGACGACAACGGACATTTAGGAACGCTCGCCGATGCATCCGCGTGAACGCCTCGCGTACTTGCCGATCGAGGGCCGGCCGCCGCTGAAATTCCCCGACGGCATTCGCCTCGTGCTGTGGCCTGTGCTCGCGCTCGAGGAATGGGACCTAGCGCGGCCGATGGCCCGCATGGTGATTTCGCCGCCGCAGGGGCAGCCGCTCCTGCCCGACGTTCCCAACTGGAGCTGGCACGAATACGGGATGCGCGTCGGGTTCTGGCGGCTCAAAGCATTGCTGCAGCGGTTGGGCGTTACTCCGACAGTCACCCTCAACGCCCGAGTTTGCGAGACCTACCCGCAAGTCGTGCAAGCGTGCATCGCCTGCGGCTGGGAGCTCAATGCCCACAGCTACGACCAAGTGCCGATGCACAAGCTCGACGATGAGCGCGCCGTGATCCGCAGGTCGATGGATCTGATCGAGCAATTCTCAGGAGTGCGGCCGCGCGGCTGGTTCGGCCCAGGTTTGACCCAGACCTTCGATACCCTCGATCATCTGGCCGAAGCCGGGATCCGGTACATCGGCGACTGGGTGCTCGACGACGAGCCGGTGAAGCTCGCGACCGCGCACGGTCCCGTCGTCGCGCTGCCGTACAATTTCGAGATCCACGACATCGTGCTGATGGCGCTGCAGCACCATCCCTCCGAGATGATGTATGCACGCGCGCTCGACCAGTTCCGCTGCCTCTACGAGGAATCCGCCGCCCGCGCCAAAATCATGGCGATCGCAATGCACCCGTATCTGTCCGGCGTGCCGCACCGCATCGCTCATGTCGCGCGTACGCTCGAAACCATTCTCGCCCACGAGGGCGTCGCCGCTTGGGACGGTGCGAAAATTCTCGATTGGTACTCGCCCCAGCCCGAGCAGCAGGCGCACCGATAACCATGCCGGCTTTGCACCCGCTCTCGGCCTTCGTGCCCCACGACCTGCGAGCGCCCATTGCGGGCGCCGCAACCGGGCCGCTTGCGGGGCTGACGTGCGCGGTCAAGGACATGTACGACATCGTGGGCTATCGCACCGGCGGCGGCAGCCCGGATTGGCTCGCGGCCGCATCGGAAGCGACATCGCACGCAGCCGCCGTTCGCCGCATTCTCGATGCCGGTGCGACGATCATCGGCAAGACCATCTGCGACGAATTCTTCTTCAGCGTGACGGGCGCCAATGCACACTACGGCACGCCCGCAAACCCGCGCGCGCCGGGACGCCTGCCGGGCGGCTCATCGAGCGGATCGGCCGCCGCGGCCGCGGCAGGCGTCTGCGATTTCGCGCTTGGCAGCGATACCGGCGGCTCGGTGCGCATTCCGGCGAGCTTTTGCGGGATCTACGGGCTGCGCCCGACCCACGGCCGTGTGCATCTCTCGGGCGCGATGGCGATGGCGCCCTCCTTCGACGTCGCCGGCTGGCTCGCCGGCGGACCGGGCGTCTTTCGGCGCGTCGGCGGCGTGCTGCTCGAGGCCGCTTCACATCCGGCGGCAGTCGACGCGCTCGTGGTACTCGAAGACGCGTTCGAGCAGGCCGATGCGGCGGTTGCGGCGCTGCTGCGTACCGCGCTCGCCGCCATGGCGGCCGATCTGCCGAGCCCGCGCTCGGCGCGCGTGGCGGCCGAAGGCCTCGATTCCTGGCGCGAGTGCTTTCGCGTGATCCAAGGTTTCGAGATCTGGGGGATTTACGGAGAATTCATCGAGCGTCGGCGGCCGCGGCTCGGACCCGGCGTGCGCGAGCGCCTGGCATTCGCCGCGAAAGTTTCGCAGCGCGATGCCGAAGAGGCACGCAAGCTCCGGGCCCGCGCACGCGATCAGGTGCGCAGGCTGGCCAAGCCGGGCACCCTCCTCGTGCTGCCGACCGCGCCGGGAGCCGCCCCGCGCGTCGACATCCCGGCCGACGCGCTGGAGCCGTTCCGCGCCAACGTGATGCGGCTGACCTGCATCGCGGGACTGAGCGGCCTGCCCCAGGCCACGATCCCGATCGGCACCGTCTCGGGCTGCCCGGTCGGACTGTCGTTCCTCGGCTGGGCGGGCGCCGACGAAGTCTTGCTCGACCTCGCGGTCCGGCTGTCGCGGCACTGCGGCTGGCACGTGTGAATCTCAGCATGGCCCGCGCAAGCGGGCACCCAGTACCCTCCGCGCCGCCGGGATTATTGGGTCGCCCAAACAAGTCGGGCGATGACAGCCCGCAGTTTACCGCCGCTTGCGCGGGCCATGACAGCTCACAGGCCGGCTACAGTACCTGGAACACGTGGTAGGTCGGCCCGCTCGCGGCGCGCGCGCCGGTCGCGACCGAGCAGATTGCGTTCATCCACGCGTAGTCCTTGGCGCTTGTTTCGAAATACGGCGTGACGCGGAAATAATAGAGGCCGGGATCCACGGCCTCGCCGCGGTTGAGGCGATCGATCACGTCCTGCGGGCCGTGCCGGTATCCCCGGTAAGTCATGTAGATGAACGCGCCGTCGTGGGTCTGCATCGTGAGCCGCACGTCGAGCTGCAGCACGCCGTCGCGCCGCAGCAACAGCCAATCGCCGCCGCCCGGCAAGACTTCACCCTTGAGCTTCGGCCCCTCGAAGCTGCCGCCCGCGATGCGCGCAATCCGCCGCCGCCCATAGGGCGTCTCGCCGAGATCTTGCAGCGGCGGCACTTCGAGCGTGATCTTGAACAGAAACTCGGTCTTGATCTCCGGCATGGCGCTTCTCTCCGATCGATCCGGGAATACCGACCGGAGACCTAGCCGCCCTTCCGGAGCTCGCGCAACCGCCTCGGAATCGCGGCCGCGCGTGAGGCGCGCCGCGCCGGGCCGGACACCCGACCGAGGCTCAATACCAGCTCTGGTAACCGGGGTAGCCCTGATAGCCGTAGCGCGGATAGTAGCTCGACTCGTACTGCCCGGAGTTGAAGTGCTGGTGGCGCCGCGCCCGATGGCTCGCCACGCGCGTCGAAGCGCCTCCGAACACCGCGCGGCAGCCGTCGCTCAGGTGCGGCCGCTCGCGCTTGAGGCAAGCGACGATCCGGCTCACGTCCGGAATGTCGGACGAGCAAAGCCGAAACACGTCTGACATGCATGCCGATTGCTGATCCGCGGTGCCGCGGTATTCCTGCGCAACGGCGCTGCTCGCGCCAAGAAGCGACAAGGCGAGCACCACAATCACGCCGCGCATGTTCGCGGCCCCGATGCGCGCGCCCAGACGATCGAACGTACCCATGCGGTCCCCCTTCCGCCCGGCCCCATTATTAGGACGATCAGCAATGCATATCAGATTCGGCTCGTACGGGATGCGTGTCGCTCGGTTTTCCCGCGAATTATCCAGGGGCGTGTCCGGTTCGCCGCAGAGCGCCGGTAGCGGGATCGGGGCCGCGCGGGGGTGTACAGCCGCCTCGCGACTCGCGGATGGCGGCGCGTCGGGCCGGCGTTTTCCGTGAACGACAACCGAACAATCCCGGGACGACCTCAGCCGCTCGGCGCGCCCTGGGTATTGACGTAAAGCGAATAGAGCGAGCGGCTCGCGGCCATGAACAGCCGGTTGCGCTTCAGGCCGCCGAAACACAGATTCGCGCAGCGTTCCGGCAGGCGGATGCGGCCGATCAACTGACCTTCGGGCGAGAACACGACGACGCCGTCGAGCTCCGGCGTTCCCATTCCCCAGCCGCACCACAGATTGCCGTCGACATCGCAGCGAAAGCCGTCCGGCGTCCCCGGCCCGGCGTCGACGAACACCCGATCGTTGGCGAGCGTTTTGCCGTCGATCACGTCGTAGACCAGGATCAGGCGGTTGGGCGTGGCGCGGGATTCCACCAAATAGAGTCTCTTCTCGTCGGGCGAGAAGGCGAGCCCGTTGGGACCGCGCAGATCGCCGGCGACCACGCTCGCGCGTCCGTCGGGATCGACGCGATAGACGTTCTGCGGCAGCTCCGCCTTAGCCTCGGCGCCTTCGTAATTGCCCAAGATCCCGAACGGCGGGTCGGTGAACCAGATCGAGCCGTCGGATTTCACCACGACGTCGTTCGGCGAATTGAGGCGCTTGCCGTCATGGCGATCGAGAATGACGGTGATGCTGCCGTCATACTCGGTGCGCGTGACGCGGCGGCCGCCGTGCTCGCAAGTGACGAGCCGGCCCTGCCGGTCCCGGGTATTGCCGTTGGCGAAGTTCGACGGCTTTCGGAACACGCTGACCCGCCCGGTCTCTTCCTCCCATTTCAGGATGCGGTTGTTGGGAATGTCGCTCCACAACAGATAACGGCCGTCGCCGAACCAGACCGGCCCTTCGCCCCAGCGCATGCCGGTTGCGAGGCGCTCGACCGCGGCGCTGAAGACGCGGTACTTGGCAAACCGCGGGTCGAGCACTTCGACGGCTGGATCCGGATAGCGCTCGCATGGCCGCCAGGCGGCCGGGGAGTTATCCGATGTCATGGTCCGCGTCACGTCGCGCTAGTTGGCTGCGGCTTCCGGCGGCACGACCTTCATCCGGAATACCGGGGTTTTTCGTTGGGCCCGAACGGGCCCGGCACCTGATTGGAGACGGGCGGCAAGCTCTTCCGATACGCGGCGATCGGCCAGCCGGTCGCTACATCGGCAAATCATAGAGCTCACCGTATTTTTCGCGCAGATAGGCGAGATACGGGCCGATATTCATCGGCTCGCCGGTCGTTCTTCTGACGAGCTCGTTCGCCTTGAACTTGCGCCCATGCCGATAGAGATGTTCGCGCAACCAGCCATGCAGGGTGCGGAACTCGCCGCGCGAGATTTCATCGGGGATGTCGCGGTGTGCCTTGAGGGCCGCGGCGTAGAACTGCGCGCTCAAGATGTTGCCGATCGTGTAGCTCTGGAATCCTCCGCCGATGCTGCCGGCGTACCAATGCACGTCCTGGAGACAGCCGCTGCGGTCGTCCGCCGGGACGATTCCCAGATAATCCTCCATCGCCGCGCGCCAGGCCTCGGGCAGGTCCTCGACCCGCAGACGGCCCTCGAGCAGATCGAGTTCGAGCTCGAAGCGCATCATGATATGGAGATTGTACGTCACCTCGTCGGCGTCGGTGCGGATCAACGATCGTTCCACTTTGTTGATGGCGCGATAAAAGCTCTCGACCGCAAGCCGGCCGAACGGATCGGGAAAGGTTTTCTGCAGCGCCGGATAGAAGTGCTGCCAAAAACTCCGGCTGCGGCCGACCAGGTTTTCCCATAGCCGGGACTGGCTCTCGTGCACGCCGACAGAGGCGCCGCGCCCGACCGGGCTGCCGTCGAGCGCGGGATCGACGCCCTGCTCGTAGAGCGCGTGGCCGGCCTCGTGCAGCGTCGAGAACAGCGCCTCGCGAATGTCGCTGGTGTCGATCCGGGTGGTGATGCGGACGTCACCCGCGGCGAATCGCGTACAGAACGGATGCAGCGTCTTATCGAGCCGTCCGTTCTCGAATGCATAGCCGATGCGTTCGATCACCGAGCGGCTGAAAGCGATCTGCGCTGATTCGGCAAACGAGCCGTGCAGGCAATCGTCTGCAGGTCCCCCTTGCTCGCAGATCGCGCGCACGAGCGGCACGAGCTCCCGCCGCAGCCCGGCAAACAGCCTGCGCACCGCAGCCGCCGTCAGGCCTTCGTCGGCGTCGTCGATCAGCGGATCGGCAATGTGATCGTAGGGAGCGAAGAATCCGGCGTACTCGCGGCCGAGCTCGACGGCGGTTTTGAGGTAAGGCACCAGGGCGGCGAAATCGTTGTCGGGCCGTGCGCGTTTCCATGCTTCGTAGGACGTTGCGCCGAACGCGCTCGCGCGCGCCATGTAATCGGCAGGGACTTTGCGGGCTTTCTCGAAGTCGCGGCGCGCAACCCGCACGAGGCTCGCTTCCTCGGAATCGTAGGGCAGGCTCGCGGCGTGCGGCTCCAGCCGATCGAGCAGCTTCCCGAGCTCCAAGTCGACGGATTTTTCGTGGGCGAGCCGGCTCACCGTTGCGGACTGGCGCGCCCGTGCGGTCGCCCCGCCGGCAGGCATGTAGGTGGCCTGGTCCCAAGCGAGCACGGCGCCCGCCGCCGCAAGATCCTGGACTTCCCGCAACCGTTGCCGGAGCTCGGCGAGCCGCATCGCCTCGGGTCGACCCGGGCGCACGGGGTTTTCGGAGCTGGTTGTCGATCGCGTCAGCCTTCTGCCGTCTTTGGTGTTGCCGGTCTTGACCATGAGAGTCCGACGTGCCCTGCTGCCCGAGGTTCTCTTATCAGGCCCCCTGCGCGGGAGAAATCCGGTGCGACGCTGGCTATTGGCCGCTGCCCTGATTCTCGGCAGTGCGATTTCGGCTTCGGCGGAGGTGCGGATCCGGTCGAGCGCCGGCGGCGAGGTGGGATCGTACTTGATGCTGTTCGAGCTGGTGCGCCAGTCCGGAGAACGGGTCATCATCGACGGCCCGTGTCTTTCGGCCTGCACGCTCGTGCTGAGCATCGTGCCCAAGCATCGGATCTGCGTGACGCCCCGTGCCGTGCTGGGCTTCCACGCGGCGATCGCGATCGACCGCCAGGGGCGCAAATACTCGGCTGCGGCCGCAACGCGGGTCATCGCGGAGACGTATCCGGCGCCGGTACGTGCCTGGATCGGCCGCCATGGCGGACTGTCGAGCCGGATTCTGTTGCTTCGCGGCCGGGAGCTCGCTGCGCTGTATCCGGCGTGCGCCTAGATTTTCGACATCGCGATTCGCGCGAATGGGCGAGAGCACTGCGCTCCGCACGCCGCGGCTCGGCCACGGGCCTTACTCATCACGGTCTCAGGAGGGCCTGCGGGCGCAGAAGAGAACGCCGGGCGAAGGGCGTTCCGGATTTCGGACTGATCCAACCAGAGCGGCGCGGTCAGCCCGGTTGCCGGAGCCAAAGACTTGGCGCCTATTGATAGTCTTCCTCATCCGCGACGAATACGAAGTCCATTTCTTCGGGAATTTGAGTCATCTGCGAGGCGGTGTACTGCCACCGCCCGTCGCGGCGGACGAACGTGTGCGTCGTACGGTAGGTGCCGTCCAGGTTTTGCTCGTAAATCTCTTCGCTGCGTGTACGGCGAGCCTGGCCTTGGCCACGCATCCTGAACGCACTGATCAGTACCGCGGTGTCGCCATGGATCTGCAGTGAGCCCTCGGTGGCCTCGAAACCTCCCCGACCGTACGAGTTGTACAGGATGCGGCCGTTGAGAATGACGTCGATGGTCCGTTTTTTGCCCTCGATATTGCCGAACGGATTGATGAATTTGTACTCGTCGGCGAGGATGCTCTCCAGATGGGCGCGATCCGCGTCGATCTCCTGTTGGGAAACTTCGCTCAGCGGGTTCCGCGCCGTGCGCTGCGCTATTTTGTTGTACTTCGCGGCGATGAGGGCAGCATCGGCTCCCACTTGGCGCACCTCGCGACGTACCGCCTCGCTGTCTTCGCGGGACAGCCCGCTGGCTCGCGCGCTTTCCTCATGGACCGAAAACGTGCCGATGGCTTCCTCGACCTGTGCATCGGTGAGGCCTGCTTGCTCCTGAATCCTGCGGCGCTGCTGGTCGGATATCGGCATGACACATCTCCGTGTCGCCCATGCTAGATTTTGGCTGATACCGGCGGCTTCTTCCGGCTTGCCGATTCGGCTCGGCGATCGTCACGACCGCCGGAGCAACCGTTTGCGTACTAGGGAGCCGCGGCACGCTAGCGCAGCATCGCCTCGATGTCGGCGTCCGCGTCGGCGCGCGAGACGTTGAACGCCGCTTCCCAACTCGCGATTTTGCCTTGCCGCATGACCCAGAGCTCGACGCCGAACCCTTGCATCCGCGCCCCTGTCTGCGCGTCTTCCCACTCGCCCTCCCAGATGTTGGTCAACGAATCGCCGGACAACGTGCGCAGCCGCTTGCGCAGGCGATAATTCTTCTGGCGCGCGCAGCGTGCCTCGAAGAACGCGCGCAGCGCCGCTCGACCGCGCAGCTGCACGCTGCCGAAACGCACCTCGCAGTCCTCCGTGAAGCCGGCGGCGAGCGCTTCGATGTTCCACGGCATGAACAGCGATTCGACATGCGCCACCAACGCGCGCGCCTCCTCGATCGTGCGGGGATTGCCGGCGGGTTCGGTTCGCAGCGCCTGCGTGGACATGTTCGCCTCCCTTTCGGCACGTGCTTCCGTGTGCCACAAACCGGCGCGGGAAAACAGCGCCGGGCATCGGAAGAAAAAGCCCAGCGCGGGGACCCGGATCACTCCGCCGCCGAACGCGACGGGACGGAGCGGCGAAATCTCGTCATCGATTGCGTGCCGGCCGCTGTCCGCACGGTGCAGGAACAATTCGCCGGTGCCCGGTGACGACACTCGGCCGGGACAGACGGTGGTTCCTTCCATTCTCGTGCATCGGCTCGGCGCTGGTGGTCCGGGACTTGCGGTCAAGGAGCAGGAATCATAACGGGAGACGGCGCTCCGTTCTTCTCACCATCAAACAGGATCAGAACGCGCATTCCCGACGGACCCCGGTCGAGCGGTAGAAGCGCTTCCGCCTTTCGCTTGCCTTTTTTACCGGTGACCTCGGCAAGATCCTTCAGTAGTCTGACCTGCTCGCTGTGTGCATCCCACCAATGCACGGCATATGGACCGGGGCCGTCAGCGGACGGTCCCGCAAGAACCAGGATTCCATTATCAAAAGGCGCAAGGTCGCGGACCCCCTGTCCGCTCCGGGGGGTCTTAGCGGACCAGAGCATGCACGCTATCCAGTTCCGCTGCTGACCCGGAGCGGACTTCGGGCTGGCGATTAGCCTGGAGTTCATTGCGCTTCTCCGCGGCTATCACTCAATCACTCGATCCGCTCGCGAACGATGCCGTGGGCAGAGGGTGGATAGTGTAAGTCTCATGAGTGTGCGAGCACGTATGGTCACTACATACGATGGCGGCAGACGGCCGACGACGAGCTTCTGTCCGGCCACGTTCCAGCCTGTCAAAGCGCGATTTCTCCATCGGTAGCGGTGGTCATGACACACTGCTGTGCTGAGCACCGGTGCTCAACACCCTCGGCAGATTCCCGTCAGCTTGTTGGCTAATTTGCTATCTAGTTCTTTCATTTTCTTATCCCGGCCAGATAGCTGCCGCAGTTGTGCTAGATCGCGAGGCTTCGACTGTCTACGGCTGATGGGAGCTTCGCCCGAAGCATTTGCTCGCACCGTCTGGATGTGATCGGGCGCAACGTTGGCCACCTTGCTGGTTTGCAAAGCCGTCGTAAGTAAAATTCGTCGGCCGCGCTTTTCCGCATATTCTTGACCGTCAATTGGCCCTACGTGAGGCGGATCTTTATCGAGATACGGTCTGGCAATCCCAAAATCTGGGCCATGCTCGTCAATCCATTTCCATAACCTGTCGCTTGCAATCAACCTATCCGCTCGTGTCTCGCCCTTTACGCTCACGAGATCGGCCGCAAGCCCGTGGCCATACCCGCCGCGGCGGCTCCCACCGTGGTAGGAGCTGTCATTCGCAGCCTTGTTGCCGCTTGCAAGCGATTGTCGGTAATCGTCGCGAAATCCGCTGGTCATGCCCGGGGACAATCCGGCGTCCTCCATCGCCCGAAGAGCATGATACAGCCTCAGTTTAAAGCTCCGATCCATGCCACCGATCACGTAATCCATGAGCGACATTCCGGCGGTTTGTGCCGCCTTCGGATCCTTCCACGTGAAATCCTCGTCAACTGGCTTCATAACAGTCTTGGTGACAGTCTGCGTCTGGCCCTTCTTCTTAACTGTTACTTTTGTCTGCTCTGGCAGCTTGATGGTATCGACTTTTGGGGCCCGTTGGTACACGGACCAGAGATATTGGTCGATGCAGGTTTCTACACCAAGGCATTGGTCGGCAGTTCCTACGGAGCTATCTTGCTCTCGTGAGTAGCCTTTACCTGGGTCAGGGGTATTTAGTGAGGTCACGTGCACGGGTGGTGGCTCGGACCGTGGAACAGGTTGAGCGTCGGGCAAAACGTCGACCAACAGATCGGCGGTGGGAACAGTATCCTTGCCCATTGCGGCCCCTTGCGGAGCGTCGGTGCGCTCCGAAGCAGCAATTCCCGGTGTTACTGGGCGATGCTCGC
This sequence comes from Pseudomonadota bacterium, assembly GCA_046727735.1. Lineage (GTDB taxonomy): Bacteria > Pseudomonadota > Alphaproteobacteria > Rhizobiales > Xanthobacteraceae > AP-16. Next base: position 1,887 of record JBKPDF010000028.1, on the reverse strand, counting down.
TCCACTCTTCGATATTCCCCACATCGGGCGAACCGAAGCCGAGCCGTCCGGCAGGAACCCAAGCAACGAAGACAACCATTCCGCACAATGCCGCCAATCCGGCAAGTCGCCGCAAGGTCATCACCTGCTCACTTCCTTTTCGGTCGAGTCGCGTGCGTGATCCCATGCTGCGCACCAAGCACTACGTCGGTTTCTAACCAAATGTGGCAGAGAGGCCAAGAAAACCGCACGTCATCATCTTTTCCGATACCGCTCCGGAATGCAAGCCGATCCCGTATGGCGCTGGATTTGGTGGTCGACGGCGAGTGGATAGTTTTTGGTTCAAGGGGTGCAAAAAAATCAAACCTTTCGCCCTAGATCTTTGTCGACCAGCCAGTAGGCCCGCGCGGTCGCGGCGTTCAATCCGGCTTCGATCTTAAGGCGGTACATCTCCATTACCGCGTCGTCGGCATCAGGTGGGACCCGGATCGGCTCGACGCTCACCATGGCGCCGCGGCTGAACGGCAGATTGATCGCGGAGCGATCCCAATTGTCGAGCTCGATGCGCCGGCTAGTGGCCACCGCGACCGGAAGAATCGGCCGGCCGGATTCGCGCGCGAGCATCACGATGCCGAGCCCCGCAACCCGCGACACCTTCGGAACGTCGGCGGTGAGCGCGACATTGTAGCCCTCCGCGAGCGCGGTCAGCATCTCGCGGAATGCGCCGACGCCACCCTTGCGGTCGTAGCGCAGGCCGGAATCGCCAGAGCCGCGGATCGTCCCAATTCCCAGCCGTTCCGCCGCGATGGCGTTGATCTCGCCGTCGCGGTGGCGCGAGATCAGTGCCTTGGCGCGATGCCCCGCCCGTTTTATGAACGGCACCATGAAATGCTGTCCGTGCCACATAGCGATGATCACCGGCAGATCCAACTCGACTGCCTCGTAGACGTCGGGCGGCTCCACGCGGAATCGCGTCGTCTTCCACACCAGCTGCAGATAACCGGCCGCAAGCGCGCCGAGCGAAGCCTGGAACCAACGCTGCCGGCCGATACGCTTGAGCCACGAAGACATGGACGTGAGAGTACACCAGCCTCGGCTTCGATGGCATCAGCCAGCTGATTTTTCCGTGCCGCGTTTATCGAGCTAGCATCGCCAGCCGCGGTCCCGAACGGTGCTGTGGGACCAATGGTTCCTTAACGGCTCGCAAGCTTCGCGAGAAATCCTTATGGGACCAGCTGGCACAAGGGTGTACCCCGGGGTGGGCGCGGAGGTAGTCAAGTGCTCAACCGCTTCCGCACCCTGATTACTTGCGCTGCGAACCACTGGCCGCGAGTCGTTCTTCTGGCCCTTCGAATACGGGCGAACGTACTTCGCCGGCATCAACCGGGCATCGTGACCAAGACCCTTGAGCTTGCGACTGAGATGATGTGCCCCGACGCAAGCCTCCATTCCGATCAGGCAGGGCGGCATGTTGGCCAGCCGTGATTCCACCTGGGCACGTGACCACCTCTGCCGCAGGACAATGGCACCGCGCTGATCAAGGCCTACGACGTGGAACGAGTTCTTCCCAATATCGACACCGATCACGGCGATCGTCGTGTTGACTTGCTGAGACATGGCGTGCTCCTCGGCTTTGGCGCCCCTGGCAAGCTTCGCTCGCCGGCGGGGCAGGAGCACGGCCGGACCATCCCATTATCGGACATTCGCGCGAGGAATTAGCACTACTTTGGGAGATTTTGACGGGCGTGGGATTCCCAAATCAGTTTGTCTGTGACTCATGGGTGGTCGGCTTTTGGAGGGGCCGACCATGGCTGGCAGGACATCGCACTGGAAGGAGGAACTTGAAGGCTTTCTCAGGCCATTTTTGGCTCGATTGGGTCACAAGACACGGCGCCGCATGTGTCCTCT
>JBKPDF010000027.1:0-23688 GCA_046727735.1 Pseudomonadota bacterium | reverse complement strand
GGTTCCACGGCGAATAGAGATAATAGCTTGCCAGATCGTAGCTGAGCAAACCAACTGCGATAAGCAAGACGCGAGCGAGCAGCACAAGTACGACGAGCTGCATCGGCCGGCCCGATGCGCTGCCGGCAGTGATCGTTATCTCCGCGTCGCGACAGTGGGTCAGCTGTCGGCTTCGATTGCCCACGAAATCAGCCAGCCGATCGCCGCGGCAGGCACCAACGCCAATGCCGCTTTACGTTGGCTCCGCGTTCATCCGCCAAATCTAGAGGAGGTCCGGCGGGCACTCGGTCGGATCGTGGAGAACAGCAGTCGAGCCGGCGACGTCATCGGCGGAATCCGTGCCCTCATCAAAAAGGCGCCTCAACGGAAGGATCGCTTGGACATCAACGAAGTAATCCGAGAGATTATTCCGCTGACCCAAGCCGAAGTCCTAAAGAACGGCATTTCATTACAGATGCAGCTTGCGGATAGCTTGCCGACTATTCAGGGAGATCGAGTTCAACTGCAGCAGGTGATTCTCAATTTGTTCATCAATGCCGTCGAAGCAATGAGCGGAATGAGCAATCGAATGCGAGAATTGCTGGTCAGCACCGGGAAGGCCGACTCGGACGGCGTACTCGTCACAGTGCAGGATTCGGGTCCGGGGTTTCTTCCGAGACCGTAGAGCTGCTGTTTGAGACCTTCTACACGACCAAGCCTGGCGGTTTGGGGATGGGGCTGTCGATCTGCCGTTCAATCATTGAAGGTCATCAGGGACGATTGTGGGCGACCGCGAACGTGCCCCAAGGTGCCATTTTTCAATTCACATTGCCTGCATACCACCTATGCGGTTAGGACGGTTCGTCCTTGAACAGGGCACAGTTCGAGGAGGCAACCGAACGACTCCCAACTTGACGGCGTTTGCACGCACCGACTGGACTACGATCGTGAACGGGCGCCTCAAGTTGTGCTAAGAAGATGGGGAAGCGTGCGACATTTTGAACAACGACGATCGCCTCTGAGCTGAGGTAACACCGCATTTAGCATCCGCGGCAAATGCTCCGATTGATCAATCTGTCGAGTTTATCTCGATCAGCTGCGTTAAATTGCTGCTCTTTCCGCTGGACATCCAATGGCAGATCCTGGGGCCGAGGCTGGCGATGCCCTATCGGGGCTTCGTAGCGCACCTGACCAGGATCTGACGTCGGCGTACGGACGCGGCCCCACACCGTTGAGCTGGACAAAACGGAGGCCGCAAGAGCGACGAGAATCCCCGCGCGCTGCAAATATGAGTGACCAAAGACCCATCGTGCGAAACTGAGAAGCACCACTTTCGTCTCCTGTCTTTCTGCGCGCCTTGCCTCTTCGTGCCTCGAGTCCTGCCAAGTTGCTGCGGGGCCAGTAGAGGCGCGACGTCGGTGATCGAAGTCGTTCGATCTCCCAGCAAGACCTTCGCTCGTTCGATGCGTCGCTGGTTGTGATATTGACGTGGCGAGACTCCGAGGGATCGCTTGAAGGCTCGAGAGAAATGGTACCGGCTCAGCCGAACCAACCGAGCTAGGGTGACAAGATCCATGCGCTCGTCCAGATGTTCTTCGATGTAAGCGATAACAGCACGCATTTGCCAGCTAATGAGGCCGCCGCGATACACGGGCGGGGTTCGGGCGAAGTCCTGGCCCGAGCGAGAGAGCTCATGCGCAAGCAAATTGACGAGCGCGTCGGAGTAGAGACTGCTCTTCCCCTGACCGCTCTCAATCACGCTCTTTAACTTAACTGCTGTCCCTCGCAGGTCCGAGTCCTCGAAAAACGTCCTCGGAACATACTCGGGATGCATTCCGACGGATCTTTGAAGCTTAGCTGGTTTCAGGTATAGAAACGTTATCCGTGTTGGCCTACTCGTCTCATGCCATTCATGATAGATGTGACCGGCAGGGACGAACGTCAGCTTGTTTACCAAATTATGAAGCCTTGATTGAGTTAGTCCATCGATCGACGTCTCGCCCTCACGACGAGCGCCTTCGTCGTAGATCACCAGCAGGTGCATTGGGGAGTCGAACCGGAAATCAATCCTCGGGACCGCCACGGGGGTCGGCTTATCCCTAGAGTGTATGGGGGCTGTGACGCTGGCTTACGCTGGTGACACTAGCGTCGCATGCGCCGTTGGGCTGTGACGGCGCCGATAGCCGCGCCCGCCGGAGTCAGCTGCACAAACTGCTCAATCGTCCAGCACCGCCCGGACAATGCCGTCCTCGGCCACCTGCAGGGCCGGTGGAAAAGCGCGTCTTGGATGAATTGTTGACCCGCCCGGCCCAAGCTTCGCCTCAATCACCCCGGATCCTGAACAAGTCCGGTTTCCCCGGGGCCCGAGCCTTCGTTGGGGAGAAGCTTCGTGAAGATCCAAGCAATTCTCATATCGGCTGTGATCGTGTTCTCGAGCTGCGCGTTTGCCGACCCAATGCAGTCCCGCGGCGGCGTCCTGCAACCTGCCAAAATCAACGGCATCGTGCGCTCGATGGGCCTTATGCCTACCGGTCAGCCGGTCCGGAACGGCTTTACCTATGCCGTGCTTGCCACCAGTCGTCGGGGGATGTCGGTCCGCGTAATCGTCGACGCGCGCTTCGGCAAAGTGCTTTCGGTGCAGCGGGTCATCGCCGTGATCCCACCGGGTGCCTATCCGGCGGGGCAGCAGGTCAACGGCCCCGTGCCGGGTCCCTATGCGCCACGTAGAAATAACTACGCCGGATATTCGGCTCCCTGGACCGATCGCGCGACCGCCGGCGCTTCCACTCGAGAAAGCGGAGCAGAAATCTACCAGCGCTCGGGCGAGCTCGAATCCATTGGCGGTGCCCATCGGCGCCTCGGCTGCCAACCCTATCGCGGACCCCAAACCGACTGCGCCGAGCTTCCCGCCGGTGCAATCGTTGGAATGACCTGACCTGGGCCGCGGACTCACGGGCCGCAACGGCGGCTCCGCGGGCGAGCCTCTCGACGGCGTAGCCCTGCTCTCTCCATTCGCGCTCAAGGTATGACGCCGCGGCTTCGAGTGTAGTAGGACCGAAGAGGTTTCGCTCGCCGATGTCGCTCGCAAGCCGCAACACATGCGTTCGAAGGCGCTTCTCCAAATAGTCTTTGGCAGTCATGACTAACCAGACCCGAGCGCGAGCAGAGGCAAACCGACGATCGCTGAGACATCCTGCCAAATCCGCTCCATAACTTCCAGGAGGGTTTGGCGAATCTCCTGGCGATCCCGACAGCATCAGTTTGATGTGGTCGCTCGATTGGTGCGCCTCGAACTGCGCATACTGGTCGGCAAAAAGCTGTCGGCGTGCGACCACAACACGAGGTCAGCCCAGTGCAGCGGTCAAATGGGTAAAGTGCTTTCCCGACACACCGCTGCTCAGCTGCGAGGGGCTGAAGCAGGGGGCATGGTCGATTCCCTGGGGCGCGCAAACTGCACGGGGCCTCACGCGCATCGATGGCGGTCGGAACCTTCGGCGATTATGCCACGTTGGTATTTTCGTGAACGACTTCGCGATCGAGCCCGAAATCCGCGTTCGATTGCCTGGAAAACGTGACACGCTTTCCCTCAGGTCTATCGACGCGGCAGCAGACTTCGTGCGGGAACGTATTGAAAGAAACCCAAACAGAATGCGGGTCGGTGTCCTGTACCGCCTGGAGGCCGTGCGTACGAAGGAAGATGCCGTTGAGGCGGCCAATGCCCTGAGGGCGTTGCTCGAGGCCGAGGGTTCTCTGCTGACAGAGCGCGACTAACCCGGGGAGGAACCGAATCTCGCCGAGTGTTCGGCGTCGACTTTGGCGAAGGGGTACCCGGGGGCTGGGATGCCCTCTCTTGAGCGCATCAGGGCAAAAAAATAGCGCACAGAAACTGCCGAAAACCCACTTGGCTGTCGAATTGTGCAGACGGTTTTCATGGAAGGGGGTAATCTGACGGCGATAGAGCCGCTGCCGTTGACGGCGACCTGGCCTCAGCCTTTCCAATCGGACCCCTTTTTGCGTCCTTGCACTCGCGCCTAAGCACGTCGTGCGCGGCGTGTCGTGGTGGTATTCCCAGTGACGAGCAGTGAGCACGGGCCATCCAGAACGAAGAGGAGGAATCCAACATGCAGGTCTCCCAAAATTTTGAGAACTGGGACAATTTCGTCAACAAGTGTTCCGTCTGCCTGCATGGGGTAGACGGAAAAGGAACAATCCTCTGGGCGAACGAGACTGAACTCAACGCCATGGGATACGAGCCAGACGAATACGTCGGGCGATTCATAGGCGACTTCCACGTGGATCAGGACGTCATCCAGGACATTCTCGCCCGACTGACCAAGGACGAAACGCTCAACGCGTATCCGGCACGTCTACGGGCGAAGGACGGCTCGATCAAGTATGTGATGATCAACTCCAATGTCTACCACGAGAAGGGAGGGGAGTTCGGACACACTCGTTGCTTTACCACCGAAATTGGCGAGGCAGCGTGGAAGGCGCTAAAGAGCAACAAGTAGGGTTACGTTCGTCAGGATGGTGTTTGGCTGCTCGTACCTGTCCGCGCTTTTCAACGCAACCGGACGGGAGGTAGGCGTATCATGCCCAAAATTTTGCTCACAGAAATCTCGGGAAAACCCAAGGCGGCGTTGTGCGGTTCCGGAGAGTATGAGGATTACCTTCTGAACGTGGTGGTGGCCTGCTTCGTCGTTGTCAGGGATCAAGACGACATCGACACCATGGAAGCCCTTGACCATCCCCTTCGGCCAATTGCCGGCCCCTCCAGCGTTACATGTTGCAGTGAAGCCTAATGATCGTAGTGTCTCGACGTCCTTCTCGCCCTCCACGATGAATACGGTATCGCCCTCCGTGCCCTTGTTCCGGGCGCGGAGGAGGTCCGGGTATCGGTACGGCACATCTGGGGTGCCCTCGCGGTCATAGATCCAGCTTCCGTTTGCATCTGGCCTCCGTTGCCGGAAGCCTTTTAACCTTCTCCCGCGCACCACTTGAAAGAGAAGATTTCCTGTCTCGTCTGTATAGTTATATTCGATCAGCCGCGATGGTTCAGTCATTGCCCCCTGCTGATTATTGCTGTTCAATCCCATCCTTAGGTCCTTACCTTCCTGTGTTTGATTTCCAGAACGGGGCAGCTCGGATAGCGGCGCTCGATCCAGTCAAGCACCCAGCCCCGCGCGGACCTTAAGGGTGGCACGTCCTCCGCCAGCAGCAGCAAGCCAATCGGAAGCATCCAGAAACCCAAGACGGGAAGAAAGCCGAGAAGACCGCCGCAGGTCAGTAGCAGCCCTGCAAGCATTCTTATCCACGGCGAGGATGGCCGCCGCAGCCAGCGGATGATCGAGCAAAGACGCCCCGGTAGGCAGTCGATGAGCCGTTCGACACGCTGGTCGCACGCCATTGCAACATGCGACTGAAGATCAGTTCCGGCAGAACGTCGCCCTTGTGCCCTCATCTCTCGCTCCTGCCCGGGCCACCATGTGGGTCGCCTCCGACCGGCTGAAGCTCAGAGCCGGGCAGATTGGTGATCCCACGCCGGGCGAGCCCCTGAACGTAATCGTCAACATCGCCACCGATTGCGTTCGTACCGGTGGCATTCCAAAAGGTCCCGTCAAACCACGAGTCGGTCAACGCGGTGATGCCGATCCCAGCCAACGTGAGGATGCCAGGAAGGAAAGCAGCGTAGATCGGGCAGTCATCAGAAAGCCGTTTCTCGACCCATTGTCGAGGCAAGCTGCGATCCACGCTCGACGAAGCGCCTCGGGACGGCGCAGTCGGTTTCTTGGTCGGCAAATTTATCAAGAGCAGCCGTATCAGTTTGAGGGCCTGCAACTCACTGGGGTGTATTTGTCGATCCGCGGCGGCAACCCACTCCGCCGCGCGAAGCAACGGATGCCAGCGATAGGCCCGCCAGCGGCCGAAAGGTCTCAACAATCACGTCGGCACTGTTTCGTTCTTCGAGTTGTCGCACGCGGTTGTCGAATGCTTCGGCGATTTCGGATCGGGGGATTGTGGATACGAGGCCCTGTCGGTCGATGAAATTCACCAATCCATCGCGCTCGATAGCCGCTACGCGGCTGTCAGCGAGCGCCACAAGTGCACCCGCGGTCACGAGGGCCTGCATCAACTGTTCGTCATGATTATCGGTATGGCCGGCAGTGAGTCCGCTGCTCGAACGGGTGGATCGTTTTGCCATTGACTGCTCCTCTTCAGTGGTGCGCCGCGTGCGCGCCAGAGGAGCTCAGACCAGCCTTGTCGGGGAGATTAAATGCTTCGAGCCCCGATGTCGGCCGATCCCAGCGCACTGGCGCGGGACGGATGATCCGACATCGCGAGGTTGGCCGACGAACGCCAGCGTCCTCGCCAGAGGGGCCCGGACTCGATTGTTGATGCGGAGGTAAACGAACTACGTGGCGAAATCAAGATCCGCCACCTAGCGTCCGCCGAACCGCCGCAGGGCAGCTACTGTCGCACCCCCATCCAGCTGTTGCCGCGGAACTGTAGTCTCCAAGGGGAGGGCTTCGCATTGGAGGTGCTCTGCGAGCCCCAGAAATGACTCAGGACGGGCAATCTAGGTTTCCCTGGTCAGCGATAGGGGAGCTCAGGAAACCCGCCAGCGAGTCTTAAAAGGGCTTGGTGAGGCAAGTGGTCTTGGTTCAACTTGTAGATTTGTCGGAACTTCGCCAGGAGCTCGAGGTCGCCGTAGTCGAGGCTCACGATTTTCGCGAACTCCGACCGATAGCCAGCTTCGTGCTCTACGATCTCGCCCCAGATTTTGATCTTGCCGAATAGGATCGGCCCATACCGGCCAGCGTCATACCCGTACTCGGATATGGACTTGATCACATTACGGAACGAGTAGATCCCATGCTCCCGTATGTCACCGGAGGCGGGTTCGTCGGGATCCCAGACGTAGTGGCTTATTAGTATGCTATGCAGGCGATCATGTCTCCTATGTAGCCACCCTGGCGCAACGGCTCGCCAAGCTCGATAAGCAATGATTTCGCCGACACGAATGCCCTCGTGCTGAATGGATGCCGCGAGCTCGTTCTGATTTGGGTTCGTGGTAATCATGAGGATGGCCATGGCACCATCGTAGCTCCCTACGGCACGGGTTCGGGTTCTGGTTTAGTAGCCGGTGGAGTGGCGGGCGACTTTTCCGGAGGCGGTGGCACTACCGGCTCATGTGTGGGCGATACCGGCTCTGTCAGAGGTATTACCGTGTACCTTCTGACGGGCTCTCCGATCTGGGCCATGGCTGACCCTCTCTTGCGTGGATGGACTCCGAGGATTGCACTCTTGTCCTAGGTCGTAGTCAATTCACCTCGTTGCGATCCGCCGCTCCTCGTCAATCGGGGCTTGTGTAGGTTAAGATCTATGGACGGAAGCCGCGATTGAACAGGCCAGGATTGGATGACATCCGTCAAGTTGGCGCGGTGTCGCCGGGTTTTAGCTGCACTATTTGCTCAGCAAGGTCGTAACGCCGATGCCTCACCACACGCCCCTGATTGCAACCGTCGTCGCGGGCATCGTTCTGGCCTTCGTACTGGGGACTATAGCCAACAGACTCCGTCTTTCTCCTCTGATTGGTTATCTCGGCGGTGGAGTCCTCATAGGCCCGTTTACGCCTGGCTATGTGGCAGATCAGGCGCTCGCCTCTCAGCTAGCCGAGCTCGGCGTTATTCTCTTGATGTTTGGCGTGGGCCTGCACTTTTCCCTTCCTGAGCTGCTCGCAGTCCGAAGCATCGCGTTGCCTGGTGCAATTGGGCAGGTTGCGGTGGTGTCCGCGCTTGGACTGGCGCTCGCGTATTCAATGGGGTGGTCCGTCGGGGGTGGCATCGTGTTCGGGCTGGCTTTGTCCGTGGCCAGCAGTGCCGTCGTGCTCCACACCTTACAACAGAGGCGGCTTCTTGAAACGGGACGCGGGCGCACCGCGGTCGGCTGGCTCGTCGCTCAGGATATGATAACGGCTTTGATGCTCGTGATACTTCCTGCCTTCGCCGGGTTGCTTGGCGGCAAGCCGCTAGAGGAGGCGACCACGCAACCTCTTCCCGCCTGGCTGGGGTCCGGGACCATCTGGGCACCTCTTGCGATGATGGTTGTCAAATTCACTGCATTCCTCGCTGTGCTGCTGGTTATTGGTCGTCGAATGATCCCGTGGATACTGCATTACGTAGCGCATACAGGATCGCGAGAGTTATTTCGGCTCGCCGTATTTGCAGTGGCGCTGGGCGTAGCTTTTGGCGCGGCGGCGTTGTTTGATGTCTCCTTCGCGCTCGGCGCATTCTTTGCAGGTCTGGTTTTGGCGGAGTCGACCCTTAGTAAACAGGCGGCCAACGAAGTCATTCCATTGCGGGATGCATTCGCAGTTTTGTTCTTTGTTTCCGTCGGAATGCTGTTCGATCCAACGATCTTAATAAGAGAGCCAATGGCGGTCGGCGCGACATGCTTCATTATTATAGCTGGCAACGCGCTCGTCTGGTTTGGTATCATCTTGTTACTCCGCCAGCCTCTCAGGACTGCGATCACTGTTGGCATTAGCTTATCTCAGATTGCCGAGTTTTCGTTCATTCTTTCCGACCTGGGCGTAGACTTGAGACTGCTTCCGCAAAATGGTCGGGATCTTATCTTAGCAGGCGCGTTGCTTTCGATATTCGTCAATCCGCTGCTCTTTGCTGGCCTCGACCAAATTGATCCGTGGCTCAGGAAGGCGGAAGAAGCGTTCAAGCCGAAACTAGGCGCTGCTGTAGAAGTCGAGCCGCGAATTCCTGCGACATCATTGACAAACCATGCGGTATTGGTCGGCTATGGTCGCGTTGGGCGGCTAGTAGGGGGATCTCTCCTGAGCAAAGGGCTTCCACTCCTCGTGATAGAGGAGCGCCAGGAGGTTGTAAGGGACCTAAGGGCCCAGGGTGTCGAGGCAATCGCCGATAGGGCTGGTCACCCGGGCCTGTTACTCGCCGCTAATGTCGCAAAGGCACGATGGTTGATAAGTGCCATCCCGAACCCTTTTGAGAGCGCGAACCTCATTGAGCAGGGTCGCAAGGACAATCCGACATTGGAGATCATAGCACGTGCCCATTCGGATGCGGAGGTTGAATACCTGAGGAAGTATGGCGCTAATTTCATCATCGTCGGAGAAACGGAAATCGCGCGTGGCATCACTGAGCACATTATGGGCGGACTCGGTTCGGAAGAACATGCTTGAGATCAGGGCATTCCGGATCGCGAACTGACGCAGTCACTGATCCGTCAACGGGGACAATAGTCGGGCGACGAGAGATTTTGGCGGACCTGCGCTGCTGTCGGTCTCAGCTCCAAACGCAGCGCGTAGGTGTTGGTTCTCTTTTCGGGTTTGCACGAAGGCACGAGCTTGCGACTCGCTAAATGCGAACTGGTCAGGTGTGATTGCTTCCCGGAACAGTTCGTAGATGAGCCAAAGCCGGTAAGTGTTCAGCACATCCGTTTCACAGTATTGAGCCACCTCTTGGATGCGGCCTGCTCGGACCATCTGGTCAACTTGGCTACCATCGGTGAAAATCCTCAGGCTCGTCAAGCCGGGCATCGATCATCTTGTCGATCATCCTGTCGCGGAGTATGCAGCGTTCCGGATCAGCGCCAGCGATTTCCCGCAAAATTGTATCGTCTCGCAATCTGCGGAGTTCCTCGCGAATACGCTCGTCATCCGCTTGATGAATACTGTTTCGGCCATCCAGCAGCTGGCGATTGCTTTTCGACAGGATGGCAGATGGGGGCGGCGTTGGAACGTCGGCCATTCTTTTTTTCACACTGACAGTGGGCGGCACCAAAATCGGCTGCGCTGTGATTGCTTCTGTGCTGGATTGAGAGTCGCGAGTGCGGGTCTCGGAGGCCACAGCCCAGCTTGAAGCAGGGCCGACCGGCCTCGAAGCTAAATCACCGTAGATGTAGAGCTTCAGCAGTACCGATGGATGATACGAAGGCCGGCCCGTCATCTCCGGATCGACCCCTTCGAACCCAAGCTCGCCGAGCTCGAGTTCGTCGACAAAGACGTCGATCACACGAACGGGATTGTCCTCGCCGATCCAGTCTTCCAGGCATTCGGGAAACAGCGTGCTCTGTCCACGATCCGCCCCCTCAACAAACCGCTTCATTAGCTCTCTCCCGCAAATTATGCGGGAATCATACGCCGCGAATCACATCCAGCGCAGCGTTTTCACACAGCCAGGGTCATCATCCGCCCTCCGGACCAACGAGGGATGAGTCTGCTCTGTCCCTCAAAGCGGACCTAGAGCGGCGCTTAGCGCTAGGACGCTTCGTGCAGTTGTGGACATTGCGAGGATGAGGAGGGGCGTCCGCTATCGAGGCTACTCAACCCCATGGCGGGGTAACATGCGCTCAAGCACCTGCTCGCGCAGGACGTGACGGCGGATCTTCCCAGTGCCCGTGAGCGGCAGCTCTTCGAAGATCTCCAGCATTTCTGGCAGCTTGTAGTCGGCGACATCGTTCTTGAGAAATCCAACCAGCTCCGCGAGCTCTAGGCTCTGGCCCGGCTTCGGAACGACGCACAAGCAATTGCGCTCGCCCAGCCGCTTGTCGGGAACACCGACGAGCGCTGCGTGCATGATCTTAGGGTGGGTGTAAAGAATCTCCTCTACCTCGCGCGGAAAAAATTTCTTCCCGCCCCGGTTGATGATCTCCTTGCTTCGGCCGGTCAGCTGGATGTTGCCGGCGTCGTCCACGTACCTGCCGAGATCGCCGGTGCGGAACCAGCCATCCGGCGTGAACGCCTGTTCGTTGGCGTGCGGATTGTTGTGATAGCCGAGGTGAACGGAAGGCCCGCGTGCAGCGATCTCGCCGATTTCGCCGTGCGAAACGTCGTTGCCCCGCTCGTCGATCAATCTGAGCTCCATCGTTTCGACCAAGCGGCCGATGGTGCCGCTGACCTTCTCGGGATCGTCGGACAGCCGCGTATAGGTGTGAAACCCCGTTTCCAGCATGCCGTAGAGCTCGATCAGGTGGCCCTTCATGCGCTTACGGAATTCCCGGATCGTCTCGATTGCAGCAGACGCGCCGCCGGTGATGATCAGACGTAGCGAGGAGACATCGAATTGCTCGAGCTCGGGGTCGTTGAGCATGGCGACGATTGAGGCGGGCGCGGTGGCGATGAAGGTCACCTTTTCGCGCTCAATCGCTTCGAGCGCCGCGCGAGCGGAAAAGCGCTGCAGCAGCACCGCCCGTCCGCCCGCCATGATGGTCTGCATCAGGCAGATGTAGCCCCAGTTCAAGCCCACCGGCAGATAGACCAGCATCACGTCGCGGTCGGTCACGAGCATGTCCTCGTTGAGCAGCTTGACCGTGCACAGTGTGGTGTTGAAGGAGTGCAGCACGCATTTCGGATCGCCGGTGGTTCCGGAAGTGAACGCCATGCGGAACACCTCATCCGGGCTCATGCGAACACGATCGGCGGCGGCAATGGGCGAGCTTGTCGCGACGCCGGCGTCGAGATCGAACGCGCCATCGGCGGAGCCGCCAACGACGACAAGGTGCGTGACCGACGGCACCGCTGCCTGCAACCTCTTTGCCATAGCCACGTAATCGAAGCCCTTGAACTCGCGCGGAAATACGTAAGCGCGGCTGCCGGAGAATTTTAGGATGTACTCGAGTTCGCGGGCGCGGAAATCCGGATTGACCTTGTTGGCGACCGCGCCAATCAGTTCAAGCGAAAAAAACACCACCGGAAACGCGATGCGGTTCGGCAGCTGCACGGTGACGACGTCGCCGCGCCTGATGCCGATGCGGCGGAGAAACTCGGCGCATTGCTCGATCTCGTGCTTGAGCGTCCCATAGCTAATACGCCGAGCGGCATCGGCGAACACTTCGCGGTCGGGATGCGCGCGGGCGCGCTCCTCGATCACGTCGAAGAAATTCCTGTTGAGCCATAATCCGGCGGCCCGGTAGCGTGCCGCAAGCTCGGGCTTCAGCACTGTCGCAAATTGCATCTCCACCTCCCTAACGCACCGCCCGGAGCAATCCGCCGTCGACCTGAATGGTCGCGCCGGTGATGTAGCTGCCGCGCGGCGACACCAGCAGGGCGACCAGACTCGCAACGTCCTCGACCGTGCCGATTCGGCCGAGCGGAACCTGCGCCTCGAGCTCGCGGCGCATGACTGCCGGGTCCTTGCCGTCCGCCGCGAATACCATCTCGAGCCGCCGCGTCTCGATGTAACCCGGGCAGATCGTATTGACGTTGATGTGGTGACGCGCCGCTTCGATCGACAGCGTTTTCGCGAGACCGATAACGCCGCCCCACGTCGCGACCGAAAGCCCGAAAGTTTCGATCGGCTGAATGGCCGAGATCGCCGTAATGTTAAGGATGCTGCCACCACCGCGTGCCTTCATGTGCGGCAACGCGCCGCGCGCCATGCGCACGACATACATCAGATTCTGCTCGATCGCTCTATGCCACGCATCGTCGTCCAATGTTTCAACGGCGCCGAGCGGCGGCGCGCCATCGTTGTTAACGACGATGTCTATGCCGCCGAAAGCGTTGGATACGGTGTCGATCACGCGCGCGCAATCCTCGGCGCGGCGGCAATCCGCCGACACCGAAAGTACTTCGGCGCCGGTCTCACGGCGGATCCTCCCCGCGGCTTGTTCGAGATCTGCGGTCCGCCGCGCCATGATGGCAACCTTCGCACCCTCGCCGGCGAGCATGCGGGCGATGCCGTAGCCGATGCCCTGACTGGCGCCGCCGATAATCGCGATCCGGTCCTTCAGAAACAGATCCATCTAGAATCCCAGGGTATGCAAAAACGCCTCCGCGTTCTTGTGGAATACATGCTCCAGCACTTCCTCGGAATAGCCCTCCGCGCGCCAGTCCCGCACCAAGCGCTCATAGGTGAACAGCGGATAATCGGCGCCGAACAGGATCCTGTGCTTCAGCCGGCGCGGGATCTCGTGCTTGAGCTCCGGCGTATGATATTTGGGCGACCAACCGTGCAGCTCGTACCAGATGTTCCGCTTGTGCATCAGCACGGCGATCGTTTCCGCCTGCCAGGGCCAGCCCGGGCGCGCCGCCACGATTTTCAATTTCGGATAGGTGGCGGCGACGACGTCAAGATGGCGCGGGTGGCAATGATCGAGGATCACGCCGCCACCACCCGGCAATCCCGCGCCGAGCCCGGTCGTGCCGACAAAAATGAGGACCGGGATGCCGGCCTCAATGCAGAGGCGGTAGTAGGGGGCGTAGGCTTGCTCGCTCGCTGGCGGGGACAGCGAGGCCGAGACCGCGTAGCCGACGAAGCCGACGCGTTGGTCGATGCAGCGGCGCAGCTCCTTGATCCCCATTTCGCCCATGCGCGGATCCACGTGGATCCAATGGCCGAGGATCGCATCCGGATGCGCGCGCTCGGTCGCGAATGCGTAATCGTGCAGGCTCCGCATTTCCTCGAGTGGCAGGAACTTGGCGAAACCAAAATCGAGCACTGTGCGCACGCCGCTCTTGCGGAAGTAGTCAGCCATCTCCTGCTCAGTCGCGTAATTCGGTTCTGACTTCCAGGTCCCGCGCTGCTGCGCCAGCTCCTCCTCGGTCTGCAACGGATAGCCGCGACGGGTACCCCAGTGCGAATGGACGTCGATGATCGTCACTTGTCAGTTGCTCCCCAGGTACGATGCGACGATGCCCGGATGGCTCGCCAGTTGTCGGCTGTGGCCTTCGAGCACAATGCGGCCGTTCTCAAGCACATAGCAATATTGCGCGAACTCGAGCAGCTTGCGGGCATTCTGGTCTGCGATCAGCACTGGCGTTCCCGCCGCGCGGATCCGCTCGACCACGTCGAGTATGGTATCCAGCGCCTTGGGAGCAAGCCCGAGTGAGGGCTCATCGAGCAGCAGGCAGCGCGGGTTCGCCATCAGGGCGCGGCCAAGAGCGAGCATCTGCTGCTCGCCGCCGGAGAGCACGGCTGCGGGCTGCCGGGCGCGCTCGCGCAGTACCGGAAACATCGTATGCACGCGCGCGAGGGCCGCAGCGAACGCCGCGCTGCCGCGGACCGTATAGGCGCCCATTTCGAGATTTTCCTGAACGCTCATCTCGCCGAACAAAAGGCGCCCCTGCGGCACATGGATCAGACCGCGGCGCACGAGAATGTCCGGGCGGGCGCGTGTCACGGCGGTGCCGTGAAACCGGATGTCGCCCGAATGCACGGAGGCGAGGCCGGAGATCGCGAGGATCAGCGTGGTCTTTCCCGCGCCGTTCGCCCCGAGCAGCCCGACGATCGTGTTCGGCGGCACGGCAAGAGACACGCCGCGCAGCACCGGCACCCGGCCGTAGCCCGCGTGAAGATCGCACACCTCAAGCATGGCCCGCCTCGCCCAGGTAGGCGTCGACGACACCAGGATCGGCGGAAATCTCCGCGGGACTCCCCTCGGCGATGACGCGGCCGCGGTGCATGACTGTGATCCGCTCGGCAAGCCGCATCATGACCCGCATGTTGTGCTCGACGATCAGCAAGGTGACGTTGCGCTCGTGCGCCAGCGAGCGGGCGGTGGCGATGGCCGCGTTCGCTTCCGCCTCACTCATACCCGACACTGGTTCGTCGAGCAGCAGCAGCTTGGGACGCGCGGCGATGGCGCGAGCGAGATCGACGCGCTTCTGGATGCCGAATGGCAGATCGCCGGCCCTCGCATCGGCAAATGCGTAGAGATCGAAGACGCGCAGCAGATCCTCCGCCTCGCCGCGGGCTTGCGCTTGGGCCCGACGGGTCAGGCCCAGCATGGCAGGCGCGATGCCGTACGCATGGTGGCGGTAGAGCCCCGTGAGCACGTTCTCGAGCACGCTCTCATCGCGAAACAGTTCGACGTGCTGGAATGTGCGGCCGATGCCGAGCGAGGAAATGATCTCCGGTGCAAGGCGCGTGATCTCCCGATCCCCGAAGCGGATTGAGCCCGAGTGCGGCGCGATCACGCCGGCGATGGCGTTGATCAGCGACGTCTTGCCGGCGCCGTTCGGGCCGATTAGACCGCGGATCTCGCCAGCTTCCACGCGCATGATCACATCGCGTACCGCGGCAACGCCGCCGAAACTTACCGCGACGCCGTCGACCGCCAGCAGCGTCATGTGGTCACCGGCTTGCGGGCAAGTAGCAAATTCCAGACATCGTCGAGCAGGCCCTTGATGCCCCGCGGCATGAACAGCAGGCTGCCGAGCAGGATCGCGCCGTACACGAGATCCGCATATTCCTGCGTTCGCCGCAGAAGTTCCGGGAGCGCGGTTAGCAGCACGGCTCCGACCACCGAGCCGGTCACGGAGCCGAGGCCGCCGACGACGATGAACGTGATCTGACGCAGCGACGTGGAGATGCCGAATTCCGTCGGGTCCATGAATCCGACGGCGACGGCCATGAGCCCGCCCGCGAGCCCGGCGAACCCCGCCGCCACCGTGAATGCGAGCAGCTTGATTCGTCCCAGCGGAATTCCCAGCGCTTGCGCCGCAAACGAGCTCTGCCGCACCGCATTGAACGCGCGGCCGAATCGCGAATGCTGCAGGTTTCGGGCGACGAGCAGCGCAAGCACGGTGAAGCCGAGCAAGATGTAGTAGAACGCGAATTCGGAGCGGATCACGTAACCGAATATTTGCGGCTTCGGCACGCTCAGGCCGCGTACCCCGCCGGTGAATTCGGAAAATTCCTCGATCAGGATCTGTACGAGCTGTAGGAAACCGAGGGTCACCAGCGCAAGATAAAGTCCCGAGAGCCGACGCGCCGGATAGCCAAGGCAGGCGCCGAGCACCGCCGCAGCGACCGTGCCAAACGCCAGCGCCGGAACGAAAGAGACGCCAGCGCGCAGCGTGAGCAGCGCGCTCGCATAAGCACCGATCGCCATGAAGGAAGAATGGCAGAGCGAGATCTGGCCGCAATTGCCCGTCAACAGATTCAAGCCCAGCGCCGCGATCGTGTTGATCATCATCAGCTGCGCTAGATAGAGCTGATAGCTGCCGAGTGCCGCTGGAGCGACGGACAGGGCCGCCACGAGTCCCAGCAGCACGAGAGCCCTGGCAGCCACGTCGCGCCCTCAAACCCGCTGCTGGATGGAACTGCCGAACAGACCCTGCGGCTTGAACAACAGCAGCAGGATCAGAATCCCGAACGGCACGATGTTTTTCAGCGTGGCGCCGAAGAACGCGCCGCAGAAGGTCTCAAGCACGCCGAGTAAAAGCCCGCCCGCGACCGCGCCCCCAAGGCTGGTGAAGCCGCCGATCACGGCTGCGACCAGCGCCTTGATGATCAATTGGCCGATCTCGGGATTGATGCCGATGAGCGGTGCGAGCAGCAGCCCGGCCACGGCGCCGATCGCCGCCGCGAGCGCCCAGGCCGACATGAAGATCGATTCCACGCGGATTCCCATGAGACGCGCCGCGCGCGGGTCGATCGCGACCGCGCGCATGGCCTTGCCGAACCGGGTGGCGCGGAAGAATGCGACGAGCACGGCGACCAACCCCGCGAGGGATGCGATTATGACCAGGTAGGAGGGATTGATGCGCAAGGGGCCGACCGCCAGCGCCGGCCCGGCATAGGGAGCGTCGAACGGGAAGGTGTTGTCCTGCCAGTGCAGTCGAATCGCTGCCTTGATGATCAGGCCGATGGCGAAGGTGGCGATCACGAGCGTGAACTCCGGTGCCGTGACGATCGGCCGAATGAACAGCCGCTCGACGAGAATGCCGAACGCTCCAGCGATGAGTACCGTCAACCCGACGACGGCGAGGAACGGCAGCGAGAAGCTCGTTGAGAGCACAAGGGCAATATAGGCGCCGAGCGTGACCATCTCGCCTTGGGCGAAATTGAGCACCCCGCTCGCCTTGAAGGGGATGACGAGCGCAAGCGCGACCAGCGCATAAATGCTGCCGACGCTGAGACCGGCAACGGCGAGCTGGAAGGCGATCTGCCAGGTCATCGGCGCCGTCGGGGTTAACCGCGTGCCCGCCGATGCGACAAATGTCGGCTCATTGATAGCGCTTGAGGATGTCGCTCGGGTGCTTGCCTTCCCAGTCCAGTGGTACCCACTGGCCGTTTTTCACCTGCATTGCCACCAGCCGCATATTGCCGATGTGGTGTTTTTGCGTGAACGAGCGCGGCGTGGCGATGGGGCTAACGCGATAGTCCTTGATGCCCTCGAGTGCGGTGATCAACTTGTCGGTCGTCGGATCCGGCCCGGCCCGCTTGAGGCCCTCAGCCAGCACGTACATGTCGCCGTAGGCGAGGATGTCGAAGATGTTCGGGCGGCCGGCGGGCAGGTTGGGATATTCCTGCTTCCATTTGGCTTCCCAGCCTTTCAGCGTGGCTTCGTCGGTGCCGGGCAGCATCGGTACGAGCGCAAAGCCGCTGGCTCCTTCCGCCATCTGCTTGGCGGCACCGATGAAATTCTGATCGACCATGGTGACGCCGACGAAGAACGGCTGATTTAGCCCGAGCTCGCGCGCCTGACGCATGGCGATCGCCGCCTCCGCTGGATTGCCGAAGAAAGCGATGACCTGCGGCTGCGCTTGCTGCACCTGCAGCAGCTGCGAGGTGAAATCCTTGTCGCCGATATTGAACTCGACGCGGACAACGGGCGCGATGTTGAACCAGCTCTGCAATTGTTTCGTAAGCGCATCGCCCTCGTTCTTGGGATATTCCTCGCGACCGCTCATGATCGCGACCTTCTGGGCCTTCATGTGGTCGGCGATGAATTCCGCGTAAAGCTCGCCGTAGCGTGGCACCTCTGTGGTGCCGCCGCGGAACAGATTGCGAGCGAACGGCCACGTAACACCCGGCGCCGATGCGAAAGAGACGTACATGACGCGGCCGCTCTCCTTGAGGTAATCGATGCTGCCGATCGTGCCGTTGCTGCCGGCGACGCAGAAGATCGCGAAGACGTGGTCCTCATCGACCAGCTTCTTGACCGCGGCGAGCGCCTTGGTGGGAGAATGGCCGTCGTCCTCGAAATGCAGCACAAGCTTGCGGCCGTTGACGCCGCCCGCCGCGTTGATCTCTTTGATGGCGAGGTTCGCGCCGTCGCGGCCGCCAAGCCCAATGTAGGCGGCCGGACCGGTGATTGGCCCAAACGCGCCGATCTCGATCGTGGTGGCGGAAACGCCCTGCTCAGCATGCGCCGCGCCGAGCCACAGGAACGTGCAGAGCGCAATGGCGCAAAATCCCTTCCCTCGCATAGTTTCCTCCCTTTTCTTCCGTCAGTCTGCCTAACCCCTTGGGCTTATTCAACCGGGCGGCATCGCCGGACCTTCCTGATAGACATCCAGCTTTCCCGCCCCAGGCGCTTGCTCGCCCATCACGACCGGGTCGAATGGCGCGAGAATTCGGAGCGGATGCCAACCTCGGGAGCCCCCGTCCTCCCTGACGTCACTACTAGGCGACCCTCCCGATCCAGCGCCAATGTCCGAGATGGGTCAAACCCGGTCTTCAGGAGTTGCCTGCGGCACTTCCGCTTCGCCACCGTGACCGGACCTCAAGCAGCGGCGGTGTGAGGTCTCGATGGTGCCAATAAGCGACATATGCAGTGGAGTGCACCCCTGGACTGGACAGGTGAGGTGATGGCGAATCGGGCTATCCCGGCCGGGCTTTCGAGGAGAAAGCCCATGGCCAAGCACCGCAGCCACTCGATCGAGTTCAAGCGGCCGGTCGTTCAGGACTACCTGGGCAGCGAGACGCTTTACGGGCTCGCCAAACGGCGTGAGATCAGCCGCGGAAAATATGTGCTCAATCTGAGCCTTACCGGGCATGACCCCGATGAGACACCCGGGAGCGGCGCGCGTTTCAATGCAGCAAGTGTCAGTGATTGCGTCCTTGACGCAAGCTTCGAGGGCGGTCAGGCAGGCGGCGGTGCCGCGGGTCCCGCGATGGCCATCGCCTTCTTGTAGGCGGGCCGAGCGCCAAGGCGCTGCACATAGGCCACGACACTCGGCAGATCGTCGATTTGGCGACCTCCGAACAGGGGCAGTGAGGTCAGGTTGAACATTACCATGATATCGGCACAGCTGAACTCGGTCCCAGCAAGGTAGGGAACGGTTCGAAGCCGCTGTTCGAGGTAGCGATAGTAACCCTCCTGCCTCCGCTCGATCAGCCTCCTCATCCGTTCCGCCTCGGGCCCGTGAGCATTTGCGCGAAGCGCGTTCTTGGCGAAGAACAATCCCAAAACGTTGTTGTTGAAGTACATCCAGTAGAGGTAGTCGGCATAGTTCGGCTGATCGGGGCCAACCGTTAGCCGGCCCCCTGCGTAGCGATGGCAGATGTATTCAACGATCGCACCGGATTCGGCGAGAACCGTATCGCCGTCCTGAATGATGGGCGCCGTTGCAGCCGGATGCAGCGCCAGGAAATCCGATGGCGCCAGCCGATCTGGGCCACGCCTGTACCACTTGAGCTTGTAAGGAAGGCCCAGTTCCTCCATCAGCCACACGATACGGTCGGATTGCGAAACGCCGAGATGGTGGATGGTTATCATCGCTCGTTGATCCGGTGATGGCTTATCTCTGCTTTCTGAGATGCGGTGCTTGTTGTGTGGCTTTCTTGCGGAGCGGCAGAACGATGATCGCCGCGCTGTGGCGAATTCCGCAGCCGGCAGTTGCAAGGGATCGAAATTGCCGTTCGCG
The DNA here is from genome assembly GCA_046727735.1 of Pseudomonadota bacterium. Lineage (GTDB taxonomy): Bacteria > Pseudomonadota > Alphaproteobacteria > Rhizobiales > Xanthobacteraceae > AP-16. Next base: position 4,079 of record JBKPDF010000027.1, on the reverse strand, counting down.
ACGGATTTGGTCGCGTTGTCGCCATCGAAAATTGCTAGTCAGCCTCCGGGGAGGACAACCCGGAACGGCTGTGCAAGCGCATCTGGGCCGAACAGTATCACCCTGTTCGGTACATGGCATTTGCCTCCTCGAATAACCTCATATTTTTTTCTACGTCGTAGCGACCCTCCTTGAGCGTTTCGGGGTCCCATTCGCTGCGCTCAGCACCGAAGAAGTCGCCTCCGTAGACGTGGATGGCGCCGGTCAGCCGACCAATCGGATTGGTCACGGAATGGATGATGTTATTGCCGAGCGGTTCGGCATCCTTCTCGCATAGCGCCTTCGCGCCTGCGGCCTCCAGTTTCCCGCCCTCGGCGCCCGGTAGCCGCCGCCAAAATATGTTGTCCTCACGACCTGTGTAGATACCTATCACGGCCCACATCTGGTGATTGTGAGGCATGATCGTCATGCGCGGCGCCCAGATCACATTGAGGATGGTGAGATCGTTGGAATGGTAGAGCTTCTGAACTGTCGCCCGCTTGGGCTCGCCTAATCCCGTTAGGACGGCAGATGCATCCGAGACTGCCCGAGCCACCACCTCGCGTACACTCCTGTGTGATGGATCAGCAGCTAGGGCAGCGCGGCAATCGCCGATGAACGTATCAAGGTCGAACATTGTGACCTCCCGTTCTGCTGGATTTCCGCAATCTAAAGCAGGCGTCTTCATGCGTCCAATGCATTTATGCTATCACGGCAGAATGCGCTACTTGCTAGGTTTGTGGCAAAACCTATCAAGTACCATTAAGTAAAGGGCGGCTCCAATGGGGCTTGCCGGATGGCTCCGATAGCTCAGGCCACCACCTGGGGGGCTGAGCGAAGACAGCTTGAGCGGCTTTGTGAAAGGAGCAAAACGGCTGGGCATTGAGGTGACGGACGAGCGAGCGTTTCTTCAACATTGCCAGGAAGAGTGCTTCGTGTGGGGAAGAGGGAATACGTAACCACACAACTGCACAATATGCTCCGGCGTGAATTTCTGGGCCTTCTTCCCACCCTGTTCGGGACCAGAGCACTTTCTATGGTCACCACCATGCCCCACATTGTTCTTCTTGGCGATTCGGTTTTTGATAACGGGGCTTATGTATCGGGCGGGCCTGATGTTGCCAGGCAGCTTCGGTCTATAATGGGCAACGAGGTCCAGGTCACATTGGCCGCTGTGGACGGGAGCACGGTCCAAGACGTTGTTCAACAATTGCAGCGCGTCAGGAATGCCAGCCATCTCGTGATCAGTGCTGGTGGGAATGATGCTTTATTGCAGTCCGGCGTCCTAGATGAACGTGTGCGGTCGGTCAGTGAGGCTTTAGAGCGAGTTGCTGCCGTCCAAAAGGCATTCGAACGAGCCTATGAGAGTATGCTGCAGCAGGTTCTGGAGCGGCAATTACCAACAGCGGTTTGCACCATCTACGACCCACGCTATTCGGAGCCGATGCGATCTGTTGGCCGTGTCGCCCTCTCAGCGTTCAACGATTCTATAACCCGGCAGGCATTCCAAAATGGCACCGATATCGTTGATCTTCGCATTGTCTGTGATCAAGATGCGGATTTTGTCAACGCCGTCGAGCCGTCCGTTGCAGGTGGCGCAAAGATAGCGAACGCGATTCGGACCTTTGTGTCGAAATCGAATCGCTCGCTGAGGTCTGAAGTGTTTACCGGGATGCGCTAGCGCAATGATGAAGGTAGGGATCCGCCAGAGGCACGAGGGCCGCTGCCAGCTATAATGATGCTGTTATCAGCAGAAACTACGGCCCTGCCCCCTTTGACAACCGCTTCGATGGAACTCAGCAAAGATACTGATTTCGCCTTTTTCGCTGCGCGCATATTCATGTCCTTTCTGTTTAGAGCCTGTATCAAAACCCCCACCGGCACACGCAGGCGCGATGTCGGGGTCACCCAGCTTCATCGTCGTTTCTTCGGTTTGTCGTCGAGACGGCCCTTCGCGGCGAAAGTGACCGCATCAAGGGCTACACGATCGGCACCGAGGCATTGGGGCGTGGGGAGGATTTCGACCCTCAGGCTGACCCCATCGTGCGGGTGGAAGCCGGCCGGCTGCGGCGGGCGCTGAAGCACTATTATGCCGGACCGGGTGCAACGGATGACGTTATCATCGAGCTTCCACGGGGCGGGTACGTTCCGAGGTTCCGGCGGCATTTTGATCAACCTGGCTCGGGGCCGGCGAGTTGGCACCGAGGATCGATTACCAATAAACGTTACATGGATTCGGGGCAGTTGATGGGCGAACGAGAGCCTTGATTATGACACGGAGGCCCGAGATCCTGCTTCCGACAGGACGAGGGGCAGTGTCTTACGCCGAGAAGAAATCAACTACCTTCCTGGAAATACTATTCAGAAGTTTCTCGCTATCAGAAACTGACACTAACTCGTCACCAATTTTTACCTGATCCGTCCCCACTGTGATCCGGATGGGAATAGTCACCTGCGGCCTTTTGAGGCTCTTGAGCGTAAGATGGCTGATAATATCCTCACCCTCTCGCGACCACTTAGCCATAGAAACGCCTGCTGAATTGAGCAATCCGGCGGGCAGGTACTTGGCGAGAGACTCATTACATTCTGAGATAAATTGGTGAACCTGCGCAAAACTCTGATTGGCTTCGTTTATTGCGATATGTCCGCGCAATGGAACGCTGAAAGGGCCAAGTAAAGGGCCCAAGATGTATTCCCAAATAATTCTCCGTCTCAGGGCCGACCTCAAATCATCCTGCCCTTCCGCCGACCTTCTCCGCTGCTGTGGCCTTTTTTCGCCGCCGGTTGCTCTGCGTGAAGACCACCGCAATGCATCCATTAAATTATAATCAGGTTGGCGCGAATCAGTTCAGGAGGTCCGACGCTTCCTGAACCAACTGAAATTTGAACTCGGGCATGTCGGGAAACGCTCTGCGGAGTTCGGCTAAGCCCTTCGATAAGAGGCTGGTATCATTCTTGGTAGCACAGCTCTCGCAGATGCCGACCACTAGCATGCGTTTCGGCACCCCAACCTCGTTGACTGATAACCGCACGAACATCCACGCGGAGGGCATATTGGAATTGGCCCGGAACTCGTGGGAGCAAGTCATACACACTGGACGGTGGCTGGGGTTGCCAAGGCGCTCTCCCCAGTCTTGCAGAGCTTCGCGGAAATACTTCAGCGCCGGGTTCTTCTCTATAGCCCAATGTCCCAGCTTCTCCGGACGGACTATGTCGGCATAGTCGTGTGATTGCCCTCCACGGTCGTCGTGTTCCGCGGCTGGTTTGGGCTTCCATAGCATCAGTCCATGCTCCCTCTGCTCGGACAGTTTGGATCCATATCCTTAAATTACGGTGTTTTTAGGAGCACTGGGTATTGATCCTTATCACCCACCGATCAGGCGAAAATCTTCGAGGAGTTCCAACAGGCCGACAGCTCGATCACGCGCAAGAAGGGCGGGACCGGTCTCGGCTTATCGATCGCCAAGCGAACAATCGAGATGCACGGTGGGCGGATTTGGGTCGAATCCGAGCCGGGCAAGGGGTCGACGTTCTATTTCACGCTGCCGGTACGGGTCGAGGCAAAAGTGGGCCAGTAGTGGGCAAACGCATCTTGGTGATCGAGGATCATGAGGACAATCGGTAAATCCTGCGGGACTCGCTTTCGCCAGCCCGACTGCCCCGGTCCCAGGTTGCCCCCTGTTGGACCGGGACCGTTCTCGCTTACTCTGAAACAGCCGGAATTGAGGCTCGTCGATTCCGCCGGCGGAACCCGCTGAGAATAGCGGGGATACCTGCCAGACCTCCGTTGACTATGGGGTGAAACCGGCGGCCCTTTCTACATCGGGCGGGGCTCAGGAGAAGCACTCTGGGGGCATGGCATGACTGAAATCCGTAAAAGTGGTTTGCACCAAGTCGAGCGCCATCTTGAAGAGGCGTTGCGTAATTTCGCGGGCCACGGGGCAAGCGCTGACGGAGCCGCGACCGAGATCACCGCGGGCGAGCGCATCGACAAGATCGGCAATTTCTCAGCGCTGGCGATTATAGAAGCGAGCGAGACAACGGCTAAGGATATAGAGGAA
>JBKPDF010000026.1:0-14785 GCA_046727735.1 Pseudomonadota bacterium | reverse complement strand
TGGGCGAGCGATCCACTGGGCCTCACCTATGCGGTGATCAACGCGCTGCTGTTCGTCGCCTATATCGTGCTCGGCCATCGCGTGGCGCGTGAGGGCGCGGGCGAAGGCGTGAACCGCCTGGGCGCCGCCATGGCGGTCGCCTTGGTGTTCGTCATGCCGATCGGCCTCCGCGAAGCCGTGGCTGCCTTCGCCAATCCGTGGCTGATCCTCGCCGGCATCGGGGTCGGTGTGTGCTCCTCGGTCATTCCTTACGTATGCGACCAGCTCGCGATGGCCCGACTGCCTCGTAGCACCTTTGCATTGATGCTGGCTTTGCTCCCTGCCACGGCCACGCTCATCGGCGCGATCGTGCTGCGCCAGATCCCGAGCGCCGAGGAGCTCGTCGGCGTCGCGCTCGTGATGTCCGGTATCCTGGTGCACCGGCCGGCGGCTTGAGCCTACATGGCTGAGCTGTCGCGGGGCTAGGTTCCTGAATCGGCTTAGGAGCATCCATGGTAGTCAAATCCATACGTTTGCTCGCTGTCATCAGCGTTGCGCTGTGCTTGGTGCCGGCTGGCGCGCATATTTCTGAGCTAGCCAATAAAATGTCAATGTCAGTGGCCGAGTACATGACCGTGCAGAAGATCTATGCGGGTTGGTCCTTGTTTGGCATAGTCATTATCACCGCGCTCCTCCTCACCTTGACGCACACACTTACGGTGCGCAGCGATCGCACTGCATGTGTTCTGTCACTCACGGCATTCCTCTGCCTCGCCGCCACGCAGGCGATTTTTTGGATGTTCACCTATCCGATGAACGTTGCGAGCAGCAATTATACGGTCACACCGGAAGACTTCGAGATGGCGCGGCGACAGTGGGAATATTCACACGCTGTTAATGCCGTACTCACCTTTGTGGCGTTCGTCGCCATTACCTTTTCCGTGCTCACCAACAAGGGTGAAAGAGCGATGGCGCGAAAGGTCGGTTGACAGATCCGCGCTCCTTCCGTGCCGAACCTTCGATGTCGGCCCCGGGTCAATCTCGCCATGTTCACGATGTCCGCAGCTAGTCCGCTCTACCCCAATTATTTACCGAGGAAGCGGACATCGTGAATGGGACGGGTCGCCTTTTTCAACCCGGCGGTGGGACTCGGAGCGGCTGAGGAATCTACCGGCGGCATTAAGAAGCCCGCCCGCGTGGGCCGGGCTCTCCCCAAAGTACCCTGCCGATATGTCAGCAAAAATCCGCCGATATGTCAGCAGAACGGGCCGTCATGGAGACCTTGACGGTATCATTCTGCATCGTGGGGGAGCGACCCAGAATTGCATCGCCACGCTGCGGGGTTGGAACGGGGCTCGGCGGTTGCGCCGTTGGTAGCAAAGCGCTTGGTCATCCTCGCCTGGGACGAGCTTTACAAAACTTTACGTGCGCGAGATAGAGCGGAAAGCCGGCTCTCCTATGTTGGGGCTCGCAGGTGTTTCGCCTGCGATCGCGACAGGAGAAAGAAAATGACGAATCACAGCACGGGAGCGCCAGGAGCGCCAACCGAAACGCCGCAACGGGATTACCGCCTCTGGATCGTGTTCGCGCTCGCCGCGGGCCTGACCATCGGTCTGCTGACTGCGGCGTTCGCCCAGGGCTACGGCTGGCATCCGAGCTTCATGGGCGGATCGCATCACGGATTCCTAGGCGGCGGCTGGGGGCACGGCGGCCCACTCAGCCCCGCGCAAATCGACGAACGGATCGACCGCGGGTCCAAGCATCTGGCGATCGAGCTCGACGCGACGTCGGAGCAACAGCAGAAGCTTGCCACTATCGCCAAATCAGCCGTGCACGACCTCCTTCCGCTGCGGGAGAAGGCGCACGCCGCGCGCGGCCAAGCCCTTGCCTTATTGACCGCACCTAATGTGGACCGCGAGGCGATCGAGCGGCTACGCGCCGAGCACCTGGGACTCGCGGAGATGGCGAGCAAGCGCATCGCCCAGGCGCTCGGCGATGCCTCCGACGTGTTGACCCCAGAACAGCGCCGAAGAATCGCAGACTGGGTGGGAGCGTCCGATCGCCCCCCATGGGCGCGCTGGCATCGCGATTGATGGCAGACCATCGGATTCTACTGATCGAAGATGATCTCCGCCTCGCCGGTATGCTCGAGGAGTATCTCGGCAAGGCGGGATTTCATGTGGTCCACGCCGAAACCGGAGCGCGCGGTCTCGCGGCTCATGGCCGCGAGGCCATGGACGCTATTATCCTCGATCTGATGCTGCCGGACATGGACGGGCTCGAAATCTGCCGAAAAATCCGGGTCCGCTCCGACACGCCGATCCTCATGCTCACTGCTCGTGGCGATGCGACCGATCGGGTGGTCGGCCTGGAAATGGGCGCGGATGATTATCTGCCCAAGCCCTTCGAGCCGCGCGAGCTGTTGGCTCGGCTGCGCGCCATCCTTCGCCGGGGCCGGGACGGTGCAAAATCCGATATCCTGCGCTTCGGGCGGCTGGAGATCGACCGTGGATCTCGCGAGGTGCGGCTCGACGGAGCACCGCGTGCGCTCACGAGCTACCAATTCGCGCTGCTCCTGGCGCTCGCCGAGCATGCTGGGCGGGTCCTGTCGCGCGACGCGCTGATGGACCGCGTCAGAGGCGAAACTCTGGAAGCCTTCGACCGCTCGATCGACGTGCACGTTTCGCGCATCCGCGCCGCCATCGAGGACGATCCGAAGAAGCCGCGGCGCATCATCACCGTCCGCGGTGCCGGATACCTGTTCGCCAAGGCGCAGACGTGACGCGGGCGAGAACCGATGCGCCGGCTCTATCTGCAGGTCTACTTCACGATTGTCGGCAGCCTGCTCCTCGTCGTCCTGACGGCGGGTATCGTCTGGCACTTCATCGCAAACGTTCCGCCGTTCGGCGAGCCGTTCGAGATCGCCGGCGAGCTCGCGGCCGGATTGGTTCCTCCCGCGAGCGCATCCCGCGAGGCGCAGCAGCAGGCCATCTCGCGGCTTTCAGCGCGCTTTGGAACCGATGTCGCTTTGTTCGACGCCGCCGGCGAGCAGCTTGCTTCCGCGGGCAGGCCCGTCCCGGCTCCCGGTCTCAACAGCCATCCGGGCAGGCTGTACGGACCCTCCGGACCCGCCTATCTGATCCATCTGCCGGATGGCCGTTGGCTCGTTGCACGCATTTCGGGCCCGCGCCGTCCGCCCGCGCTCATGCTGATTGCTTTCCTCGGCTCGATCGCGGCTGCGGTGGCATTCGGGGCGTTGCCGGTGGTGCGACGGCTGACGCGACGCCTGGAGCGGTTGCAGATGGGCGTGCAGTCGCTCGGTGCTGGGGATCTCAGAGCGCGCGTTAAGGTGGAGGGGCGCGATGAGGTAGCGAAGCTCGCCGACAGCTTCAACCAAGCTGCGGGCCGGATCGAGGCGCTGGTGCAAGCCCACAAGATGTTGCTCGCCAATGCATCGCACGAGTTGCGCACGCCGCTCACGCGCATTCGACTAGGCGTCGAGCTTGCCAAGGACGATCCCGCCTGGAAGGCCGAGGTCGAGAAAGATATCGCCGAGCTCGACCGGCTGGTCGACGAGATCCTGCTCGCCAGCCGGCTCGATGCCGTCGAGCATCTGGACCATGCCGAGGAGATCGATCTGCTTGCGCTCGCAGCGGAGGAATGCGCGCGCTACGAAGGCTGCAGCGTCGAAGGAAAGCCGATCCCGATGCGCGGGGATCCGATGCTGCTGCGCCGCATGATCCGCAACCTCGTCGAGAATGCCGAGCGTCACGGGCGGCCGCCCGTCGAGGTCAGCCTGGCGGTGCGGGACGACCGCGCGGTGCTTCGCGTCCGCGACCAAGGACCGGTGATCGGGGAGAGCGAGCGCGCGGGATTGTTTCTACCGTTTCACCGGGTCGCCGGAGTGTCCGGCTCCCAAGGAACGGGCCTCGGGCTCGCGCTGGTGCGGCAGATTGCGCGCCGCCATGGTGGCGACGTGGCCTATGAGGTTGAGTGCGGCAGCTGTTTCACGGTGAGCCTGCCTGCTCTTGGGGATGCCGACACCGAACCGACTGCGCAGTCGCGGGGACATACTTAGGCTCGGCGCCAACCCGCCAGCAATTGCCACGATTAATCCGCTTTGGCTCATAGCACGTCCGCTTCCGACCACGATGCCGACATTTGCGGCGCCAATCAGTTCTTCTGAGATGTGCTACAAGCGGAAGTCACTCCGCCTATTCGATCACCTCGTCGGCGCGGGAGAGCAAGATCGGTGGCAGGTCGATACCAATCGCTTTGGCGGACTTGACGTTGACGACGAGCGTGAACTTGGTCGGCTGCTCGATCGGCAGGTCGGCAGGCTTGTCCACATAGGTCGCGGCGCGTCGATGCATTTCCTCATAGCTCGGCCCAAGCGACATCAACCCGCGGCCTCGACTAATTCGCGGTAAGCATTGACATTTGGCAGACGCCGTTGGGTGGCGAAATCCATCATGCTTGCGCGGTTATGGAGGAACACACGGTCAGCCAGGATGAGGAGCGCCTCCGGCCGCTCCTTGAGGATGGCGGCGAAGGCGCCGTCCAGATTTTCCGATGCACGCACGTCGAGCACCTGCAGCGTTATTCGCAATGCTTGGGCAGCGGCGCGCGCCTGCTGCAAGGATGTGGTGTGCAATGGATTGACCGAATTGATGAACATTCCGACGTGCGACAATTTGGGAAGAACTTGGCGACGATTATACGTACCACAAGGACCCCTGCGCTCCTCGCGAGGCTCAGGAGCGATGTCGGCCGCGAACCCGTGGTCCAACGTTTTCCGGCCCGAGACCTGCTTCGGTTGATAGTGGTCGGCCGACTGGTTTTGAGGTGCATTACGCCGGCTCGCCTCGATCTAATCGGGCGAAGTCATGCGGCGGGCGCGGGTTAAGCTGGTTCCGAAGCACGTCGTCGAGTTCTGCGTCGGGCCCGGACCTTCTCCGCAACGGCGCTCTCCCTCGTTGCGCGGTGTCGGGCTTTGCCGCCGTGTGCAGCGTCGGCTCACCCGCCGCACGGGTCATCTTCCACAGCCTGATCGCGGTCGCCACGGCATCGAGGCCCAGTTTGGACCACCACTCCGCTTCGTTGCGGGCGCGATGGACCTCGCGGTGGTGAAGCCGGCAGAGCGGCACGGTGAACTCATCGCTGACCTTCCGGCCCAGCGCCTTGACCTGCAGCGCAGGTGATGCGGGTCCGCGGGTTTGCGCCCGCAGACAAGGCACGAGCGCGAGGCCACGAACTTGAGATGGGCCTTGTCCCGATAGCGGCGGATCTCGGCCAGGGTGAGCACACTCTTGTCGACGCCACCGGCGCTCGCTCGTCCCGAGCGCCGGCTGACCGGCTGCACCTCAGGGCTGGGAGGCTCCTGGGCGGGCGCGGATTGGGGGGAGGGTTCTGGTGCATTCGATGACGTCGCGGGCACCACCGACGATCCTGGATCGTTTTCCACCCGCCCCCGACCTGCATCCACCGCGAACGCTGACAGGCGAAACTCGAAAGCCACCTGCACCAGCCGGGCATCGTCCGCCGTCAGCCTGTTCTTTGCCAAGAGTGCCGAACGCGCCCAATGTGCAGCCTGTTCCGCGGAGTCGAGACCCACGATCTCCTGGATGAGTTGATCTCGGAGCGCGGCTGAATTGTGCGCGTCGAGAATAACCGGGCGCTCACGGTTTCCTTTGCCGTGATGCCAGAGGGAATTGCGGACATCGACTGCGACCCTATCGGCAGCGCCCGCTGACCCATGCGGCCGACCGTTTAGATCGGGCGCGTCGAGGTCATCCTCGCCGGCGATGCCGACCAGTGTAAAAAGCGCATAGCGTCGGGCATAGGTCAGCGCGGCGCCCATCCGATGCGGGCTCGCGCAATCGGCGAGTCGGCACACCGGCCAGTCGGAGGCGATCCATTCGCCCGACGCGTGCGCCAGAACCGTCGTGAGGTTCACCGTCCCGGTCCCGCCATCGATCGCAGTCGTCTGAACTGTTGCGATCTGCTGCTGACCGAGCGCCTTGCGGACAATGTCGAGCCCGCTCGACAGAGGAGCATAGCGGAAGCTGCGCGCCCCCTCCCCTGGCCGGTCTCCGCCAATCGACGCGACGAGCGATTTCTCGGGGTTGGCAAGTTCGCATTGGGCTTTGGCGAGGGCCGCCGCCAGCGCCGCGATCGATTCACTGGACCGGTGCATCGGCGACCTCCTGCTCGAGAACATCAAAACTGATCGCCCCTGCCTTTGACCGGCGGGCTCGGATTCCATGACCGATCGCCTCTCGAACATCCTCAGGAACCAGTGCCTTAAGCTCGGCCTTAGCCCGCTCGTGCTCGGCGTATGCTTCGCGCGTCTGTAAAAAGATGCCGGCGAATTCCGCCCAGCTGTTCGATTTGCTCATGTCAACGACCCGAACGGCCTCGATGCGCGCCCGCGGTGCTTCGACGCCGAATAACCGTGGAGGCTCCCCGTTCTCGACGCATCGCCAGAACTTTTTTTCAGCCGTGAGCAATAAGTGCTGATAGAGCGAATCAGCCGGAACGGTTATCTCTACCCACTTGCCGCCTCCAGTGATCACCGACAGCACTGAAAGCTTGGCGTTCGTGACCCACATGTTGTGCTGGAGCTGGGGCATGTACTTTTCAGCAGCGGCTTCCTGGGAAAAAGACCACGGCAGCATGAACTTTGCCTCGAACACTGCGCCCGTCTCGGCGACGATCCCGTCGAGGGTCGCCGCCATCCAGCGAAGGACTGGATGTTTGATTCGGCGCTGGACATCCTTCAAGGTGCGTCTCGTGTTGCGCTGGAACCAGTGCCGATTCAGGGCCTCGGTCGCGACCCCGAGCTGGACGATGAGGTTGTCCGAGAGGTCGTCGGGTCCGATTTCGCCCCGTTTTTCTCGCCAGAGACGCAAAAGAGCTGACTCGTCGGCGCCCATGATGACCTGCGCATCGGAGCCGCCGATGAATTCTCTACGGTGAGTACGGAATGAGTTTGATCGCATTCCTCACCTCCCTTTATTAATACTAAAAGTATCGACAATGCGGAAACCAAAGTCAATACTGAAAGTATCAATCTTCCAGCTCAAAGCGGCGCGGGCGCTGCTAGACTGGTCGCAACAGGAGCTCGCAGCTGCGTCTGGAGTCTCCCTGCCCACGGTAAAGAGATTGGAAGCTGGGAAGGGATTCTTGGGCGGCCGGCCGGAAACAAGCTTGAAATTACAAAGGGCTCTCGAAGGTGCCGGCATAGAATTTCTTTACCCGAACGACGGTGGGCCGGGTGTGCGCCTGAGAAAGGGACGTCCAGCTTCTCTTAAATAGTCGACGGGTTCAGTGGGCCGACTAATGGAAGTTGTTTAGTCGGCCCCCTAAAGCCGCGCTGGGGATGGGTGAACGCCCAGCTAGACAGCGCAAAGGCCGCAGCGGCGAGCCACAATGTGACCGCATTGAGGTTTTTCATTCCTTCTCCTTGCTGTTGGGAAAGTCCTCAGCTCGCCTGTGGCCAGGCCGGCGAGCCGGATGGATGGGGCAATCGGGCGTTGAGTGGCGGGTGCGCCAGCGCTCGGACGCGGCGGGACGGGGACGCGATGAACTTTCCGAAGCAACTTCTGGAAGCGCCGCTTGCGCGTTTTTTGCGCGGGAGCTCTCAGGGTTCTTCCGGCCCCGAACACGGCGAAGTCACCATGGGCTCGGAACGCAGCTTCGGCCTCGTTTTTGCCACCGTCTTCACAACGATCGCGCTCTGGCCGCTGGTCGGCGGCGGGACGATCCGGCTATGGGCGCTCCTGCTCGCCGCTGCATTCGTGGTCGTCGGGTGGGCGTGGCCGGCGGTGCTGCGGCCGCTGAACGTCGCCTGGTTCCGCTTCGGACTGCTGATCGGCGCCGTGACCACTCCGATCGTGATGGCGTTGCTCTATGTGACGACGTTTCTGCCCACCGGACTCGTGCTTCGGCTCACGGGAAGGGACGTGCTCGGCCTACAGCGGGAGCCAAGCCGATCGAGCTACTGGGCGGTGCGGGACGACGGCAGCCCCGAACGGGGCACGATGAAGCGTCAATTTTGAGGAACCTCATGAGCCTTCTGCAGGAACTCTGGCAGTTTCTTCGGGTGCGGAAGAAATATTGGCTGCTGCCGATCATATTGATGTCGCTGGTGTTCGGCGGGCTCGTCGTGCTCACCACCGGATCGGCTTTCGCGCCGTTCGTCTACACCTTGTTCTGAGCTCGTTTTGCGCATCCTCGGCATCTCGGCGTTTTATCACGACAGCGCGGCTGCACTCGTGATCGGGGGCGACATCGTCGCCGCCGCCCAGGAAGAGCGCTTTACCCGCATCAAGCACGACTCCTCGTTTCCCCGACGGGCGATTGCCGCCTGTCTCGAGCAGGCGGAAATCGAGCTCGAGGACGTCGATTACGTCGTCTTTTACGAGAAGCCGTTTCTGAAATTCGAACGTCTACTCGAAACCTACGTTGCGTTCGTGCCGCGTGGTTTCACTTCGTTCCGCAAGGCGCTCCCGGTGTGGCTCAAGGAAAAGCTGTTCCAGAAGGACCTGCTGATCAAGGAGCTGCGCCGATTGGGGGCCGATCGAACGATCGGCGAGCGCCTGCTGTTTACCGAGCACCACTATAGCCACGCAGCGAGTGCGTTCTTCCCCTCTCCGTTCGAGGACGCCGTGGTCCTTACGATCGACGGTGTCGGCGAGTGGGCGACCGCGACGGTCGCGGTGGGGCGCGGACGCGAGCTGAGGATCGAGAAGGAAATGCATTTTCCCCATTCGCTGGGGCTGCTGTATTCCGCGTTCACGTACTACACCGGGTTCAAGGTCAATTCCGGCGAATACAAGGTCATGGGCTTGGCGCCCTACGGCGAGCCTCGATTCAAGGACTTGATCCTCGACCGGATCGTGGACCTGAAGGCCGACGGGACCTTTCGGCTGGACCAATCCTATTTCAATTACTGCACCGGCCTGACCATGACGAGCGACCGTTTCGCGGACCTGTTTGGGGAACCGGTGCGCCAACCCGAGACGGAGCTCTTGACGCAATTTCACATGGATGTTGCGGCCTCGGTGCAGGCGGTGACCGAGGAGATCTTGCTGCGCGTCACCCGCACGCTGGCGCGGGAATACGGGTTGCCCAACCTATGTCTTGCGGGCGGGGTCGCGCTCAACTGCGTGGCCAACGGCAAGATCCTGCGAGACGGCGCATTCCGCGATGTCTGGATCCAACCGGCCGCCGGTGACGCCGGCGGAGCCGTCGGAGCCGCGCTTGCCGTCTGGCACACCGAACTGGGCAAACCGCGGACCGCCGGAACCGATCGCATGAACGGCGGCTATCTCGGTCCGTCGTTCACCGATCGCGACATCGCCAAGAGACTGGCTGCCGCCGGCGCCCGTTTCGAGCTGATGACGGAGCAAGCCGGGACGGCGCGCACCGCCGACGCGCTCGCGGCAGGCAAGGCGGTCGGCTGGTTCCAGGGGCGGATGGAATTCGGCCCGCGCGCGCTCGGCAATCGCTCGATCCTCGGCGATCCGCGCTCGCCGCACATGCAGAAGCTCTTGAACCTCAAGGTGAAATTCCGGGAATCATTCCGCCCCTTCGCCCCCTCGGTGCTGCGCGAAGACGTCGCCGACTGGTTCGAGCTCGATCGCGACAGTCCCTACATGCTGCTGGTTGCCGATGTGAAGCCGGACCGCCGCCGCGCGATGACCCCGGAGGAGCAGCGGCTGTTCGGCATCGACAAGCTCAATGTGGTGCGCTCGGAAATTCCGGCGGTCACGCACGTCGACTATTCAGCGCGGGTGCAGACCGTACATACGGATACCAATGCGCGATACGACGCACTATTGCGCGCATTCAAGCAGCGCACCGGCTGCAGCGTGCTGGTCAACACTTCGTTCAACGTGCGGGGCGAACCGATCGTGTGCACCCCCGAGGACGCTTTCCGCTGCTTCATGGGCACGGACATCGACGCTCTCGTCTGCGGCAATGCATACCTGGAAAAATCGGCCCAGGATCGCTCGAGAGCCGAAGATTACAAGGACAAATACGAGCTCGATTGATGACAACCAAGGGGGGCACCAGCTTTCTGAGTCGCGGTCTGCAGCGATCGCTGATGGGAGCCTATTGCGCTGCCATTTTTCTGTGCCTCGATCTTCTGTATTCGAACTTCATTTACGAAGGACACGAGCATCGTAGAGCGGTTTCGGAATTCGACCATGGTCTCGCCCCGAACTTTTCCGGGTACAGCACGTGGGGTCCGATCCGCTATCCTTTCCGCACGAACAGCCTCGCATTCAGAGATGCGACGGTCCGCGAGGTTCCACTGACGGTCCGCGAGGTTCCACTAAGGTCCGAGACCCGCCGCGTTCTCCTGATGGGCGACTCGTTCACGGAAGGAGTCGGGCTGGTCTTCGAGGATACATTCGCTGGGCTGCTGTTTGAAGCAGGACAGCATGCGGAACCGAGGACAGAGTTCCTGAATGCAGGTGTAATATCGTATTCGCCGGTGATTTATTACAAGAAGATCAAGTTTCTCCTCGATCATGGCCTCAAGATCGACGAAGTGGTGGTTTTGCCGGATTTGGGTGACATGATCGATGAGGCGATGTTTTATTTCTGTATCGATGATGATCCTCATTATCGGGCTTTCTGTATACCGCCCCGACCGCCCAGCCGTCTGGCCAGAAACTTCGTTGTCTCGGATGCCGTTCGCGTATTCGTCAAGACAAAGATTGCGGAGTGGCGTCACGGATTCAACACTCACGAGCCCTTTAATCTGAATATTCACAAAACCGACTGGACCCTTTCGGAGGACAGCTGGGGGAGTTCTGTTTTCCCACCGCTCGACCTACAGCGCGGTATCACGCGCGCCTTGAAGAACATGCAATCCCTTGCCGACTTGTTGGCAAGCCGCGGCATCCCCTTGATCGTCGCGGTATATCCGAGTCCCAGGCAGCTCGCCCATAACGACCGCGATAGTCGCTACGTGGCCATATGGCGAGACTTCTGCAATGGCAACTGCAAAGAATTCATCGATCTGTTGCCGGCATTTTTCGTTGAAAAGGATACACATGACGACTGGTACGATCGCTTGTTTATTCCTGGTGACTGGCACTATTCCGCAGCGGGTAACAGGATCATATTTCGTGAGCTCGCCGATCATCTCCTCAACTCGAGAGCGCCAGCCAAAGTGGCGCGGCCATATAGCAGCCAAGATCCGGCTAAATAGGGGAGCGGCAATGCTGTCAAACCTAACATCACGTAGCGACTAGGGCAGAAACGTGCACTCGATTGATGCGCTTCGAGCGGAGCCTTCATTGTATTCGCGAGTGCCAGCCTCTATCAGGCGTGGCTGTCTCTCCACGCTTTATTGCCTTGGCCTTCTTCTAGTCTTCGACGCGATATACTCCAATTTCATCTACGTCATCCCCGAAGTCCATCCAGCGCGTGCCTCTCCACGCGTAGCCAATGCTCGATATCATCACGGGCTTGCCGCTAATTTTTCGGGCACTGACGGCTGGGGTTTCATTTCTCACCAGCTTTACACCAATAGCCTCGGCTTCAAGGATGCTTCTACCCGTGTCGTGCCGCTGGTGGGGCGCGATCATCGAGTGCTTTTGATGGGGGACTCGTTCACCGAAGGGATCGGGGTAGCGTTTGAAGACACATTCGCTGGATTACTTTATCGCGCTGGACTAGATCGTGCCACGCCGGTTGAGTTCCTCAATGGAAGCGCCGCGGGCTACTCTCCTGTCCTCTATTACAAAAGGATCAAATACCTCCTGGATATCGGGCTGCAGTTTGATGGGGTGATCGTGTTTTCCGATATCTCCGATGTGCCGGATGAAGCGGGAGACTATTTTTGTTTCGATGATGATCCGGCCTACAAGGGCTACTGCGGATCGGAGGCACCAAAGCCGAAGCTGAAGCCTCCGGGGTTCCTCGAGCGAAACTTCATCGTTTCGGACCGGGTGCGGCGGACTATCAAGTCGGCGATCCACGATTGGCGCCATCCCAGCACAAACATGACTCGAGCTTCCCACGTGGTGAATGCCTATCGGTATGGAAGTTGGACTTTACCGGGGTCTACAGTGGAATTGCCGCCGTTGGGGGTCGAGGGCGGCGTAGCCCGATCCCTGAAGAACATGCAAGCGCTTGCCGATCTCCTGGCCCGAAGTCGTATCCCGCTCACGATCGTGGTCTATCCTTGGCCGAATCAGCTTTTGTACGATGATCGCGAAAGCCGCCAGGTGTCGATGTGGCGAGAATTCTGCGTTAGGCATTGCACGCAATTCATTGACCTATTTCCGGCGTTCTTTGCCGAGAAGGATGCGCACCAAGACTGGTGCGACCGACTCTTTATCGAGCGTGACGTACATTTTTCCACAGAGGGCCACAAGATCGTGTTCCGCGAGCTTGCCAAACATCTTTTATAGGAAAGCTGTTCCATGGTGCCTCCTGCCCTCCACGAAGATCGAAGTTCCACTCGTTCGTTACCACGCGCGAAAGGTCTTTGAGGTAAACATGGCTCTCGCCACCATTTCTGATGCCGTCCAGACTGTGCCAGTGTGGATATCGCGTGCGCTGCGCCGGACTCTCTTGGTTCTGTATTGGATAGCTATCTTCCTCGGCCTGGATTTCATCTATTCCACTTTCATCTACGATTACGACGAGTTTGCTCATATTTCCGACCCCGCATATGACCACACCGTCATACCGAAATTTGTGGGCAAACGTAAATGGGGCTACGGCACCTTTCCCTTCATCACGAACAGCCTGGGGTTCAAGGATGGAAGCGCCAGGGATGTGCCGCTTGTGCCTACCACACAACGGATTCTTTTGATCGGCGACTCCTTCACCGAGGGCTCCCTCGCCTTTGAAGAGTCTTTCGCAGGCATGTTGTACCGCGCCGGCCAGGAGCGCACAAAGCCGATCGAGTTCCTCAATGCGGGGCTCTCATCGTATTCACCCATCATTTATTATCGCAAGATCAAATACCTGATCGAGCAGGGTCTGAAATTCGATGCAGCTGTGGTCGTACCGGACATTTCCGATGTGTGGGACGAGGCTCATCGGTACTTCTGCATCGATGAAGATCCACGATATTTCGCATATTGCGAGCCATCGGAGTTGGAATTCCTCAAGCAGAGGCGCAACAGCAAGAAGTTCCTGAGAAGGCATTTTGTCATCACGGACAAGATGTTGCTCTTAGCCAAGCGGGAGCTCCGGCGCGCGAGAGGAAAATACTGGACTTCGACAAAAGAAGAGGACCGGGTAGCCGTGTTTTACAGAAATCCGATCGCGGGCTGGACCATTCCAGGCTTCAAGTTTGATGAGATCTACGCGGTTGACAAATATTATGCCCCATTGGGTATTGAGGGCGGAATAGCGCGCTCCCTGCAAAATATGCAGAAGCTCGCGGACCTTCTTGCAGAGCACCACATCCCGCTCATCGTAGCGGTCTATCCCTGGCCCTTGCAATTGGCCATGAACGACCGCGAGAGTCGACAAATCGCCCTGTATCGCGATTTCTGCAGGAGTAATTGCAAGGAATTCATCGACGCGTTTCCGGCGTTTTTTGCATTCAAGGACTCCCATCGCGACTGGTACGAGCGCCTATTCCTCGAGGGCGACGTCCACTGGACGGCTGAAGGCAACAAACTGATGTACGAGGCGCTCGCCAAGCACCTCTTGTAGGCGCATCTCGGCCTCACATTTCCATGTTGCGCGGTTGCTGAACCCATTTATGAATATGCAATCAACCGTCGCGCTCGAAACTCTTCGACACTCCAAATCCCGCACCCTACGCGGTGTTCTCGTTATCGCCTATTGCGTGCTTCTGCTGTTCACGTTCGACCTGCTCTACTCGAATTTCCTCTACAACGAAGATACGTTGGCCGGAATTTCGGATCCCGAGTACCACCACGGACTGAAGCCCAATTTTGCGGGCTACCGCGGCTGGGGCTGGGACCGTTTTCCGGTTTACACGAACAGTCTGGGTTTTCGGGATGCCGGTGTCCGATCGGTGCCTCTCGCATCTTCCGGCCGACGCGTCGTCCTCATGGGCGATTCCTTCACCGAAGGCTTACACCGTTTCGAAGACACGTTCGCCGGGCTGTTGTATCAAGCCGGACAGCAGCGGAATGACAAAGTCGAGTTTCTCAATGCCGGCGTCGGCTCGTACTCCCCGGTCATCTACTACAGGAAGACGAGGGCGCTGCTCGACCGGGGGCTTCGATTCGACGAAATGGTGGTGTTTTCCGATATTTCGGACGTGTGGGATGAATCCAGAAGCTACTTTTGTATCGACGATGACCCGCGCTACTTTGCGTATTGCGATCCCGCCGAGCTCCAAATTCTTCAGAAACGCGAGTCTCGCAAGACGCTGTTGAAGAGAAATTTCGTCATCATCGATAAGCTGGTCCCAATGATGAAGAACGAGATTCGATATCTACGTGGGAAACCGGTCACATCCAAAGCTGAGCTGACCTTCAATCTGCTGTACAGGTACGCTATTGGAGGCTGGACCATACCGACGATCGACGTAGGGCACTGGTATGATCCTCTCGGGGTGGAGGGCGGGATCACCCGATCTCTGCGCAATATGACGAAGCTGGCCGACCTTCTCGCTTCACGCCGGATTCCGCTGTCGATCGTCGTCTATCCGTGGCCCACGCAGCTCGCCAACGATGATCGCGACAGTCGACAGGTGGAGATCTGGCGGGAATTCTGCCAGCAACATTGCAAGCGTCTCATCAATATGTTCCCTGCGTTTTTCGCCGAAAAGGACGCACACCCGGACTGGTAC
>JBKPDF010000025.1:0-104150 GCA_046727735.1 Pseudomonadota bacterium | reverse complement strand
GGCTCCACAGCAACAAGTATGTGCTCCACAGTACCAATCACGGCGGCGTAAACCCCCCGAACCTAACCGCCCGTTTCGAGCGCGCGCAAACCGTCTCACACCGTTCGGACATTTGTGTCGAGCGGCACCAGCATCAAATAGTCGAGCCCGAACCCTGGGTGTGTGCCGTCAGGGTGCTTTTATGCCTAGACTGTCAGGGAACCGTAACGAATAAGATGTCTATTTCTCCATAAAAATCACGTCTGTAAACGTTTCGGATGCGGAAAGATCAACAACTTGGTCTTAGTACCAAAATCGCACGCTAAATAATCCGTCGATCCGAAAGGGAGAGAAATATGCACATCGACCAAATACCGGAAAGCCAACGTTTTGTGGGTGCTGCCGAGTGGGCACGTGAGCACGGTGTAGCCCCCAAGCGAGTTCGCATCTCACTACAGGAAGGCAGTTTGCCGGGCGTGCTGCTTGGCCGCCGCTGGGTAGTTGATCGCATTCGTGCCGCGCAAATGCTTAGCACGATGCCACAGCGGCCTGCCGCCTAACCGAAACCGAAATGTGAAAACGGCCCGCTCGTGAAAGCGGGCCGTTTTCGGGAGATCTCGAATGTCCGCCGAAGTTTCCCGCCGCCAAGCAAGAAAGTCATCAGCTGATGTTATTTAGCAATCCCACCAGAAGCTCCAAAACAAAATCGCTTCCACCACCGTGCCTGCACGTGCCGCGACCGACGCGCCCGCACGGCTTTTGTCATTGGTCGCATCACCATGCCAACAGGGGGAGAAAACCGTGGCAGCAAAAAGCACTGAAAATCTGAATCGCATCATTGACACCGACGAGATCAAGGCTCGCAATGGGGCACAATTCGCACCCGATCCCGACGCACCGTCCGCATCGGAAATGGATGAGGGCGACAACAACGGCACTGTCGATCGGGTTCAGGCCGCTCAGGTCGGCGAGAACGCCAAGCCGGAGCCGACCGAACCCGTACGCACCAAGGTGCGGATCGACGCCGAACCCAAGCTCTCCGTCGTCGGCGAGAGCAAGCCGAAACACTCGATCGCATCGATCCGCTTGGATCCGGCCACGGTGGAGAACGCCACCGCCGATGAGCAGCTCGCAATCCCGGTCGGCAAGCCGCACGGCCAGACCTGGTTCCGGGTGCGGCCGGACGCCGAGTATCGCCTGCAAGTGGCCGGGCTCCAGCTCAAGGACGAGATCGACGACGGGTTTTATATTCTGTCCTACGAGATGCAGAGCGATCTGCTGTTCACGGAAGCACATCGCTACACGCTCTATGTGGTCATGCCGCGGCTGAGCAAGTCAGTGCGCGTCTGGCCCGTGAAACAGCCCGATGGTGATGGCAAATGGAACGACTGGAGCCGCACCGCCGACGAAGCTGCACACATCGGAATGACGGAATGGGTGCGGCTGATCCCCGATCGCGCTAGCGGCGGCTACAAGGTGCGGCGCCAGCGCGACGGCGAAAAAAGCCGTGATCCGATCTGGCCCGATCTGACGATGGACGAGATCGTCGAGAAGGCGTTCTTCGACCGCGGCAAGCTCATCACCGGCTATGACCATCCGGTCATGAAGCTGCTTGCGGCTAGGGACTGATTTCCAACTCGGGAAGGCGCTCCAGGTCGGGCGCCTTCTCTCATTTCAGGGGGCTACTGATGACTTTCAAGAACGACATTCGTTTTGATGATTTTCGCGAGATCACTGCGTACGACTTTGAGTTTGTGGCCAGGGGCGGCAATCGTCCCGAACCGGTTTGTATGGTCGCCAAGGAACTGCGCTCGAAGAGCCACATGCGTGATTTGGTGATGACCGGCGGCCCCTGGAGCGCCGATGATCGCGCCGCCATCACCGGCTATTGCCTGGAAGACGTCATATCCCTGGAGCGGCTACTGCAGCAGATGCAAGACGGGATCGACCTGCCGCGGGCGTTGCTGCGCGGCCGCTACATGACCGCGGCCGCACGCATGGAATGGATCGGAGTGCCGATCGACGTGCCGATGCTCGAGCTGCTGCGTGAGCACTGGGACGACATCCAGGACAGCCTGATCGAGCGCACTAATGCGGCCTACCGCGTCTTTAAGGGGCGGTCGTTCAATCTGGCGGCGTTCGCCGATTACCTGAAACGGCACGGCATCGCATGGCGACACACTCCGACCGGGCGGCTCGACCTGACTGATGAGTACTTTCGCCAGCAGGCCAAGGCGCACCCAGTCCTGATGCCGCTGCAGCAGCTGCGCTCGACACTCTCCAAGATGCGCCTGAATGATGTGCAGGTCGGCGCCGATGGCCGCAATCGGGCGCTGCTGTCGGCATACCGCTCGCGCACGGGCCGAAATCAGCCATCGAACGTCAAGTTCATCTTCGGGCCGCACGTCTGGATGCGGCGCCTGATCAAGCCGCCGCCGGGGTGGGCCGTTGCGTACCTTGATTGGAGTGCGCAGGAGCCGGGCATCATGGCCGTGCTCTCGGGCGATCCTTTGATGCTGGATGCCTATCGCTCCGGCGATGTCTACCTGAGCTTCGGCAAGCAGGCGGGCTTGATCCCGCCCGACGCCACCAAGGAAACGCACAAGGCCGACCGCGACCGCTTCAAGCCGGTCGTGCTCGGGACCGCCTATGGACTAGCCGAGCATTCCCTGGCCGACCGCCTAGGCATCTTCGGATTTGAAGCCCGGGAACTGCTGCAATGCCATCGCGACACCTACCCGCGGTTCTGGGAATGGTCAGATGCACAAGTAGACCAGACCATTCTGACTGGTCGTAACACGACGATGTTCGGCTGGCGGGTCCACGCCGTCGCGAGCGCCAAGCCGAATATGTTCAGGAACTGGCCTGTGCAGAGCGCGGGCGGGGAGATGCTGCGGATCGCGTGCATTCTCGGCTTTGAGCGTGGCGTCGACATTTGCGCACCGGTGCATGATGCGGTCCTAATCCAGGCGCCATCCGACCAAATCGATCATGCAGTGTCGGAGATGCGTGCGGCGATGGCCGAAGCATCTCGTCTGGTACTCGACGGTTTCGAGCTGCGAACCAACGCGCACGTGTATCGCTATCCCGAGACCTACCGAGATCCCGACGGCCGCGATGTGGAACTTTGGAACAGCATCACAGAGCTGCTTCGACCTTTCCGCGAGCGGAGGCGGGCATGAGCACCGCCAACACCGCCCTAGATCGCATCAGGGTCAATCCGGCGGCACCTGCCCGCGCCCCGATCGAGACGCCACCGGCCCGTGCTGCCCGTGCTGCCGCACGAGATGCCGAGTTCCTGAAAGGGCCGATCCTGCTCACGCACATTCGACGAGCCTGCAAGGTTTCGGCTACGTCCTACACCCCGGTCGGGCTCTATCTTGCAATCCGCCATCAGGCCGCTTTGAAAAAACAGGACTGGGTGCCGGTGTCGCAGAGCCTTATGGCCAAGTTCGGCTTGAGCCGCTTTGACAAGTGCCGCTGGCTACCGCGCCTAGCGGCCGCCGGGCTGATCGCTATTCGTAATCAGGGCCACAGGACGACGCTGGTTCGGCTGCTGCCTGTCCCTGACGACGATGAAAGTGATGATGCGAGTATCTAACACAAGAATAGGAGCATCTGGTGTCCTACTTTGCCGCCAATTTCTTGGTCGACATGACCCCGCGTGAAATCCGCGCAATGTACGCTGAGCAGGATCGCCTGCCCGCAGCCGAGCGCCCCGCCTTTGCCCGGCGCCTGGTTGAGCAACATGAGCGCCGGATCGATGTGTTGTTTACGAGCCTGGATGCCGCAAACAATATTGCGGGCCCTGTTATGAAAACGGTTTTCTGCTCGCGGATCGCCCACCCTTATCACCGCCCGCTGTGGCATGTGACCGAGCTGCGGGATGGATGCAGGCCCCGGCGCACAGCATTTTGGGATCACCGAGATGCTGAGCGCTATGCCGAATATGCACGGCTGTATGACGATGCCGCCGACCTGCCTTGGCCATCGGTGCGGCCGAATTGGGCGGCATGGCTCAACGATCAGGGAGACGCCGATGACCGCCGTTGAGAAAAAAGCAACCGCCCGGGCCGTGATCGAGCAAATCGCCGGTAATGTCGGTATGGGACTCTGGACTTGCAATCGGGGGAAAGCATCTAAATGAGGACGACTCTTTATCCAGTAGAATTGCTCCGGGATCACGACGGCGTTTATGGGATTGGTCTGGTCAAGGATTATCCATTCCGTGAACCGCTTTTCAATAACTATAGCAACCAGTACCAGAAGGGTTACGGTGACCGCGGCGATCGGCTGCTGCGGCCTTTGATTTTGCGCGCAGATGTCCTCGCGGAAGGAGCGGGAGGCAAACTCGATTATTCCCGAGACAATGCCGTGCTCCAGATGATCAATCCACGCCGGTTTGCCAGTGGGCTGGAGGGTTACCTACTAGGATTCATCACGAATGCCATGTTGCGTCGGTATGGTGTCCTAGAGACGCCGGCGGAGGATCTGTCCAAGGAACAGCGAGTAGAGTTTTGGCGCCAATATTGGGGCATCCATAGAGCTTCAACGAAAGTCATGAATCGCATGATCGTCCAACTGCTGGAGCAAGGTGCCGATCCCGAGTCGATCCGGGTAGCACGCCGGTTCCATTTCCGATTTCGTGAAGCCATCTACCGGGCGATCGCCGTCAATCGGCGCGCCCTGCAATTGGCCGAGACCTTCCCGTTTTTGGCGATCTTGGTGTACGCGGCACCTTTGCTTTGGGTGGAGGAATGTCGGGAGGAATATTGCGCTCGGATGGCGGAGGCGGCCGCGCTTGTCGACAAGGGTGCCAGTTTGAAGAGGGTCGCTGATACGATGAAGGTACCCATACATCTCCAGAGGCTCAAACCGGGGGCGTTTATCGGAGCGCCCCCCGCGCTCTTATCGGATGACTCCAAGCTGTTCCACACCTACCTGCCGGAGACTACGCGGGACGCACGGATGTGGCTGGCGGCGATCGATCGGGCGGAGGATAAGCAGATCGGTCGGCCGTTTGAACGGTGGGTCGCCCGGAACGCCCATCTGTTTCCCCCGGGGCGATATGAGATACACCCGGGTCCCGGGGGCCGTCCACGCCGGGTCTGGGTACCGGCCCGGCACGTGATGAAGGCCACCGTGCACGACATTGCCGACTGGGTACGGGCGTGCAAGCGCAAGGAGCCGCATGTGACCAGGCCGTTCTCCGAGAACATGTCGTTGAAGACGGTGACCCGGCTCAGCGAGGAGTGGCACATCGCCGTCCAGGACACAAACGGACCGCAGTACACCTTCCCCGCTCCGTGGTACCCCGCCGGCGTCGTGAACAATTTCGAGATCGTGCCCCTCTCCTGCAGCAACGACCTGTACCAGGAAGGCTACCGAATGAAAAACTGCGTCGGGTCCTATGGCGCTCGAGTGATCGACGGAGATTGCTACATCTACAGCATCCAGCGTGGGAAGGAACCGGTTGCCACCCTGGAGATCGTCAAGGGGGATCACGGGGAGGTGAGGATCGGTCAGCTCCGTGGTCCCTGCAACCAGCTTGCCCCGAAGGAGATCGATGCGGTGGCGCGACAGTGGCTGCGGAACCAGGGGGCGCCCGGTCTGAGCGAGGCGGCATAGGAGGGAACCATGAACGAGACCAATGATGATTTCGATGTGCCATTGGGGACCCATCGTTTCCCTGCGCTCCTCGTGAATCCTTGTATGGCGTGGTGCTTAGTTTCTTGAACCTCCCCAGCCATCCGCTCCATTCCTTGGAGACGACAGACACAACGTCGACGGCGGCGTTCCACGTCGGCGGCGGCGTTCCGCGCACCCCTTGGACAAATCGTCGAGATCGATCGCCAAATCGCGATCCCATCGACCAGTCGCAGCGTGATCGTCCTTCTTGCCTGGACAGAACGTTACACCGATCCGACCCAGATGCGACCCAGCCGGTTTGCAGCGGATCAGAAATGCCGGTTCCGATCATAATTCTATTATATTGCTCCCCGAGAAGATAGCTTCGAGCGCATCACGAGGAACGGGCCGGCCCCCTATTGAAACCGTCAGCTCACCCGGCCGATACGCTGCCGGCAGGACTTCGAGTGCATTGCCGGTCAGATCGAAACGAACCGCGTCGTTGGGCGAGTAGTTCACAATGACGCCGATGGCCCGCCCGTAGAACTGGATCGGGGACCTTCGTCGGACCTGATCGAGAGCCTGCCGGATATAGGAGATACGGTTGCTGCGGGGCTCGAAGTCAATCCGCAGCTTCCGGTCAGCGCCACAGATCGCGGCGAGGGTGATCTGGGTCGGACGGGTATGCTCGGTCAGAATGATGGCATGCGGATTGAAGGCGGAGCGCCAAGCCGCATCCTCGGCCGCGCGCATCTGTCGGTCGGTCTCGGAGACGGCCTCGTTAACTGTCTCTGCTGGCATGTCGAGAGCCGCTGGCAGCCTGTCGATTAAGCCTCGCGCCTTGCGCCATTCGCCAGAGAGGAGCTCATCAAGGCGCCGCAAGCCCTTTGAGACGTTCCGGTAGCCAGCGCGGCGGACGACATCCCGACGCGTGAGCCCGAGCAACCGACGGCGATCCTCGATGAGGAGTTTGATCGGAGATGCCAACATGAGAAGCCCTCCTTCGCGATAGGAGGGCTGGCGATCCGCTACGATTGCCGCGTTGAACGGCCGCATCCCACTTTTCGTGGAGACCACCTTGCCACGGATGAGCAGGTTGGTGAAGGCGCCAGCCCTCGTCGTGATGCGACTAGGAACATGCGCCGGGTCGGTCAGGAAATCAATGGTCGGGCAATGCCTATTTGTCGGTGACACGTCCATTTCTGACGAACATCTTATTGCGGCGGACAAAACCCCGTCGTGACGAATTTTTGCGTCTCCCGGGAGAGCAGGGATCAGCAAAGTCTACTTTCTCGGCGATCCTAAGGACGCACTGGCATGCCAGTATCGCGGTCGGCATCAACTTTAGAACGATGCGCGGAGCGGTGCGGTGTTAGGGTCCACAATCTGTTCAAAATTGCTCATCGCGGGTATCGCGGCCGTCATAGCCTCCCTACCGTAAAGCGAATTTTGCGGTACCAGTCAGCAGCATGCCAACGGGGAAATCGCTCGTGAACTTGCGGCGCACAATCGTTGTGCATACGAAACTCGCGGGCCATGTCGTGCGGGTGGAAGCAGCGCGTTCCAGTGCTCATGGACTGCAAATCCTCACCATGGGGAGGGTCGCGGCGCGGCTAGCGGGCGGTTTCATCCAGCCGATTGACCATGAAGTGCTGGAAGACGCGGTCAAGGCCGCCCTTGGTTCGACCCATCTCGGAGAACTCGAGGGCATCAAGCAATTGCCTGGCATGGTTCGCGCCGCGGTGAACACGCTCAACAAGGTCTGGAATGCCGGGATCGATCTGGCACCGCGCTCGGCGCACCCCCGCCTGAAATCCCTTGCTTTGCTCGAGCAGGAAGTGTTGTCCCGGCTGCCTCGAGCGATGAAGCGGCCATCCGAGCTGGTCGCCCTGGCTCGATCTCGCATTAAACATGCCGCGGCGGTGTTGGGACCCGTCGAGGTGCACGGCCACAGCGAGATGTCACCGTGCTGGCGGCCGCTGTTGGAGTCGCTCGCCGAAGTGGTCCCGGTCGATTGGATCGCCGGCCCGCTGCACGTCCCGGAGTGGCTGCAAACGCTCAAGATCCGCGTCCGGCGCGGCGAGCCGCAAGGTGCCGCAGTCACCCTGTTCTCTTGCGCCAATCCGCAGCACGAGGTCATCGAGGCATTCCGGTGGGTGCGAAGCCTGCTGGCAAACGGAACGGCAAAACCGGAGGAAATCGCCCTCGCCGCCGCAAGTCCGTCGGAGCTCGACGACCACGTCGTGGCGCTCACCCGCGAATCGAACCTCCCCATCCATTTCGTCCACGGCGTGAAGGCGCTCACCCGCCGCGAGGGCCAGGCCGCGGCGGCTCTGGCCGAGGTTTTGCTCAAGGGGCTCTCGCAGGAACGCATACGGCGCCTGTTCGCGCTATTGGGCGACGCTTCGCGGGCGCTCAACGGATTGCCGAGCGACTGGGCTCGCGTCCTGCCGAGGGACGCGCCGCTCGCGACGTTGCCGCGCTGGGAACAGGCGCTTGCCGGTACCGAAGCCGCGGATTGGCCGGAAGACGCCGATCGTTCCAACATGGTTCTCGACGTCCTCCGGCTCGTCGCAAAAGGCCCCGATGCTGCGACAGAATGCGGCGCAAGGCTGCTGCCCAAATCCGCATGGGAGCTCTGGCGCCGCGCCCTGAGGGACGGCCCGGCGCAGGCGCTGCCCGTCACGCTTGCGGGCCTCCGGGTCCATGACGGGCTTGAACCCGCCGCCAACGTGGTGTGGACCTCGGCGGTGTCGCTCGCGTCGGCGCCGAGGCGTTTCGCATGGCTGATTGGGCTGAACGCCGGCCGCTGGCCACGCCGCATTACCGAGGATCCGCTCATCCCGGACCATCTCATTCCGATCGAAGAACTCGACCCTCTGCCGATTTCCGAAGCGGACCGGCGCGATTTTGCCACCATCCGGGCGACCACCGCGAGGATGGTTGCGGTCTCCTACAGTCGCCGCGACGTGGAAGGGCGCTTGCTCGGACGCTCGCCGCTCATCGGTAGCCTGGAGGAGAACTATCTCGGTCGCGGGCGTACGCCCGAGCATGCGGCGAGTCATTCCGATCGGCTACTGGCCCGCCCGCGTGAATTCGAACAACTCCCCATGGCCACTTCGGCACTGCGCTGTTGGCGCGACTGGGTTCGTCCCGCGGTGACTGCGCACGATGGACTTGTCGGGAGGGAACATCCGCGCATTGCGAAAATGCTCGCAGAGCCGCTTTCGGCGACCTCGCTGAAGCTCGTGCTGAGAGATCCCATCCGGTACGTCTGGAAATATGCACTCGGCTGGCGGGAGCCGGAGGAGGCCGAGGAGCCGCTGAGCCTGGATGCAGCCTCGTTCGGCGGCCTTGTTCACGACGTGCTCCGACGCGCTGTCGACGCGCTCGAAGACGGCGACGGTCTGGCGCGGGCCACGCCGGGCCAGATCCAACAGGCAATCGGCTGGGCGGTGGACGAGCTTGCCACATCGTGGGAGACCGAGCAGCCGGTCCCGCCTCACGTGATCGCAAGGCTGCCTACTTGCACGAAGGGCTCAGCGGTTGCATTCGTGTTCGTCTGGGCGGTCGGCAGCGTGTCCGTTGCCACTTTGCCGCCATCGGTTGTAAACATCCCGACGTAGCCATTACGCTGGTTTTTCCGATGGCAATTCCTGACCCGAGGTGTCCTATGAAGTGTCCCAAGCAACCGACTCTAGACAGGTTCCACAACGAAATCAATGCTAAGCCGCTGACAAGAGCGGCGGAGCGAATGAGGGCCGAGCGGCGTTAGCCTCGGCATTAACGTTAAGGCTGACACAAGTCGATACCGATTGTGATTTCCCGGCCGGCATTAGCCGCATCTAAAGCTCGGCTGGGCTACCGATCGGAGCGAACTCGAGCGGGGAATCAAGCGGATGTGTGGGATCGTCGGGATTTTGGGCAACGAGCCGGTCGCCGGGCATCTGCTCGAGGCGCTCAAACGCCTCGAATATCGCGGTTATGACTCGGCTGGCGTGGCGACGCTCGAAGCCGGCCGGCTCAGCCGTTGCCGGGCCGAGGGCAAGCTGCAGAATTTGGAGGCCCGTCTGGCTCGGGCGGGTCTCAATGGGCGCGTCGGCATCGCCCACACGCGGTGGGCGACCCACGGCCGGCCGACGGAGAACAACGCCCATCCGCATGCGACCGACAGCGTCGCGGTCGTCCACAACGGCATCATCGAGAACTTTCGCGAGCTGCGCGAGGAGCTCAGCGCCAAAGGTGCGCAGTTCAAGACCGATACCGATACCGAGGTGGTCGCGCATCTCGTGAGCGAGGAAATGAAGCAAGGCCGCGACCCATTGGAAGCGGTTGCTGCGGCACTGCCGCGGCTTCACGGCGCCTTCGCGCTCGCGTTCCTATTCGACGGCGAGGAGGATTTGCTGGTCGGCGCCCGCAAGGGCCCGCCGCTCGCGGTCGGCTACGGCAAGGGCGAGATGTATCTCGGCTCCGATGCCATCGCGCTTGCGCCGTTCACCGATTCCATCAGCTATCTCGAGGATGGCGACTGGGCGATCGTGCGCCGCAAAGGCGTCGAGATCCGCGACGCTTCCGGGCGCACGGTGCAACGGCCCGTGCTGCGCTCCACCGCCTCGGCATTCCTGCTCGACAAGGGCAATTACCGGCATTTCATGGCCAAGGAGATCCACGAGCAGCCCGAGGTCGTCGGCCATACCCTGGCGCACTACATCGACATGAGCGCCGAGCGCGTCGAGTTGCCCGAGCAGCTTCCGTTCGATCTTCGTGAAATCGAGCGGTTGTCGATCTCCGCGTGCGGCACGGCGTACTACGCCGGGCTCATCGCCAAATATTGGTTCGAGCGCTTCGCGCAGCTGCCGGCCGACGTCGATATCGCCTCCGAATTCCGCTACCGCACCCCACCGCTCCGCCCCGGCGACCTCGCGGTCTTCGTCTCGCAGTCCGGCGAGACGGCCGACACGCTCGCGTCCCTGCGCTACGCGCGCGAGCAGCGCCAGCATGTGCTCTCGGTGCTCAACGTGCCGGGCTCGACGATCGCGCGGGAAAGTGACGTCGTGCTGCCGACCTTGGCCGGGCCGGAGATCGGCGTCGCGTCGACCAAGGCCTTCACTTGCCAGCTTGCGGCGCTCGCCTGCCTCGCCATTGCGGCAGGCCGGGCGCGCAACGTGCTTTCGGCGGAGGACGAGCAGAAGCTCGCGCAGGCGCTGATCCGCGTCCCCGGGCACATGATCCAGGCGCTCTCGCTCGAGCCGCGGATCGAGCACCTCGCCCGCGATCTCGCCAAGAGCCGCGATGCGCTCTATCTCGGCCGCGGCACGAGCTTCCCGATCGCGCTCGAAGGCGCGCTCAAGCTCAAGGAGATCTCCTACATCCACGCCGAAGGCTATGCGGCCGGGGAGCTCAAGCACGGGCCGATCGCGTTGATCGACGAGACCTTGCCGGTCGTGGTGATCGCGCCGTTCGACCGGGTATTCGAAAAGACCGCCTCGAACATGCAGGAGGTCGCCGCCCGGGGCGGCAAGATCATCCTCGTCACCGACCCGAAGGGCGCCCGCGAAGCGGGGATCGAGACGATGGCAACGCTGATCCTGCCGGAGATGGCCTCGACGGTCGCCCCGCTGGTTTATGCCCTTCCGGTGCAGCTTCTCGCGTACCATACCGCGGTGGTCATGGGCACCGACGTCGACCAGCCGCGCAACCTTGCCAAATCCGTCACCGTGGAATAAGCGGCGCGGTGACGCCGGGTGCTTGACGCCTTCATCTAGGCGGGGAGCCGGCCCGGCGAACACGTTTGCGCCGAGCGAGCCGCAATCTCCTCCCTCCCCTTGAAAAGGGGAGGGATGGGGAGGGGATCGCAACCCCCTCCCGGCCGCTGCGCGGTCGACCTCCCCCCTTCAGGGGGAGGTGTTCCGAGCAAGCGGCTAAGCAGCGTTCAACCAGCAGCCTGTGGCGAGATGACTGAACGTTCCGAGCTCAAACACGTCGAGGCAGCATTGGCGCCGGCCCATCCCGAGCCTGCGGCGTCGTCCGGCCTCGCGGGCCGCATCCGCAATTATTTTCTCACCGGGCTCATCGTCGCGGGGCCGGTCGCGATCACGATCTATCTCACCTGGGCATTCGTCACCTGGGTGGACGACCTGGTCCGGCCGTTGTTTCCAGTGGCGGTCAGGCCGGAGACCTATCTGCCGGTAAAAATTCCCGGCCTCGGCCTGATCATCGCTTTCATCGCGCTCACGCTGCTCGGGTTCTTCACCGCCAATTTCGTCGGCCGCAAGTTCGTCGAGATCGGCGAAAACCTGCTCGGGCGCATGCCGGTGGTCCGCCCGATCTATCGCGGGCTGAAGCAGGTGTTCGAGACGCTGTTCTCGAAATCGGCCTCGACCTTCCGCACGGTCGGGCTCGTGGAATTCCCTGCGCCCGGCATGTGGTCGCTGGTGTTTCTGTCAACCCCCCCGGGTTCCGACATCACCGCGCGCTTGCCCACGCAAGAGGAGCACGTCTCGGTATTCATGCCGTGCACGCCCAACCCGACCACGGGCTTTTTCTTCTACGTGCCTCGGAGCGGGATCATCGAGCTCGACATTCCGGTGGAAGAAGCCGCGAAGCTGATCATGACCGCCGGTATGATCCAGCCCGGCGGAGCGGGTGCGGGCAGTGCCACCGACGCGCAGCGAAACGTCGCGGCGCTCGCCGAAACCGCGCGTGTCGCGCAGGCGAGCCGGGCCGAAGCCGCAGTCAAGTGACGGCCCTCTTGTACCTCCCCGGAGGGGAGGTCGCCGGACGCAGTGCACCCCGCGCGCTGCGCGCGCGACCCTCCCCTGAAGGGGAGGGATTCATCCCGCCCTGAGCAGCCGGATCGCCTCGTCGCGCTCGAAGAGGTAAAGCAGCGCCCGCAGCGCCTCGCCGCGCGGCGTTTCGAGCCGGGGGTCGCGCGAGATCACGAGCTGCGCGTCCTTGCGCGCCGGCTCGAGCAGCGGCCCGTGCACTTCGAGCCGCGCCACGCGGAATCCCGGCATGCCGCTCTGTCGCGTGCCGAGCACGTCGCCTTCCCCGCGCAGCCGCAAATCCTCTTCCGCGATGCGGAAGCCGTCCTCGGTCTCACGCAGAATCGCGAGCCGCGCTTTCGCGGTCTCGCCGAGCGGCGCCTTGTAGAGCAGGAGGCAAGTCGAGGGCCGCGTGCCGCGGCCGATCCGGCCGCGCAGCTGGTGCAGCTGCGCGAGCCCGAACCGCTCGGCATGCTCGATCACCATCACGGTCGCCTCCGGCACGTCGACCCCGACCTCGATGACGGTGGTCGCGACCAAAAGCCGCGTTTCGCCAGTGGCAAACCGGGCCATGGCGGCGTCTTTCTCCGCGCCCTTGAGCCGGCCGTGCACGAGATCGGCCACATCGCCGAAGCGTTGCTGGAGCTCGCGGAAGCGCTGCTCGGCGGCGGCAAGGTCGACCGCCTCGGATTCCTCGACCAGCGGGCACACCCAATAGACCCGCTCGCCGCGCTCGAGCGCGCGGCCGACCGCGATGATGGTCTCGTTGAGGCGCCCGAGCGGAACGGTGCGGGTGTCGATCGGCTGCCGGCCGGCCGGCTTCTCGCGCAATTGCGAGACGTCCATGTCGCCGAAATAGGTCAGCACCAGTGTACGCGGGATCGGTGTCGCCGTGAGCACGAGGACGTCGACCGCTTCGCCCTTTCGGGACAACGCCAGGCGCTGGTGCACGCCGAACCGGTGCTGCTCGTCGACGATCGCGAGCGCGAGATCGTGGAAGGCGACCTCCTCCTGGAACAGCGCATGGGTGCCGACCAAGAGATCGAGCTCGCCCGCCGCGAGCCCCTCGAGCACCCGCGTTCGCTCGCGGCCGCGCTCGCGGCCGGTGAGGATCGCGACGCGGATGCCGGCGGCTTCCGCGAGCGGCGCAATCGTATGGAGATGCTGGCGCGCAAGAATCTCGGTCGGCGCCATCAGCGCCGCCTGTCTGCCGGCTTCGATCACGTGCGCCGCCGCGATCAGGGCGACCACGGTTTTGCCGGACCCGACGTCGCCCTGCAGCAGGCGCACCATGCGCTGCGGCTTGGCGAGATCGGCGGCGATTTCCTCTGCCGCGCGGCGCTGCGACGGGGTGAGCCGATAGGGCAGGGCGCTCGCGATCTTTTCGCGCAATCGCCCTGCGCTCGCGTGCGCGCGTCCGCCCTGCCGGCGCATGTGCGCGCGGGTGAGCGCCAGCGCCAATTGGCCGGCGAGGAGCTCGTCATAGGCGAGCCGCGACCAATGCGCCGTCTCCGGCACGACGCCGCTGGGTTCGGCCGGCCGGTGCACGCGATGCAAGGCTTGCGCGAACGGCGGCCATTGCTGTTTCGCGAGCCACGCCTCGTCCTGCCATTCGGGCAAAGCCGGGAGCTTCGCGAGGGCGGCATCGATCGCGCGAAAGACCTGGTTGTGCGCGAGACCCTCGGTCAGCGGATAGATCGCCTCGATGCGCGGCAAGCCGGCGAGGCCGGCCTCGTCGACGACGCGGTCCGGATGCACCATCTGCAGCATGCCGTCATAGAGGCCGGTCGTGCCGGAGAGGTAGCGCACCTCGCCGACCGGCAAGAGCTTCTGCAGATAGTTCTTTTGCGCATTGAAATAGGTGATGACGAGGTCGCCCGTGTCGTCGGTGGCGTAGATCAGGTACGGCGTGCGGTAGCGGTGCGGCGGCGGCGGCCGATGTCGTTCGATCCGCACTTTCACGGTGACGAGCGTGCCCGGGACGACGTCCCGCAGCTTGGGGCGTGCGCGGCGATCGACGGCGCCGGTCGGGAGGTGAAACACGAGATCGATGAGGCGCGGGGCGGGGCGGTCGAGCAGCTTGGCATAAAGCTTCTCGAGCCGCCGGCCGATGCCGGCGAGCGTCGTTACCGAAGCGAACAGCGGGTTGAGCGCGCTCGGGCGCATGCGTGACCTTCACGATTCGACCCCGCATCGTCGCCCGCCCTGGACAGGCAAGCAATCGACCGGCACGGCCGGTCGCAGGCATGCATTGAACCCCTCACCCAACGGGTGAGGGGTCGTTTCGGATCGATGGCGCACGTGAAACAATTCCGAGACATGCAGATCGGCTATCGTGCATGTAACGCGTCCACGCTAGTTTCCCGCGATGGATCCGATCTATGGCAAGGCGGCGTTTTTGCTGCTTCCGGTCGGCTGGTACATCATCCGCTGGGAGCATGCGCGTCGTTCGCGCCGCACGCCGATTGCGCGCACCGGGCGCGGCCCCCGCGAGTTGGCGCTGCTCGCGATCGCGTTTCTCGGCCTGATCCTGCTGCCGGCGCTTTACGTCACCACCGGTTTTCCGCGCTTCGCCGCGCGTGCATTCGCCCCGGTCGAGGCCGCGCTCGGCATGCTGATCGCCGCCGGCGCGCTCGTGATGTTCTACTGCACGCACGAGGCGCTGGGCCGCAACTGGTCGGTCTCACTCGACGTGCGCGAGAGCCACAGGCTGGTGACCGAGGGCGTTTATCGGCGCGTGCGCCACCCGATGTACACTGCATTCTGGCTGTGGGCGCTCGCCCAGGCGCTGCTGCTGCCCAATTGGATCGCCGGGCTCTCGGGGCTGATGGGCTTCGGCACGCTCTATTTCCTTCGCGTCGGGCGGGAAGAACGGCTCATGATCGAGACTTTCGGCGACGAATACCGCGCCTACATGGCCCGCACCTGGCGCATCATCCCCTGGGTCTGCTAGTCCGCACGGACAGAACCGCCCCGCTTCGAGTATCTTCCTTTCGCCAATCGAGCGACGGAGCATCGCATGCGCGGACGACCGATTCCGCTGTCGCTGCCGAGGCGGCTCGTCTCGGATCTGCTGTCGTTCGCCGCGAAAATGCCGATCCTGCCGGTGCAGCGCCAAATGCATCTCGGCGCGCTCAAAGCCGCGCGGACAGCCCGCCCGGTCCGGCCGTCCTGGGTCGCGCTGTTTGTCAAGGGCTTCGCGCTCGTTGCGCAGGAGCTTCCGGAGCTGCGCCGCGCCTACGTCAAGCTGCCGTGGCCGCATCTGTACGAGTATCCGCACAGCGTCGCCGCGCTCACCGTCGAGCGCGCGATCGGCGAGGAGCCCGCCGTGCTCGTGATGCGCGTCGGACATCCGGCAGAGCTGGCGATCGCGAGCATCGACGCGGCGATCGATCTTGCCCGCACCGCGCCGATCGAGGACGTCAAGGATTTCCGCCGTGCCTTGCTCATTGCACGGCTGCCGTTGCTGCTCCGGCGGGCGCTGATGTGGCTCGGGCTCAACATCGGGCGGCAACGGCCGAGATTTTTCGGGACGTTCTGCCTGACGGATCTATCGCCGCTCGGCACGGAATCGCTACGGCCGCTGTTCCCGGCGACCGTCACGCTTTACTACGGAAGAATGTCCGAGGACGGCGTCGTCGCGGTTCGCGCCGCCTACGATCATCGGGTCCTCGACGGCGCGACCATCACGCGGGCGCTGGCGCGGCTCGAGCAATTGCTCAACGGCGCCGTCGCCGCCGAGCTGCAGTGACATGGCTCGTTGCGTGTGGTGCGGGACTTTGTTGCGTCGGTGCCCGCGACTGCGGTGCGTGGAATCGAGTTTGCGTCCCGCGCTCAAACGAGCACCGCGCCAACGGGGCGGCGCGGGCTCGGCGGCACTTCGCGGGTCGGAAACCCGAGCCGGAATGCAAAGGTCGGCTTCAAGGCGGCCTCCGGGAGCAGACCGGCCAATGCCCGCGCCGACCGCGGCTCTCGTCCAAGCTGCCGCTGGCGGTCGACGAGCTCGACCGGCTGGTTGATCGGCTGCATGGCAAGGCCGCGCGCGGTTGCCAACAGGTGCATGCGCTGCCAGGCGCGCCCGGCGGCGATTGCTTGCGGGCGATCGTAGAGCGAGGGAACCACGATCAGCCCGAGCACGGGCGCCGACGGCACCTGCACTTCGCGCGTCGCGTCGAGCCAATAGCGGTGATTTTGTTCCGGCGACGGAGCCGGCGCGATCTTTGCGAGCGCCGCCATCGCCGGCGACAGGCCGGCGGCATCGAGCGTCGGGCCGTCGCGGAATTTTTGCACGTCCGCCCAGCGCTGCCGGAACCAGCGCTGGCTGTCGTCCACCATCGTCTTGTCGGCAATGATCGTCTCGGTCGCCCCGATCATCAGGTCGCCGAGCGCCCTGCGCTCGGGGTCTGCGGTGAACAGCAGGATTTTCACCGGCGAGCTTTGGCCGGCTACCGCCAGCAGCGAATCGAGCAGAGAGCGTGGAATTTCCCGCCCGCGCTCATAGGCAGCGCGGTTCGTGTGGCGCCGCGGGATCGATTCGTAAAGCTCGTCCTCGCTGGGTGGTCCCGGCACAAGTTCGATTGTCGCGACGAGACTTGGATGCGGCGGTTGCGGGATCGGTTCGAGCGTTCCTTCCACGACGCTGACATGCGGCGCGTATCCCTGGGCCGCGGCGGCAATCACCAGGTTCTCGATGGCGCATCCGAGGCCGATGTGCATCTCCCGCAAGTACGGATCGAAGGTACCGAGGTTTCTGCCGGTATCCGCGAAAATTTCGATCCGCGCGTCGGAGATTCTGAAGAGCCAAGGCTGGGTGTTGTGTGGATTGGCGGCCAGGATGGCGGCGCCCACGAGTGCCTGCGGCCCTTGTGCCGCGCGCCAGCTCCGCCACGGCTCGTAGGCTTCGCCCGCGCCCACGGCGAATACGCCTTCGCGCTCGGCCCACCAGGCGCCTGCCCCGAAGAGCGCGGCGCCCAAGCCGGCCGCTGTTTGCAAGAAAACCCTTCGCCGCATGGCGAGCCCTGTCGCGAACGGCCCGACCGCCGCGGTTTCCCTCAAGGTTTGCGCGCCCAG
The DNA here is from genome assembly GCA_046727735.1 of Pseudomonadota bacterium. Taxonomy (GTDB): domain Bacteria; phylum Pseudomonadota; class Alphaproteobacteria; order Rhizobiales; family Xanthobacteraceae; genus AP-16. The sequence goes on along the minus strand of JBKPDF010000025.1, from coordinate 86,709 downwards.
ACACCGACGTGTCCGGAGTTGAAATAGCCGATCACGCCGCTCGTAGGCGCGTCGGCGATCAATCGCTGCTCCAGGGTCTCGACGTCGATCTCGGCCTCGCTCGCTATTCCGCTCGCGACGATCGCCGGCAGTTGCGAGCGTACCAGCGCGGTCAGCATGGGAAACAGCGCGCCGTCCGGCCCCTGCTGGACCGGGACGGACATTTCCATCTCGGTCGAGGGATCGAGTCCGGCCGCCCGCATCAGGCCGAACAGCCGCAGGCCCATGCGCTCCTGCACGCGCGCGTGCTGGAAACCGGCGCGGAACCATTTCACGACCGTTCCGGCGAGGCTATCGGCCGGCTCGATCAGGACCGGCCCACCGTAGTCGATGACCGATCCCTGCAGAGCGATCACACCGCCCGGCTTGAGATTGCGCAACACGCCTCGCAGCGCGTCGAGCGGATGTTCGGCATACATCAGCACCAGCCGCCCGACGATCGCATCGACAGGGGCGCCAAGCTCGATCTCGCGGAAATCTCCGGCGAGGAAGCGCACGTTGTCGAGACCGGCCGCCGCGGCGCGTTGTCCCGCGAACGTCACTTGCGCCAGATCGCGGTCGATGCCGACGACGCGGCCGCACGGCCCCGCCAATCGCGCCGCCAGCAACGCGACGTCGCCTGCGCCGGAGCCGATGTCGAGGATGTGCATGCCTGCAGAAATGCCGGCGTTCTCGAACAGCCGCTGCGTCGATCGGGCGAGCAAGCCGTCCTGCGCGATCAGCCGCTGCCGCTCGTGTTGCGAGCTTTGGAACGGATAGGCTTCGTTCATCGGTGTTTGAGTTCGACGGTTGCGGCCCTTTTGCATGGAAGATGTTACCATGGCGACGACGCTGGCAACGTCATTTGCGGGCTTTGGCGGGCAATCGCGGGACTACGGCACCGCACGCAGACGACACCGAAAAATGACTAGAGGTGTAGTGATAAAAATTTGCCATGTCGGCTGCACCCCAAGAGCCGACATGAAAGCGGATATGCACCGAGGTCGGCCTCGTGCCAGAAAGCGGAAGTAACGTGCTCTATTCGAAGACCTCGTCCGCGAGCCCGAGTACGTCGGTGGCACTTCAATCCGAGTAGCCAATTTTGGCTATGCTTTTCGGGTGATCTCTCCTACTAGATGAGTGATGCCGCTCGGGAAACTACCACCGAGGCTGAACGCGTTTGCCCGGGTTCTTCCCGTGCTCGGATGGGTGCCCACCTATCAGCCCGGGTGGCTGACCGCCGACGTCATCGCCGGACTCACGCTCTGGTGGATTTTGGTTCCTGAAGCGATTGCTTACGCCGGCTTGGCCGGGGCGCCGCTTCAGGCCGGGTTCTACACGCTTTTGGGCTCCCTCGTTGTCTATGCCGTATTGGGAACCACTCGCCAGGCGGTCTCGGCTCCGACCTCCGGCTCCTCCATTATGATGGCGGCGGTCGTCGCGCCATTTCTGGTAACCAACCCCAATGAATTGGGGGAATTGCTCGTTCTACTGGTCCTGATGGTCGGCATCATCCTCCTGCTGTGCGGGTTGCTGCGCCTGGGATTCATCACCGCGTTCATTTCTCACTCGGTCATGACCGGATTCATTTTCGGGCTGGCGATCCACATCGCCGTGAGCCAGGCCGCCAAGATCTTTGGACTGCCCAGATTGCACGGCGAAACCATCTATCAACTCTGGCATCTCATTGGGCAGCTCGGCGGGGCCAATTGGGTGACTTTCGCCATCGGGGCCGGGGCCCTGGCGCTGTTATACATCTTTGAGGCGCGCATCCCCCGTGCTCCCGCACCGCTGATGGTCATGGCGGGCGGAATCCTGGTGGTTTCCACTCTCCGACTTTCCGAGGAACACGGCGTGCAGATAGTGGGTGCCATGCAAGGGGGATTGCCTGCGGTGAGCCTGCCGAAAGTAAGTTTGGATGACGTGCTGGACCTGCTGCCGGGAGCCTTTGCAATCGTCCTGTTTCTCCTATCTGAGCACTTCGGTGTGGGGTATGCCGTTGCTAGAAAACACGGATACGACATCGACCCGGACCAAGAATTGATCGCCATGGGCGCCGCGAACTGCGCCGCGGCCTGCCTGGGCGGGCTGGTGAGTGGCCTCAGCATGTCGTCAACGGCGGTCAACGATCGGGCAGGTGCTAAGAGCCAGCTCTCGGCACTGGTGGCAGCGAGCATGGTGTTGATCACTCTGATCGCTCTGATGCCTCTTTTTCGCAACCTACCGGAGGCCATCTTAGGAGCGATCGTCATCCACGCGGTGGCGCGGATGATGAGGGTCGGTGAGCTGAAGCGCTTTTATCAATTTCATTCCGGCGAGTTCGGACAAGCCACGCTTGCCTTACTCGGTGTTATCACTGTGGGGATCCTGCCCGGGCTGGGCATTGCAGTGGTGCTCTCTCTGCTTCGGTTCATTTGGGGAGCCAGTTACCTTTCCGTTTCCCGCCTGTATCCAGTACCAGGCAGGGAGCATACCTACGACAACATGGGGCGCTCGCCCGAAGCGCGCCCTATTCCAGGCCTAGAGATCGTGCGCCTGAATGGGCCGTTGTTTTTTGCCAACGCTCTTCGATTCCGCGACGAAATACGCACTCTGCTCTCCGGCAGCACTCCGCCCCAGGCGATACTCCTCAATCTTCATGCAAATTTTGGAATTGATCTTTCTTCTACGGACACGTTGTTGGGCTTGGTCGCGGAGGCTGAAAAAACCAAAACGGAGATCATGTTTGCCGAGCTTCAGGATCCGGTGCGTCAGATGTTCCGGCGCTGTGGACTCCTGGATCGGGTAGGAGAAGACCGCATCTACTTGACTGTGGACGACGGCGTACAAGATTATCTCAAGCGGCATCCGCCGGCCGGTCGTGCGGGCGGGAGTTGAGCGCTCTCTTCGATCACGATGCTCCCGACAATGTTTAACGACCAGGGGGCGCCACGCTCTCAAACATTCCCGATTCGCTTTCCAGCCATGGCCTTTCCATCTCCTGACTAATCTCTTCGATCCGGCTCGTGATCTCTTTGAGCTTCTTCCGTTGGACCCAGGACCGATCTTCCAACATCGTGCCAATGCTTCGAAGCTCCTGGGCCGCGGCCCGGAGCCGACGTTGTCTTTCGGTAATATCCAGGCCGACCCTGAGAACCTCTCGCACCTCCCCGTGATCGTCCAAAATACCCTTGTTGGCCCAGAATATCGTGACCCGCTCGCCGCTGCGCCGCATATTTTCATTCACACTGAAGGCGTAGCGATCCGGGTGGCGCACGAGACCTGCCAGATATGTCGACAGATCTCGGCCTTTGAAGCCGGTAGGAGGTGTGAGTGTACCCAACATAGGCTTGTCTAGAATCTCCTTTTCGTAATACCCAAAGAAGCTCTGGCCGTAGTGATTTAGAGACGTGATCTTGCCGTCGGGATTCAGACTCAAAATTATGCCATTGATATTCTCCATCAAGAATTTGCAACGGTCCTGCTCCGTTTGCTGCGTGCTCGGGGGCTCGTTGCTGACTGCTCCAATCGGTGTTGGGACTAAGGCCAGAGCAGCCGCAAAGCCGAAGGGAGCCGCTTGAACGAGCCACGCCAGGATTTTTTCTCGCATTAACTTGCTCCCTTCCGAAACCTCTGCTTCAGCCGAAGAAGCGGACCTGGTTGGTCTTGGAGCGGAATCTGGGCGGCGCGTTGCGTCGCGAACGTCGCTTGCGCCGGATCACGGTCGATTCCGGTGACGCGGCCGCGCGGTCCTGCCGCCCGCGCCGCCAGCAACGCGACGTCGCCCGCACCCGAGCCGATGTCGAGGATGTGCATGCCCGCCCTGATGCCGGCGTTCTCGAACAGCCGCTGCGTCGGGCGAGCAAGCCGTCTTGCGCGATCAGCCGCTGCCGCTCGTGTTGCGTGCTTTGGAACGGATAGGCTTCGCTCATCGGTGTTTGAGTTCGACGGTTGCGGCCCTTTTGCATGGAAGATGTTACCATGGCGACGACGCTGGCAACGTCATTTGCGGGCTTGGCAGGCAATCGCGGGACTACGGCACCGCACGCAGACGACACCGAAAAATGACTAGAGCTGTACTGATAAATTTGCCATGTCGGCTGCAAGAGCCGACATGAAAGCGGACATGCATCGAGGTCGGCCTCGTGCCATAACCTGACTCATGAACCGCAACAAAAAGGTTCACTGAATCACCTCGTCGGCGTGCGTCAGTGGAACTTCGAATGCGGTAGTCAAATTTAATGGCCCCATCATTGTCCGTCTCCGTCTTCACGCGTAATGCTGAAACCCGGCCGCAACAGTGCCCCCTCAACCCCTCTTCTCGGCGATCATCGGACAACCACCGTGCGCCATGGGTCGGAATCCTCGTCGCCGGCTACGGTCTTGAGCAGCTTGTAGTAATCATAAGCGTATTTCGACTCTTCCGGAGACTTCACCTGGAACAGATACATGTTCCGGATCACGCGCCCGTCTTCACGCACGCGGCCGTCTTTCGTGAAAAAATCATTGATGGGAATCTCCTTCATTTTCCGGACCACGGCCCTTGCTTCGTCGGTCCCGGCCTCCTTGATCGCCTTCAGATAATGCAGCACCGCGCCATAGGTCCCGGCGTTCGCCATCGTCGGCACCTTCTTGGCTCGGTCCATGAAGCGCTTCGTCCATGCGCGTGTTTCATCGGATAGGTCCCAATAGAACGCCGACGCGAGAATAAGACCCTTGGCGTTCTTGAGACCCATGCCATGCACGTCCGAAATGTACGTCAGCAAACCGACGATCTTCTGTGGACCCACGATGCCGAACTCATTGGCCTGTTTGACCGAGTTTATGGTATCGCCGCCAGCGTTCGCCAGTCCGATGACCTTTGCCTTGGATGCTTGTGCCTGAAGCAGGAAGGAGGAAAAATCGGGGGTAGCCTGCGGATGCCGGACACTACCCAGTACTTTGCCGCCTTGCGCCTTGACGATCGCCGCTGTGTCCCGCTCCAACGCATGCCCGAACGCATAGTCCGCAGTGATGAAGAACCAGGTGTCTCCACCTTGCTCGATGATGGCCTTTCCGGCCGTCTGCGCCAAAGCATAGGTATCATAGGTCCAGTGCACGCTGACCGGAGAGCAGGCTTTGCCGGTCAGGTCGGAGGAACCTGAAGAAGAGATCAAGAGCACTCGATTCTTCTCTTTCGTGATCTGTTGAACGGCAAAGGCGATCGAGGAAACCGGCACATCCGCGATCGCATCGACCCTCTGTCGATCGATCCACTTGCGAGCAATGTTCGCGCCAATGTCCGGCTTGTTTTGATGATCCGCTGCGATGATCTCGATCTTCTTGCCGAGGACCGTACCGCCAAAGTCTTCCGCGGCCATTTGCGCGGCCACAACCGACCCAATTCCACTGAGATCGGAATACAGACCCGACATGTCGGTAAGGACGCCGATTTTCACGGTTTTCTTCGAAAGCTGCGCGTGTCCATACGTGCCTTGGAGGCAGAGCGAGGCGGCAGCAATCATGGCGAAATGCACAGCATACCGCATTGGTGTTGTTCTTCTTCGATCATCCATACAATGTTTGGAGATCTGATACACATAGGACTCTTTGGTCTTCCAAAATCCCCCGGTCATGGTCAATTCGTCATCCGTCCAACCAGGGCTCACGGTCTCCCCGGAGCAATAACAGGAGCATGACCCAGTCGCCGGCTCGGGGTCAATGTCGCCATTTTCCGCGTGTCAGCGTCCAGTCCGCTCTACCCCCAATATTCACCGTGAAAGCGGACATTCCGGATAGGCAGCTCAGTGCCACAGCGCGACATCCCATGATCCAGCCGCCAGGAGGGAATTGTCAGCCCGGCGCGCCATTCACGCTGGTACTGTTCGGTGTACAATCCATGGGGTAAGCATGCCATGGCGGCGCGACGTAGGCTGCTAAGTATTGCTTTGGCCGTGAACCGACAATCAGGAGAAGCTGATATGGAAGACGCGAGCGAAGCGGACCTGGGCGCAGTTTTCGACGCTCACGTCCGGCATGAATTTGTCGACCACGATGTCACGGCGACGATGAAGACGATGATCGCCGACCCGTATGTACACAATGTGCCCACACTCACGGGCGGGGACGGGCATGCAGGCGTGATTGATTTCTACACTCATCACTTCGTCGGTAAAATGCCCCCCGATACGCGGATCGAGCAGATCTCACGCACGGTGGGGAAAGACCAAGTGGTAGACGAGCTTATCATGTATTTCACGCACGACCGTCCCGTCGATTACATGCTTCCCGGTATCGCGCCGACTGGCCGAAAGGTCGCGGTGCCGCACGTCGTGGTCATGAAGTTCAAGGGGGACAAGATCGCTCACGAGCACATTTATTGGGATCAGGCCTGCGTCCTCGCCCAGATCGGCCTTCTGGATCCAAGCAAGCTGCCGATCGCGGGAGCCGGGCAGGCGGAGGCTTTGGTCAAAAAATCGAAGCGGGCGTAGAACGCAGATCCAATGCGCGAAGGCCGGCCGGCATTTTCCGGAAGGCCGTGAATTGGCAACTCGGTGCGGTGGTTGTCAAGGTCCGGAATGGGTCATCTGCATCGATTCTGCGATGTCAGGATCCAGTCCGCTCTACCCTCGATGTTCACCGCGAAAGCGGACATCGCGGATAGGCAGCTCGGTGCCAAACTCGGAACTGCCGGTGGGCGCGCAGGTCAACTATCAGGGGGTGTTCGTAGCGGAGTGGCCGTCCATGGAGGCGGCGAAGGCGTGGTACGACAGCGCTGGCCACAAGGCCATCCGTCACCTTCGTCAGGACAACGGCAAGTACACGGGCGTGCTGGTTGAAGCAGGCATGGCGCCGCCCGAAGAGAGGTTGCGCAACATGATCCGTTGAGAGGCATCTGGGGGGTGTCGGCCGGGGCAAGGCCCGACCGCGACACCCGCCCCTTATTCTTGGACGGGCTTTATATCGGAGCCCACATCAGGGCCGGTTGGGGAACCAGGGACGTCCTTGATCTCGAGGGCAATTCTCAAGCAGCTTGCGCGGCGGTCTGGCCGCGCGCCTCACTTGCAGCCAGGACAGCGCGCGCAAATTCGCGCTTGCTCGGAGGCAAGCGCTTGCTTCTCGTCCGCGCACTGACGATAGAGGGCAGCTTGAGAGACCGAGCCCACTCCCGTGCATTTGCGATTGAAGACAGCGACCTGCGCCTCGAACTCTCGCGCCATCTCCGCGCAACTTCTTCCCTGAACCTGGCATTTCTCATAGGGGGCTCGCAGGATCCAACCCTTCACTCCCCCAGTCTGCATGCACTGGTATATGGCCCCATTCATGCAGGTTTCAGCCCCAACACGACTGCATTCTTGCGCTTGAGCTGATGCAATTGTGAGGACTAGGATGGAAAGACCAATAACAAACGGACGCATACTTGCCTCCCGGTCTTTAAGCGCTGCTTGGGCGTGATTCAAGCCTCTAAACCGCAGCTTGATTCATGCGTACGAACTCACCGATCACGAATGGGCTGGCATCAAGCCGATGCTGCCGAATAAACGCGCGACATGCCCCCGTATGAAGACGGCGCGTCATCAATAGCATCTTTTGGGTCCGTAAAGGCCGATTCAGATATTCCGCGGCGGAACAGCCGGCGCCGATATTGACGAAAACTTCAGCTTTCCGGCAGCGGGATGAATTCGGTCTCGCCCGGCACCGGCGCGAATTTTGCGGTCTTCCAGTCTTCCTTGGCCTGCTCGATCCGCTCCTTGCGCGAAGACACGAAATTCCACCAGATGTAGCGCGGGCCCTCGAGCGCCGCGCCGCCGAGAAACATCATACGGGCCGGGCTTTTCGCGCGCACCGTGATGCGGTCGCCCGGACGGAATACGAGAAGTCGCGGGCCCTCGAAACTATCGCCGGCGATCTCGACCTCGCCCTCGGCAATGTAGATCGCGCGCTCCTCCTGGTCGGCATCGAGCGGCGCGCTCGCGCCGGCCGCGAGCAGCACTTCGGCATAGAGCCATTCCGAAAGCATGCCGACGGGAGATCGTCGACCGAATGCGGCGCCGGCGATCACCCGCGCGCGCACGCCACCGTCCTCGACGAGCGGCAGGCTCGCGGCGTCGAAATGCTGGAATGACGGCGCGGTCTCTTCTTTCTCCTGCGGCAGCGCGATCCAGCTCTGGATGCCGAACATTGCCTCGCCGCCCTGGCGCGCGGCCGCCGGGCTGCGCTCGGAATGCGCGATGCCGCGTCCCGCGGTCATCAGATTCATGGCGCCCGGCGTGATCTCCCGCGCATTGCCCTCGCTGTCGCGGTGCATGACCCGGCCGTCGAACAAATAGGTGACGGTCGCCAGTCCGATATGCGGGTGCGGCCGCACGTCGAGGCCTTGCCCGGCGACGAACTGCACCGGCCCCATTTGATCGAAGAAAATGAACGGACCGACCATCTGCCGTTTGCCGTGCGGCAACGCGCGGCGCACGGAAAACCCGTCGCCGAGATCGCGCACCCGCGGAACGACGACGAGCTCGAGGGCATCGCAGGAGCGCTTGTCGCCCAGGATCGGATCCTTGTCGGGCATCCAGCTCATTGCATCCTCCCGTCTTTGTGTTGCGTTGACCGCGCCTAACGCAGATCACTCTTTCTGTCAGGCGGCCGCGGGGCGCCGTTGGCGCTGCCCTGAAGGAAAGCTCGCACCGCCGCCATCGTGGCTTGCGGCTGTTCTTCCATCAGCCAATGGCCGGAATTGGCGATCACGGCCTCCTGTACGTCGGTCGCAGCAGCACGCATGACCGCCGCCATGGTCGGTCCGAACGACTTCTCGCCGCCGATGGCGAGGACCGGCATCGTCAGCTTGCCCTTCGCAAGGAAAGCTCGATTGTCGCGCGCGTCCTGATCGAACGCGGCGAATTGCGCAAAGCCGGCACGCATGGCGCCGGGTCGGGCATAGAGTTTCGCGTAGTGTCGCCGGGACGCCTCCGTGAATTTCTTCGGATCGGCGGAGAATTCGTTCCAGAAACGGTCGAGATAGATTCGCTCGCGTCCGGCGACCAATCGCTCGGCGTCGGGTCCGCCGAACGAGAAGTGCCACAGCGCTCGGCTGCGAGCGATCTCTTCCCAGGGCCCTATGCCGGGCAGCGGCGCATCCATCAGCACGAACTTGGTGACACGATCGGGATATTGGGCGGCGAACGCATAGCCGACCATGTTGCCGATGTCGTGGGTGACCAGATCGATTTTGTCGATCTTGAGCGCATCGAGCACGCCCGCGACATCCGCCGCCTGAGTCTTCTTGTCGTATCCGCTCGCCGGACGCGAAGAGAGGCCCATGCCGCGCAGGTCGGGTACGACGACGAGGTGGTCGGCTGCCAGTTCGGCGGCCAGCGGCGCCCACATGTCGCCGGTTTCGCCGTACCCGTGGAGCAGCACGACCGCCGGCCCATTGCCCCCGATCCGCACGTGGATGGTCGCGCCGTTCGCGGCGATCTCCTGCGTGCGAAAGCTGCGCGGGAACGGCTGCACCTGCGCGGCGGCGGGCCAAGCGAGCAGGGCCGCGGCGAGGGCAGCGATCAGCGTTGGTCGAAGCATATGTCATCGCCCTCGACGTGTGGTTCCGGCCGTCGCGCACCCGTCGTTTAGGAACCCAAAGGAAGCTCCGAATTCGTCATGCGCGTCCCCGGGTTATCAACCCGACTGACGGGGCGTAGGAAGACCCGGGGCGACCCGCGTATCCACGCCGCCGCTCACTTGATGAACGTGCCGTTGTGCAGCTCGGTAAAGGCCTGCTGCAGCTCGGCCTGCGTGTTCATCACGATCGGCCCATACCACGCGACCGGCTCCTCGATCGGCTTGCCGGAGACGAGGAGAAACCGGATGCCTTCCTCGCCAGCCTGCGCGGTCACCTCGTCGCCGCGGTCGAACACAACGAGCGAGCGGTTGCCGGTCTGCTCGCGCACGAGGCTCTCGGTGCCGTCCGGGTTGGCTTTTTCCGTAAGCACACCGAGCGGCTGCGATGCCGCGCGGAAATTCCCCGACCCCTCGAACACGTAAGCGAAGGCGTGGCGCTCGGTCTCGACCGGCAGCGTTTTGCGCCGGCCGGGCGGCACCCAGATGTCGAGATAGCGCGGATCGGCCGCGACGCCTTCGACCGGCCCACGTTTCCCCCAGAACTCACCGCACACGACGCGCACGCGCGTGCCGTCGTCATCGATGATTTCGGGGATTTCGCCGGCCTTGATGTCCTGATACCGCGGCGCCGTCATCTTGAGCGAGGAGGGCAGGTTGGCCCAGAGCTGGAAGCCGTGCATGCGGCCCTGCGGGTCGCCTTGAGGCATCTCCTGGTGGAGAATGCCGCGCCCCGCGGTCATCCATTGCACGTCGCCGGCCCCGAGCGCGCCGCGATTGCCGAGGCTGTCGCCATGCTCGACGGTCCCGGCGAGCACGTAGGTGATGGTCTCGATGCCGCGGTGCGGGTGCCAGGGAAAGCCGGCGCGATAATCCTCCGGTCGGTCGTTGCGAAAATCGTCGAGCAAAAGGAATGGGTCGAATTCAGCGGTGTCGCCGAAGCCGAACGCGCGGCGCAGCCTGACGCCGGCGCCCTCGATCGCGGGCTGCGACTGGATAATGCGCTTGACGGGCCGAATGGACATGACCGCCTCTCTCGCCTCGTTGATTCTACACGGGATCGGCGGCCGCGTGACGGCCCGCCGCTTCGGGAACGCCGGACTTGCAGATAAGGATCGCGACCGCTAGCCTCGGTTCTCCTTTGATACCAAGGCTAGATAGATGACCAAGGCGAGACAGCAAGAAGGCACAGCGCTGATACCGAGTACCCTCGCGGTGGCCGAGGATTGCCGCGCGGTCAGCGAGGTCTTGGCACGGATCGGCGACAAATGGACGGTGCTCGTGGTGAGCGTGCTCGGCGAGGGGCCGAAGCGGTTCAGCGAGCTGCGCCGCGCACTCGGCAGCATCTCGCAGCGAATGCTTACCCTCACGCTGCGCGGGCTCGAGCGCGACGGCCTCGTGACCCGGACGGTGTTCCCCACCATCCCGCCGCGGGTCGACTATGCGCTGACGAAGCTCGGCCATTCCCTGCTCGAGCCGGTCAGCCGGCTCGGCCTGTGGGCCCGGCAGAACCGTGCGGCGATCGAGAGCGCCCGCCGCCGTTTCGACGCCGGCGAGCCGGAGCGCCGCGCGTAAGTCGCGTCAATTCCAGCGCAACAGATATTTTTCGAGCCGTCCGGCGATCGCAAAGGTCAGCAGCACCACCACGAGGATCAGCAGGATGAGCGCGAACATCAGCGCCGCATTGTAGGTACTCTGCGCGAACGACAGGAGATAACCGAGGCCGTGCGTGGCGGCCACGAACTCACCGACGCAGGCGCCCGTGAAGGCGAAACCGACCGCGACCTTGAGATTACCGAGCACCCAGGCCGCGACCGACGGCAGATATACGTGGCGCAGCAGCGCCCAGCGGCCGCCGCCGAGCGTGACGACTCGCTCGACCAGCCGGCGGTCCACCTGGCGGATCCCGGTGAAGACGGTGAAGAAGATCAAGACCGCGACCAGGATGAATGCGAGCGCGATCTTCGACGCCAGGCCGATGCCGAGCCAGATCACGAACAGCGGCGCAAGGATCACGCGCGGGATGGCGTTGAGCACCGTCATCACCGGCTCGAGCAGCTCCGCGAGGAAACCGATGCCGGCTGCGGCGACGCCGAGGAGAGCGCCGACCAAAATGCCGAGCGCAAGCCCGCCGAGCGCGGCGGAAAACGTCGCTTCGAGATGCGGCCAGATCCGGCCGTCCGAGAACAGCTCGGCGAGCGCGGCCGCGATGCGGCTCGGATTGGGCGCGTAGAGGGGATTGAGCAGATTCGCCCGGCCTGCCGCCTCCCAGCCGCCGACCAGGATCGCGAACGCGGCAAGCTGGCGCGCCCACGCGTAGCGGGAATCGCCGGTCATGCCGCCTCCGCCCGCTGATCGACCTCGCGGGAGAGGTCGGCCCACAGCCGCTCGTAGAGCGGCGCGAACGCCGGATGCGTGCGGGAATGCACGGGGTCGCGCGGTCGCGGGATCGGCACGGAATAGTGCTGGGTGATGCGCGCGCGCGGCCCCTGCGAGAGCAAATAAACCTCGTCGGACAAACTGATCGCTTCCTCTAGATCGTGGGTGACCAGGAGCACGCTGATGCCTTCCTGCTCGACCAGCGCCACGACGTCCTTGACCACGCGCGCACGCACGATGGCATCGAGCGAGGCGAACGGCTCGTCCATCAGGATGAGCCGCGGCTTCATTGCGAGCACCTGCGCGAGCGCGACGCGCTTGCGTTGCCCACCGCTCAGCCGGCGCGGGAAGCGGTCACCGAATCCGGTAAGATCGAGCCGCGCGAGCCAGGCGTCTGCCTCATCGAGCGCCCGGCGGCGCTCCACCCCGTTGAAGCGCAGGCCGAGCGCGACGTTGTCGCGCGCGGTTTTCCACGGCAAGAGCGCATCGTCCTGGAACAGGATGCCGATCTCGGAGCGCGCAAGCGCGGCGTCGACCGTGCCGGCGAGCGGTTCCTGCAGGCCGATGACGGCACGCAGCAGGCTCGATTTGCCGGAGCCCGATGGACCGACGAGGCTGACGAACCGCGCCTCGCCGACCGAGAGGCTCACGCCTTCGAGCACCGGCTCCGCGCCGTAGGAAACCGCGAGATCGCGAACGCGCAGCGGTCAGCCTCCGGCGATCGAAACATCGTGCAGACCGGCCATGCTCGCACCGGGCTTGATGAGGCCGCCGGCGGCGAGACTCTGCTCGACCCGCTTGGCGGCGTCGAGATCGATGCTCACGGTCTCGGGATAGAGCGAGTCCCGGTGCTGCGCGATGATCTCGCCGAAATCCTTGAGATCGAGCCCGGTGGTCATCTCCTTGGGCAGCGCCGCGACCAGCTCGTCGCCGCTCATGGTGCGCAGCGCCTTGAGCGCGTCCGCGAGCGCCCGGGTCAGCGCCACCATTTCCTCCCGGCGTTGCCCGATTTCTTTGGTGCGCACAGCGACGCCCATGAATTCGAACGCGCCGCCGAGATAATGCTTGGCGTCCTCGAGATCCATGGCGTTGACCAGCACGCGCGCGCCGCCGCGCCGGAGGATCGTCAGTGCCGGCTCCTGCACCACGCCGGCATCCATCTGCCCCTGGCGCAGCGCCTCCAGCAGGTTGACGCCCATTGTTGCGAACTCGACCTTTTTGGCGTCGACGCCCTCCTGCTTGAGCAGATAAAGCGTGAGCGCATGGTCGGCATTGCCGAGTGCGGATATGCCGATTGTCTTTCCTACGAGATCCTTCATGGATTGGATGCGCGCGGCCGTCTTGGGCGCGGTGACGACCGCGAACAGCGGCAATCGTCCGGTGACCGCGAAGCGGCGGATGTCCGCGCCGACATTGGCATAGGCTTGGATCGCAACGTCGAGGGAGGTCGCACCATAATCGACGGCGCCGCCGACGAGCGCCTGCATCGCCGCGTTGCCGCCGCGGGTATAGACGAGCTGCACATCGAGCCCGTGGTTCTTGAAATGGCCGGCCGAGCGCGCGACCTCGTAGGGCACGCCGCACAGGAGCTGACTGCAATAGGCGAGTTTGATCTGCTTGCCCTGAGCTGCGCCCGGCGTAGCCCCCAGCGCCGGAACCGCGCTCGCGGCGAGCGCGGCGCCCTTGAACAACGAGCGCCGCGACACGCTGCGGTCGGGAACGCGGGCGGTGGTTTCATCGCAGCAGCCCATCGAGATCTCCCAAAACCCGCCCCCGATTCGTCTCTTCCGGAAAGCTCCGGGACGCTGCGCCCGCTGTGGCGTCGCGCGAGGGCATGTGGTCGCGCGCCGGTGTAAATTCCGGCGTTAGCGCGTTTGGAAATTATGTGCCGGCCGAAATGGTGTCCAACGCATAATCCTTCGATTTTTTGGTCGGGCGCGGAATGCCGAACCTGCGCAAGAGATGGATCGGGAAAATTCTATCTCGCCGGAAATCGCCGAAGCGGCGCCGCCGCTGTTCAGCGCAGCCACTCGAAGCGGCCGAAGCGGGTCAGGTGTTCCCCGGCGAAGGCATAGCCGGGGACGCGATCCCTGCTTTCCTTCGATCGGATCTCGAAACGCGCGGGACCATTGCCATACTGATAGCGCACGAGAAATTTCCCATCGGGAAGCGCGCGTTGCTCACGCACCAGCAGGCCCTTCCGAATCACCTCGACGGGTTTCGCGGACGCCCAGTCGCGCGCGCCGGAACTCGCGGTGCGCCTCTCGTTCGCGCGGGCCTCGGCCCGTGACCGACGCGGGCCCGCCTCCGACTTCGTCGCTCGCGCGCTCTCCGCCGCGTTTCGCGATTCCTGCGCGAGGTGATGTGTCGTCCCGATCGGATGCGCGCTTGCGGCGCGACCGGCGGAGGCCGGGTTCGGAAGCGATTCCTGGCCGGCGACCGCAGGAGCCGGAGCGGACTCTTGCTGTATCGCCGGGCGCTCCGGAACCGCAGGCGGGGCGGCGACACTCAGCGGCGGTGCGGACTCCGCGCGAAGCGCCGGCTGCTTTGGCGGTATCGCGACCGGCGCTTCAGGATCCTTCGCATGCCCGAAGCCGGTGCCGGGTGCAGGCGCCGGTTCCTGACGGGGAACGCCTGCGGTCCGCGCAGCCATGTCCTGTCGGGATGCGGTCCTGTTCGGGATGCCTCCAAGTTGCTGCGGCTCGACGTCGAAGGAGCGCAACGTCGCCGCCATCACCCCGATGCCGAGCACTACGCACGCCCCCGACGCGATCAGCGCGCCGGGGCTGAATGGCGATCCGAAGCGCGGGTGTGCGCGGGGAAGCGGGACGGGCCGTGCGATGCGGCTCGGACGCTCGCGCACCCCGAGCAGCCGCCGCCCGGCGGCGGTCGGCTCGTACCGCGCTGCGGCAGGATTCCACGCCAACAGGCCGCGGCGCTGTGCTGTCGCCATGAGGGCCTGCTTGCCGCTCGGGCTCTCCGGAAAGGCGTCCAGATTCCCGTGGCGCTCGATGTGCTGCAGGGCCGCGGCGAGGCGCAAGGCTTCCTCGTCGAGGCTCGCCCACGACGGCAGGCCAGGGCGTTGTCCGAAAGCTCGTGACAGAATGCTCATCTCGACGGGGCGCGTCGCTCCCGCTCGCACTCCTGGGTATCGATCTCAACCGAAGCGTGGGGGGTTAGTTCCACCGGGGTGCTGCCGATTACCCCAGACAAAGAGCCACCGGACTGGCCGGTGGCTCGCGCCGCACATCGCAGCGGCGTAGTTCGCGGGCAAATGGCTGCCAAGTTGAAGGTACGGGCCTGGATCGTTCCGACGCGTCGCCTTCGGCTTGCCTCGGATTTGTCTCGGCAGGTTCCCCCAAGTTGCCGGCCGATGCCCCCGTCGCCGGCTTTCACCGACGCTGCGAACGATAGCGCCGCCCTGGGCGAGACTGTGGCAACGATGGGGTTTGATGATGGCAATGCACAATCCGGGCCTGGGCTTGCGCGGGTGCCACACCCCACGTCCGGTCTCGATTACTGACACGAGTGGCGCCCGCGCCTATATAGACCTCGCCCGGCCCCGTCCGGGCTTTTGGCGTTGAGGATTCTTGCGGATGACCGGATCGATGCTGTCGAGCGACGGGCTCGATCCCCGTCGCCGCAAGCTGCTGTTCCGCTCCTGGCATCGCGGCATGCGCGAGATGGATCTCGTCATGGGAAAATTCGCCGACGCGGAAATCGCGGGGCTCAGCGAAGCCGAGCTCGACGAATACGAACAGCTCGTCGAGCTGCCTGACGGGGAACTGCTGGCGTGGATTACCGGCGAGCAGGCGATCCCGGCGCAGCATGACGGCACGGTGTTCCGCCGGCTTCGCGCTTTCCACCTGAAATCGGCCGCGGAGCGCTGATGGCCCGCTCGCCGGCAGAATTGCTGCAGCAAGGCCGTCCACTCACGCTGGCCGGCGTGGCGGACGGGGCGGCGGCGCTCGTTGCCGCCGATCTGGCCCGTGCGATCGCGGCGGGCGCCGATGGGCCGAAGACCTCGCTCGTCGTGATCTGCCGTGACGCGCCGCGGATGGGCGAGCTATCCCGCGCGCTCGAATTCTTCGCACCCGACATTCCGGCGCTCGAATTCCCCGCCTGGGACTGCCTGCCCTACGACCGCGTCTCCCCGCACCCGAGCGCGGTCGCGCAGCGCATGCTGGCGCTCTCGCGGCTCGCCCGCCGAAAAGGGCAGGGCGCGTCCGTCCTGCTCACGACGGTCAGCGCCGCGCTACAGCGCGTGCCGCCGCGCGAGCTCGTCGCCGGCCAATCGCTCACGGCCGCGCCCGGGAATGTCTTCGCGATGGACGGGATCGTGCGCTGGCTCGAGCTCAACGGCTTTTCCCGCGCCTCGACCGTGCGCGATGCCGGCGAATACGCGGTGCGCGGCGGGATCATCGACCTGTTCGCACCCGGCATGGAGCTCGGCGTGCGGCTCGATTTCTTCGGCGACACCCTCGAATCGATCCGCAGCTTCGATCCGCAGACGCAGCGCAGCTCCGGGCAATTGCGCGCGCTCGAACTCGTCCCGGTGAGCGAGTTTCAGCTCACTCCCGAGACGATCCGCCGCTTCCGCCAGGGTTACGTCAAGGAGTTCGGCGCGGCAGCGCCGGACGACATTCTCTACGAAGCGGTGAGCGAGGGCCGCCGCTACCCTGGCATGGAGCATTGGCTGCCGCTGTTCCACGAAACGCTCGAGACGCTGTTCGATTATGCGCCGGGCTCGCCGGTGCTGCTCGACCCGTTGGTCGAGGATGCCGCGAAAGAGCGGCTCGCGCAGATCGCCGATTATTATCAGGCCCGCCGGGACGCCGTCGACGCCAAGTCCGCCGGCGCGCCCTATAAGCCGTTGCCGCCCGACCGGCTCTATTTGGCCGACGCGGAGTGGGCGGAGCGATTGCGCGCGGTGCCGCTCGCGCGACTCACCCCGTTCTCGATGCCGGATAGCGGCGGCGCCAGCGTCATCGACATCGGCGCCAAGCAGGGGCGCAATTTCACCGCTGAACGCGCGGGGCCCCATGGCACATTGTTCGATGCCGTCGTTTCTCACGTCGGTGCGCTGCAGGCCGGCGGCAAGCGGGTGATCATTGCGCTCTGGAGCGAGGGCGCGCGCGAGCGCATGCGCCACCTGCTTGCCGACCACAAGCTCGCGAATCTTGTCGAGGTTGCGGATTTTCCGGATCTGCTGCGGCGGCCGAAGACGGAAGTCGGGTTTGCGGTGCTCGGGCTCGAAGCCGGCTTCGAGACCGCCGAGCTCGCGGTCATCGGCGAGCAGGACATCTTGGGTGACCGGCTGGTGCGGCCGCGCCGCGGCGGCAAGCGGGCCGCGGATTTCATCGCCGAGGTCACGAGTCTCACCGCCGGCGATCTCGTCGTCCACATCGACCATGGCATCGGCCGGTTCGCGGGGCTCACCAACATCGAAGCGGCCGGCGCCCCGCACGATTGTTTGGAAATCCATTACGCCGGCGGCGACAAGCTGTTTCTGCCCGTCGAGAACGTCGAGCTTCTATCGCGCTACGGGACCGAGGAGGCGCACGTCGACCTCGATCGACTCGGAGGAGGGGGCTGGCAGGCGCGCAAGGCGCGGCTCAAGCAGCGCATCCGCGAAATCGCCGGGGAGCTGATCAAAGTCGCGGCCGAGCGGCAATTGCGCGAGGCGCCGCGCCTCACGATCGGCCACGGACTCTACGACGAGTTCTGCGCCGGGTTCCCGTACGAGGAGACCGAGGACCAGCAGGCCGCGATCGACCAGGTGCTCGACGATCTCGCCTCCGGCCGGCCGATGGATCGGCTGGTGTGCGGCGACGTCGGTTTCGGCAAGACCGAGGTCGCGCTGCGCGCGGCCTTCGTAGCGGCCATGAACGGCAAGCAGACTGCGGTTGTGGTGCCGACGACGCTGTTGGCCCGCCAGCACACCAAGACCTTCATTGATCGCTTCCGCGGGTTTCCGGTCGAGGTCGCGCAGCTGTCGCGGCTGGTCTCCGCTTCCGATCTCGCCAAGGCGAAGCAAGCGCTCGCCGACGGCACGCTCGATATCGCGATCGGCACCCATGCGCTGCTTGGCAAGAACCTGCGTTTCAAGGATCTCGGCCTCGTCGTGATCGACGAGGAGCAGCATTTCGGCGTCGCCCACAAGGAGAAGCTCAAGAAACTGCGGTCCGAGGTCCACGTGCTCACGCTCACGGCGACTCCGATCCCGCGCACGCTGCAGCTGGCGCTCACCGGCGTGCGCGAGCTCTCCATCATCGCTTCGCCGCCGATCGATCGCCTCGCGGTGCGCACCTTCGTCTCCCCGTTCGATGCGCTCGTCGTGCGCGAGGCGCTCTTGCGCGAGCGCTATCGCGGCGGCCAGGCGTTCTACGTGTGCCCGCATATCGAGGACCTCGCCGAGGCCAAGGAATTTCTCGACCACAATGTTCCGGAGGCACGCAGCACGATCGCGCACGGGCAGATGCCTTCGCGCATGCTCGACGACGTGATGTCGGCGTTCTACGACGGCAAGTACGACGTGCTGCTGTCGACCGCGATCATCGAATCCGGGCTGGACATTCCGACGACGAACACGTTGATCGTGCATCGCGCCGACCGGTTCGGCCTGTCCCAGCTCTATCAGTTGCGGGGCCGGGTCGGGCGCTCGAAGACCCGTGCCTACGCGCTGTTCACCCTGCCGGTAGCGAAGAAGATCACGCCGCAGGCCGAGCGGCGGCTCAAAGTGCTGCAATCGCTCGACACGCTCGGCGCCGGGTTCCAGCTCGCCTCCCACGACCTCGACATCCGCGGCGCCGGCAATCTGCTGGGCGAGGAGCAGTCCGGACACATCAAGGAGGTCGGCTTCGAGCTCTATCAGCAGATGCTGGAAGAGGCGGTGCTCAGCCTGAAGGCCGGGATCGCGGCGCCCGCCCCGGAGAAATGGTCGCCGCAGATCACGATCGGCACGCCGGTGCTGATCCCGGAGGACTACGTTCCCGATCTCAACGTGAGGCTCACGCTTTATCGCCGGCTGGCCGAGATCGAGGACGAACGCGAGATCGACGCGTTCGGGGCCGAGCTTGCCGACCGCTTCGGTCCGGTGCCCGAGGAGGCGCGGCAGCTGTTGAAGATCGTCGCCATCAAGGCGCTGTGCCGGCAGGCGAATGTGGAGAAGATCGAAGCGGGGCCGAAAGGCGCGGTGATCGCGTTCCGCGACAACACGTTCGCCAACCCGGACGCGCTGATCCGCTTCATCGGCGAGTACGACCACGCGCGGGTGCGCCCCGATATGAAGGTCGTGTTCTTCGAGGAATGGGACAAGCCGGAGCAGCGCCTCGACGGCGCCGCGAAGATCCTGCGCAGCCTCCCCCGCCTCGCCGCGCCCGCCAAGGCCGCCTGATTTCGTCATGCCCGGCCCCTGCGCCGGGCACCCACGATCGAATTCTGATGCATCAAAGTCGTGGATGGCCGGGACAAGCCCGGCCATGACGTTATGAACGCGCTTCGCCCAGCGGCGCTTCCGGCGCGGTTTGCCCCGCGCCGCGCCTCGCAAATTCCGCGGCGGCGCGTCCCATGGCGTCGGCGAGATAGGCGGGATCCTGCGCGCCGGCGACGGCGAGCACGTTGCCGAAAATGAAACACGGCACGCCGTCGACGCCGGCCTCTTTCGCGGCCTGCGCCTCCCGCGTGACGCGCTCGACGTCGGCATCGCTGTTGAGCAGCTTGCGCACGACATCGCCGTCCATGCCGCAATCGACCGCGGCGCCGACCAGCACATCGATGTCGGTCAGATCCGCGCCTTCGGCGAAATAGAGCTCCATCAGCCGCTGCTTCATGCGACCCGGGTCGGAGCCGTTGCGCGCCCACAGGATGAGCCGATGGCAGTCGAGCGTGCTCGGCTGCCGCGCGATCTTGTCGAGCGCATAATCCAGCCCCTCGCTCCGCGCGGCGGCGGCGACGCGTTCCGCGATCGCCGCGTAACGCTCGACCGAGCCGAATTTCGTCTCGAGATAGGTCTGCCGATCGATGCCCTCGCGCGGAATCCAGTCGTTGAGAAAGTACGGCCGCCAGCGCACCTCGGCGGCGACATCGGGGCGTAAAGCCAGCGCCTTCTCGAGTCGCCGCTTGCCGATGAAGCACCACGGACAAACCACGTCGGAGACGACGTCGATCGGCATGGGAAACGGTGAAGACTGCGGGGCGGACATCCGAGACTCTGCTGCTCGAAGCGAAGCTATGCCCTGGAACTCGTCAGCGCAATGAAGGCGTTCGTCATTGCCGGGCTTGACCCGGCAATCCATTCGACGCTGCCGCAACGGTATGGATGCGCGGGTCAAGCCCGCGCATGACGAGACCAAACGGCTGGGGCCGTTGCCGCAAAAAGCAGCGGATTGACGGCGAGGGCGGCGCGCACGCGCGCACGATCCGCGGCAATGCCCGCAACCCGATGGCCGCCCAATCGATCGGGCAGCGCCGCGAGGCTCGTGTCGTCGCCGAGCTCCGCCAAGAAATCCTGCAGCTCGAGGTAGGTCGGCGCGGCGCCCGGTCGGTGAAACGCTCACGATCCGGAGGATCGACCAGGGTCAAGCATCGGACGCGCGCGCAGCAACACGGCGGACGAGCGCGTCCAGCGTTTCGGCAGCGGCGTCGCCGCGCGCATCGATTTCGTCACGCGAGTCCAGGGTCACCTTATCGCGCCGGGGGCCGATGCCACCAAGTCTCCGGCAGATAGCCGGACAGCGAAGTCGTGGCGGGGCGTTCGATATGCGCCCAGCGCGCGATCCATTGCCCGTGCAAATGGAACAGCGGCACGACGAACAGTCCAGACATCAGCACGCGATCGAGCGCGCGGACCGCCGCGACGAAATCCTCGCGACTCTGCGCCGCCAGCAGCGGGGCGATCATCGCGTCGACGGCCTTGCTCCGCACCCCCATGTAATTGCGGGTTCCCGGCTCGTCGGCCGCCGCCGATCCCCAATAGAAGCTCTGCTCGTTCCCGGGCGAGAGCGACTCGCTCCAAGTATAGCGTAGCATATCGAAGTCGAAGGTCTGGCGGCGCTGCTCGTATTGCACGGCATCGACCATGCGCACGCGGGCCTGGATGCCGGCGCGCAGCAGGTGGTGGGCGAAGGCGAGGGCGAGGCGTTCCTCGTCTCGCGCTGTCACTAGAATCTCGAATGCGAGCGGGCGTCCGCTCGCTCGTTCGCGCAACTGGGTGTCGTCGAGCTCGTAGCCTGCGGCATCGAGGAGCGAGAGCGCGCGCCGCAAGGTGTTGCGGTCGCGGCCCGAGCCGTCGGAGACGGGCGGGTCCCACGTTCCTGCCAGCACGTCGGCGCGCACCGCATCCGGATAGGGAGCGAGCAGCGCCCGCTCGCGCTCGTCCGCGGGGCGGCCGCGGGCAGAAAGCTCCGAGCCCTCGAAGAAGCTCGCGGTGCGGCGATAGAGATCGAAGAAAAAATTGTGGTTCACCCATTCCGCGTCGAACAGGAGGCCGATCGCTTCGCGCACGCGCACGTCGGCAAACAGCGCGCGTCGCGTGTTGAACACGAAGGCCGAGAGCGGCCGCGGCAGGCCCGTCGGGAGCTCCTCCTTCAGGATACGGCCGTCGCGGACCGCGGGAACATCGTAGGCGGTGCTCCATCGTCCCGGATCGCTCTCGATGCGCACGTCGACCAAACCTTTCTTGAACGCCTCGAATTCGGTGTTCCCGTCGCGATAGAATTCGAACCGGATCTCGTCGAAGTTCCAATAGCCGCGGCTGACCGCAAGATCGCGGGCCCAATATTCGGGGCTGTGCTTGAGTTGCACGCGTTCGCCGGGCCGGATCTCGCCGACCACATAAGGTCCGCTGCCGAGCGGCGGAGCAAGCGAGGTCTGCTCGAAGCTCGAAGTGTCGGTCGCGTGCTTGGGCAGGATCGGCATCAATCCGAGGATCAGCGGGAGCTCGCGGTCGTCCGCGCCCGCAAGATCGAAGCGCACGGCGCGCTCGCCCAAAACTTCGGTGCGCCGCACCTTGGCATAATAGCTGCGGTAATTGGGGCGGCCTTTGTCGCGCAGCAGCTGCCACGAGAAGATCACGTCCTCGGCCGTAACCGGGTGTCCGTCGGAGAATTTCGCGCGCGGATCGAGCCGGAACGTCACATACGAGCGCGCCGCATCGGTCTCGACCGTCTGCGCCAGCAGGCCATAAAGCGTGAACGGCTCGTCGAAGCCGCGCGCCATCAGGCTTTCGATCACGTAACCGCGCACGTGCTCGAACGGCAGGCCTTTGACGATGAGCGGGTTGAGGCTGTCGAAGGTGCCGACGATGCTCGCAGTGAAGCGGCCTCCTTTCGGTGGCTGCGGATTGACGTAGCGAAAATGCGGGAAATCGGCGGCAAGCGCCGGAGCGCCGTGCATGGCGATCGCATGCGAAGCCTCGCCGCCGACCAGGAGGCGGGCTGGCGCGCAGGCAAAAAACACCACGGACGCCGCAAGCAGCGCGGGGCGGCGTCGCCGCGTGCGCGGCCCATTGGAGTTCGCGCTTCGCCGGCAGGCAATTGATTCGAGTTGCACCGAAGCAGCCTAGCATCAGAGTTTGCAATCTGCCGGCAACCGGCTTGGTGCACCGATTCCAGGCCTTCATCCGGGGCCCCGGAGTTCGCGTGCTCGGTGCTCAATCCCATCAATTCGCGCCGCGGCGTCACGTTGTCGCCGTATTTGGCGCCGAGACAGCCGGCGGAGTTGGGGACGCGCCGCGAGCCGGTTCCCGGCACTCAAGCGGCGAGAGAGGAACGCTATCATGGAGCTCCGGACGTTCCATCCAGCCGGCGCGCTGCGCCGGACGATGACAGCCGTGACGGCGGCGGGTTTCGTGATCGGCGGTGCGGGTTGGGCGTTTGCTCAGCAGCAGCCCGCGCCGCTAACGCCGGCGGCGCCCGCCCCCGCGAAGCCCGCACCGGCCAAGCCTCAAGCCAAGAAGCCGGCGCCGGCGCCCGCGCAGGCTCCCGCTCAGGCGGCTCCGCCGCAGGCCCCGCTGCAGCAGGCGCAAGCCGCGGCGCCGGCCCAGCCGCAGCAGCTTCCCCTCGTCTATTCGCCGTGGACCAAGATTTGCGGCAAGGACCAGCAACAGGCGAACGCCAAGGAAGTCTGCCTCGTCGTCAAGGAGGCGCGGCTCGAGACCGGCCAATTCGTGGCCGGTGCGGTTCTGGTCGAGCCGGAAGGCGATCCGAAAAAATTGCTGCGCGTGACGCTTCCGCTCGGCATGCAGCTGCAGCAGGGCACGCGCGTGATCATCGATCAGGGCAACCCGATCGCGCGGCCCTACGTGATCTGTTTCCCCAACGGATGCATGTCGGACTACGACGCCGATGTGGACATGGTGGGCAAGCTGAAAAAAGGGCAGGGCCTGATCGTGCAGGCCATCAATGCCGGCGGGCAACCGATCAGCCTGACGCTGCCGCTCGCGGACTTCGCCAAGGCCTATGACGGGCCGCCCACGGATCCCAAGGTGCTCGAGGAACAGCAGAAGAAATTGCAGGACGAACTGCAGAAGAAGGCCGAGGAAGCCCGCAAGAAGCTCGAGAGCCAGCAGCCGCAGGCGGGAGCGCCGACCGGATCGACCAAGCAATAGCGTCGCGAAGCGCTGCACCGCAGCGCCGCGACATCGCGGGGGAGAGGGAGGCGCGCCTGGGGCGCGCCTCCTTTGTTTTTCATCGTAAATCCGCGGTCGTCATCGCCACGGAAGCGGCGATCCATGGACACGGATCGTGAATATGGAGAGAGCGGTGGCCATGGGTCCCGGCTCGCGGCCGCTAAACGCCCTTGGCCGGGACGACAGGATCCTCGGTCAGTTCAGCTGGGAATTGCGCGGCCGGAACGAGCCGTTGTCGTCGCGCTCGAACAACTCGGCGACTCGCGGGTGCCGGATCGGCGCTCCAGACGTGTCGGGCAGCAGATTCTGCTCCGACACATAGGCGATGTACTCGGTCTCGGCGTTCTCGGCGAAGAGGTGGTAGAATGGCTGGTCCTTTCTGGGCCGGACCTCGGCCGGAATCGAGAGCCACCATTCCTCGGTGTTGTTGAACGTGGGGTCGACGTCGAAGATGACCCCCCGGAACGGATAGATCCGGTGCCGGACTACTTGCCCGATCTTGAATTTGGCATCGCGCGACTTGAACATGGTCGGTCGACACGTCCCCGCTTGAAGCGCGGATTGCAGCGAACGAGGTGAAGATCTGCGCATCCCCGGACCGATTTAAGTCGAAATGCCACCCCGTGCAACCGTCCGGCTAGAGCCCGTAACGGGCTGCCAGCTCCGGATCCTTGGCTGCGACGAGGCGGGCGAGATCGACCACGACTTTGGCCTGTTTCCAGGTCGCGTCGTCCTGCATCTTGCCGTCTATCATGACCGCGCCGGTGCCGTCCGGCATAGCATCCAGGATGCGCTTGGCGAACGCGACCTCGGCCGGATCCGGGGAGAACACCCGCTTGGCGATCGGGATCTGGGAGGGGTGCAGCGACCATGCGCCGACGCAGCCCATCAGGAACGCGTTGCGGAACTGCGCTTCACAGGCCTCGGGATCGGAGAAATCGCCGAACGGACCGTAGAACGGCTTGATCCCGGCGGCCGCGCAGGCATCGACCATCTTGCCGAGCGTGTAGTGCCAGAGGTCTTGCTGGAATGCTTGCCGCTCGTCGGATTGCGGCGCGGGGTCGGCGAGAATCTTGTAATCCGGGTGGCCGCCGCCGACACGCGTCGTTTTCATGGCGCGGGAGGCGGCAAGATCCGCCGGGCCGAGGCTCATGCCGTGCATGCGCGGCGATGCCGTCGCGATCGCCTCGACATTGTTGACGCCCTGCGCGGTCTCGAGGATCGCGTGGATCAGGATCGGTTTCTCGACCCGGTGCTTCGCCTCGAGCTGCGCCAGAAGCTGGTCGAGATAATGAATGTCCCAGGGGCCCTCGACCTTCGGCAGCATGACGACGTCGAGCCTGCTGCCGACCGCGGCGACGATTTCCGTGACGTCGTCGAGCGCCCATGGCGAGTTGAGCGCATTGACCCGGGTCCATAGGCCGGTCGCGCCGAGCTCGACGGCGTTCGCCATGGCGATGAAGCCGCGCCGGGCCGCTTCCTTGGCGTCGGCCGGGATCGCGTCCTCGAGATTGCCGAGCACCACGTCGACCTGCCCGACGAGCTCGGGGACTTTGGCGCGCAGTTTCTCCACCTGGGGCGGCACGAAATGGATCATCCGCTCCAGCCGGACCGGGAGCTCGTGCAACGGTGCCGGCGCGCCGATCGCAAGCGCCTTGTAGAAATCGCGGGGAAGCTTCATGGCGAACCTGATCCGGACGGGAGCCTCGCTCGGCCGAGCGAGGCCATTTCCGATGCCGAGTTTTCCGCACCCGGTCAATTGCCCCGCTATTGGACGGAATCGCCGGATTGGTTAGAGACATGCCGGGCTCCAAAGGAAGCGGCGAGGGCGGCACCATGTACGCGAACCTGAGCCATGCGGCGCGCTGGGCGGCCGCATTCGTGCTCACCGCGTGCGCGGTCGCGATCTCGTATCACTGGCTCGACCGGCCGATCGCGTATTTCATGCACGCGCATTTCCACAACGAGCCGTTCTTTGCCCACCTGACCCTCATCCCGGAGTTCTTCGCGCCGCTCGCGGTCTTGATCTTCATCGTGCTGGGACTGCGCGCCCTCTTCGACAAGCCGCTGACGCGGGCCGAGACCGTTGTCCTGTTGTGCGCGCTGAGCCTGGTCATCGCGAGCGCCATCAAGAACCAGCTGAAGATCGTGTTCGGCCGCACCTGGCCCGAGACCTGGGTGCGCAACAATCCCTCGCTCATCCACGACGGCGTCTACGGCTTCAATCCATTCCGCACCGGAGCAGCCTACGAGTCGTTCCCGTCCGGCCACACGACCGCGATCGTGGCGGTCATGTCGGTGCTATGGGTTTGCTATCCGAAATTCCGCGTCCTCTATGTCCTGATCGTCGCCGCGGTCCTGATCGGCCTGATCGGCGCCGACTTTCATTTCTTGAGCGATTGCATCGCGGGTGCGTTCATCGGCGCTTCGACCGGATGGATCGTAGTCATGCTGTGGGAGCGCGGCGGCCGGGTTCCGGTTTCGTCGAACGACGCGGCGCATTGAGCGGACTTTTCCCTCCCCGTCAGGGGAGGGTGGACGCGAGCGCAGCGAGCGGCCGGGTGGGGAGAGTCGGCAGACGCCCAGACTCGCCCCACCCCGGCCGCTGCGCGGCCGACCCTCCCCTCCGGGAGGGATTACAGCGCCTCGCCGCGCATTAGGCGCGGCGCGGCGAGCGCCGGCGCGACACCCTCGCGCATCAGCGCGCGGCGCAGCGGGCCGATCCGATCGACGAGATAGAGGCCGAGACCGCGCATGCCCTGGATCGGCAGGAAATCCGACAACAGACTCCGGTTGAGCATGTCGACCGCAAAGGCTCGCGTCGTGACATCCGCCCGGCGCGCATCGCGGTAGCGGGCCAGCACTTCCGCCGACCCGGGGTCGCGACCCGCACGGCAGGCACTCAGCGCGAGCTCGGCGATGGTCGCGGCGTCGCGGACGCCCAGGTTCAGTCCCTGCGCGCCGATCGGCGGCAACACATGGGCCGCCTCGCCGACGAGCGCGATCCGCGCCGCACAAATGTCCCGCGCCGCCTCCGCCGTCAGGGGAAAAATGTTCGCTGCCCTTTCCACATCGATCTTCCCCAGGATGGAGTGTGCGCGCCGCTCGATTTCCGCGGCGAGGGACGCAGTGGGTAGGGCGGCAAGCCTCTCCGCCTCGCGCGAGGCGACGACGCACACGAGACTCGAGCGCAGGCCGGGCAGCGGAACGAGGGTGAACGGCCCGCTCGGCGTATGGAATTCCGTCGAAACGCCCTCATGCGGTCTCGTGTGGCGCAAGTTCAGGGTCAGCGCCGACTGGCCGTAGTCGAATGCATCGATGAGAATTCCGGCTGCGGCGCGGCACATCGATTGCCGGCCGTCGGCGCCGATCACGAGGCGCGCCTCGATCCGGCTTCCGGCTGCGAGGCGGACCGAGATTTGTTTCGCTGACGGCTCGATCGCCGCTGCGGGTTCGTCGATGCGCCGCAACTGCGGCAGGTTGGCCGCGCGGCGATCGAGCGCTGCGACGAGGTGGTGGTTCTCGATGTTGTACCCGAAAGCCGCGAGATCGATTTCCGCGGCATGGAACACGACTTCCGGCGCGCGGATCAGTCGCTGGGTGTCGTCGATGATGCGGATCGCTTCGAGCGCGGCGACGTGCTCGCGACACGCCTCCCAAACGCCGAGCGCCTCGAGCGCCCGCACCGAGCCGGCGAGCAGCGCCGTAGTGCGATTGTCTAGACGGACGGGCCGTTTCGAGACGAGCGCCGTCTCGATCCCGGCACTTGCCAGCGCGATCGCCGCGGTGAGCCCGGCCGGTCCCGCGCCGATCACGGCGATCTCGACGCGCAAAACGCGCGGCTCTTTGCGGTCACCAGGCCGCCGATCGGCCGATTGCACCATGTCACGCCGCGGACTTGACGAAGCCATCAAAACCGTACCCGTTGTTCCGGCTCGGGCTCATGTTCGCCCGCTCCCGGATAGCATGGACGTGACTGCGGATCACTCTTCGCCCGAACGCGCCGATCGCGGGGCGCTGCCTGCGAAACCCGCGGCTTTGGCGCGTGCCTACGCCGTGCACGTGCTGACGGCGTGCGGTGCTGCGCTGTGCCTGCTCGCGCTGTTGGCGGCGATTTCGGCGAAGTGGCCGCAGATGTTCGCGTGGCTCGGCCTCGCCCTGATCATCGATGCGGTCGACGGGACGCTGGCGCGCCGCTTCGAGGTCAGGGAACTCCTGCCGCGGTGGTCCGGAGACACCCTCGATCTCGTGGTCGACTATCTCGGTTACGTGTTCGTGCCCGCTTACGCGATCGTGACCGGCAGATTCTTGCCAGGGATGGCCGCAATCCCGGCCGGGCTGCTGATCCTGGTCGCGAGCGCGCTCTATTTCGCCGATCGCCGCATGAAGACCGTCGACAATTATTTTCGCGGTTTCCCTGCGCTGTGGAACGTCGTTGCGTTTTATCTCTTCCTGTTGCGCCCCGACCCTTGGCTCAGCTCGGCGATCGTGGTCGCGCTCTGCGGCTTGATGTTCGTCCCGTTCCCGTTCGTACACCCGATGCGGGTCGCAAGATGGCGCGGCTTGAGCATCTTGCTGCTGCTCGCGTGGTCGGCGCTCGCCGTTGCCGCGGTCGTAAACGACATGGAGCCGGGAATTTGGGTAAAGCTCGGTCTCGCCGCGCTCGCGGTCTATTTCTGCACCGCCGGATTGTGGCGCGGCTCGCCGGTCATGCCGCCCCGATGAACCCGATCAGCACGGCGGCAAACAAGACCAGGATCAAAGCGACCAAAATCCAAGCATAGCCCAGACCGGCTTGGGCTTGCGTCGCGGCGGGACCGCGGCGCTCGGCTTGCCTTGCGGCTTCGACCCGGTCGCGCGTCAATGGCGTGCCGGCCGCTTCCTCGTCAGTGCCGAGGGGAGCTGAGGCGGGATCGGGCCACGCCACCTTGTCGCCGGTGCGGCCGCGATCGATGTCACGGCGGAGTTTCTCGGCCGTTGCAGGTTTCGATTTGGTGGGCATCGTCATCGCGTCTCCCGTATTGGAACGGCACGCGGAACCCGGCTTCGCTCAGGGCGCGTCCGGCGGCACCAGCAACAGGTCGCGCTTCTCGAGCCATGCCTTGAAGGCGCGGCCGGCGTCTTGCGCCTGCTCGGGCGATTGCACGTGCTGAAGTCTTTCGAGCAGCCCGGGCGTGTCGCCGGCGAAATCCGCAAGATCACAGTTGCGCACGAAATCGGCGGCCTGCTCGACGGATCGCACGATCGTCTCGGGCTTACCGACGTGCACGGGCGGGTCGATGGCAAAGTCCGGCATGACGGCAACCAACTCGCGCCAGCGGCGGATGTTCCGCTTCGCGCGCTGGTCACTCAAATGTAATCGGCTGCGGCGGCCGCTTCGGAAAACGATTTGCCGGCGTGAAGCGCCTGCTCGATCGCGGCATCCGTCGCGAGCATGCGCTCGGCCGCCTCAAGCACGCGCGCGAGCTCGCCTTGCGGGATCACCACGATCCCGGTGCCGTCGCCCACGACGAGATCGCCCGGCGCAACCGCGATGCCGCCGACCGCGATGGGCTCGTTCAGGCTCGCGAGTTTCAGCCGGGTCTTGCCGGTCGTGGGCGTGACGGAGCGGCTCGCGAGCCACAGATCGGTCGCACGGATCTCTTCGATATCGCGGCAGGCGCCGTCGACCACCACGGCAGCGGCGCCGCGTTTTTTGGTCGCGAGCGCGGCAAGCCCTCCGAAGGTCGAAATATCGGCGCCGCCCACGTCCACCAGCAGCACATCCCCCGGGGCGACGGCCGCGATCATCTTGCCGACCCCGAAATCCGCGCGCGGGAAGCTGCCGCGCTCGCCCGCGTGCTCCCGCGCAGTCACGGCAAAGCCCGCGAAACGGCCGCGGCCGCTGCGCTGAACGAGGCCCCGCGCAACGCCGGAGATCTCGCAAGCATCGAGGGCGTCCGACCAAGTGCTGGTGCCGATCGACGTGCAGCGTTGCAGAAGCCCGCGTTTGTCCATGTGCTCCTCCGATCGAACCGCCGCACGCTAGCACGGGATGCGCAGGAACCCGGCGTCCGCACAGCGCCGCTGGCTTGCGTCCCGGCGCGACGAACCTATGATCGCGGCCCCGCATAGGCCGATGCCGCCGGTATCGGCGCCCCCTCGAACGCGCGTTCGCACAGGAGCGAGCCATGGTCGCAGCAATCCGAGTCCACAAGCCCGGCGGTCCCGAAGTCATGAAATACGAGGACGTCGAAGTTGGTGCCCCCAAGCAGGGCGAGATCAAGGTCGGGGTCCATGCCTGCGGGCTCAATTACATCGATACTTATTTCCGCAGCGGTCTTTATCCGGCCCCGTCGCAGCCGTTCACGCTGGGGAATGAAGGGGCGGGGGAGGTCACCGCGGTTGGTGCCGGCGTGGCGGATTTGAAGGTCGGCGACCGGGTCGCATGGGTGCTGATCGGCAGCTATGCGGCCGAGCGCCTGTTGCCTGCGGAGCGCGCCGTAAAGCTGCCCGACGGCATTTCCTACGAGCAGGCCGCCGGCATGATGCTCAAGGGCATGACCGTGCAATATCTGCTGCGGCGTACCTACAGGGTCCAGCGCGGGGACAACGTGCTGCTCCATGCGGCGGCCGGCGGCATCGGCCTGATCGCATGCCAATGGGCCAACCACCTCGGCGCCAATGTGATCGGTACGGTCGGCTCGAAGCAGAAGGCCGGGCTTGCCAAAGCCCACGGCTGCCACCACGCGATCGTCTACACCGAGGAGGATTTCGTCGCTCGGGTAAAGGACATCACCAAGGGCGCGCTCTGCCCGGTGGTGTATGACGGCGTCGGCAAGGCCACGTTCCCGGGCTCGCTCGACTGCCTGCGCCCGCTCGGCCTGTTCGTGAGCTTCGGCAACGCGTCAGGGCCGATCGAGGCATTCAATCTCGGCATCCTGTCGCAAAAAGGCTCGCTCTACGTCACGCGGCCGACGCTCGTCACCTACACGGCGAAGCGCGAGGATCTGTTGGCGAGCGCCAACGACCTATTCTCGGTCGTGAAAAGCGGGGCGGTGAAAATTCCGATCAACCAGAAATACGCACTCAAGGACGCGGCCAAAGCTCACCAGGATCTCGAAAGCCGAAAAACCACGGGCTCGACCGTCCTCATTCCGTGACGTTGTCGTCGCGGGTCATTGATTTTTCGCTCGTCATGTGCGGGCTCGACCCGCGCACCCATGCAGCCTCTGGTTTTAGGCATGGTATGCATGGATTTGCCGGGTCAAGCCCGGCAATGACGGTGAGTCTCCACGGCTCACAATCTGCGCTGCAGGAATGAGCCGATGCGCGCGATCGCCTGCCGCGCTTCCGGGAGGATGCTGGCGAACAGGTGCCAGACATGCGGCATGCGCGGCCAGATCTCGAGCTCGACCTCGCGTCCGGCAGCGCGCAGCTTCTCCGCCATGCGCACCGCCTCGTCGTGCAGCATCTCGTCGCTGCCGACCTGGATCAGCGTCGGGGGCAGCCCCGCCGGATCGCCATGGAGCGGCGACGCATAGGGTAAGCGCGGATCCAAGTCGTTGAGGTAATAGCGGACGAGCTTCGGCGCTTCGTCGGCATTGAGCATCGGATCGGCTTTCGCGTTGCGCTTGAGCGAGGGGCTCTCGAGCGTGAGATCGAGCCATGGCGAGAGCCCGACCGCGGCGGCCGGAAGCCGCAGGCCCTCGTCGCGCGCTTTCAGCAGCATCGCGAAGGCCAGATTGCCGCCGGCGGAATCGCCGATTACCGCGACGTGCAGGGGATCGGCGCCGTTCGCAAGCAGCCAGCGATAGGCGGCAACGGCGTCGTCGAGCGCCGCCGGAAACGGATGGTCGGGCGCGAGCCGATAATCGACGGAGAGCAGGTTGCCGCGTGCGGCGTCCGCAAGTCGCCACGTCAGGTGTCGGTAAAGCGACGATGACCCGGTGACGAACCCGCCTCCGTGCAGGAACAACACGTGGCGGTCGGCTCGCGAGGCCCGGGTGCTGACGCGAACCGCCGGGACCCCGCCGGCATCGATCGCGACCGTCTCGGTGCCGGAGGGCGGGTTGGGAACGAACCGCTCGACGGCGGTGCGCCACCGCCGCATGCCGGCCGCGGTGATGTCGCCGCGGTCGCGGTGCTTGAGGAACAAGCGCAGACCCAGACGCACGAGTTCGGCGCGCAGGCTCACGCAATCCTCATTGGCTGCTTGCAATCGCGCCGGTTCTGCATGAGCCAATCAGAACCCGACCGCGGTGCCGTTGCGGATCGTAGACGTCGGCACGCTCGATCCGGGCAGTGACGACCTCGCCGACGCGCAACGGACGTCGGCTCGCCTGCGCGGATTCGAGGAAGCCGCTGGTATCGACGATCACGATGTCGGCGCCGCGATGCCCACGCGTGAGCTCGTAACCCTCTGCGCGCAGCCGGGTGAGGATGCGCTCGGAATCGACCAACGCCTCGGGGCAGCCGAGCGATACGAACGAGATTTTCGCGGCCGCGTGGGCCATGGCACCTGCATCGAGCGGGAGATGGGGAGCGGCACATCGGCCGGCGCGCGGCCTGCCTAGCGAAGCGCCCGGCAAGTTGCAAGCCGGACCCGGCCGGCAGCTCCAGGGCCGTCAGACCACAAACGGGATCAGCGCCTTCACGTGGGCGCGGTACGCGGGATACTCCTCGGGAAAATGCCGCATCATCAGCGCTTCTTCCTGGCGCAGCTTGATCCAGAGGCTCGCAACACATAGCGCGAAACCGACGAAGCCGCCTACTCGGCCGAACGCCAGCGCCGTGGCGAAATACATCATCAGAATGGCGGAATAGATCGGATGGCGGACGTGTCGATACGGCCCGGTCGTCACCAGCTCATGATCCCGCTTGAGCGTGACGATGCCGCTCCAGTTGGCGCCGATCGTGCGGCGCGCCCACAGCGCGACAAAGAGCCCGCACGCGCACAGCAGCGCCGCGACGGTTTGCACGCGGGCTGTGGGCTCGATGATGCGCAGCCGCAACGGCTCGATCGGAACCGCGTCGAACAGCAGCAGGAACGCGAAAGCGAGCAGAAGGAGATGGCCGGCGCGGCTCGCCCAGTTCTGCCGCTCCGCGGTGCGCTTCGTGGACGCCGCGTTCGCGGCCCAATAGAGCGCGAACGCGATCCAACAGCCGATGATGAAAAAGCGCAGCAGCATGATTGCCAAGCCTGGCGTGTGAACGGGCGCGGTGATCCCTTCGAGGGAGCTACATATCGAACAGAACCAGTCGCGGCCAGCGCGACAGCCAAGCTTTCTCGCGCGCTCTGCGGCGCACGACGTCGACTTTCGTTCGAAATGCCGGCGTCGGGCGAACGATCAGGCTCACTAAGTCGTCGACGCCGTGCGGCGCGACCAACTCGACGCGGCCGTTCCTCCACCTTGCCGCGATCGCCGTCGCAGTCTCGGGCCAATGACGAATGCCGTCCTCCGCATCGCGGTAGGGCGGGTCGGCGTTTTGCACGTGCATGCGGGCCTGATTTGTCACCGACCAGCGCAGTTGCGGCCAGCGGTCCGTCAATTTGGCCTGGATCGCAACGTCGTTTTCGGCGCTCGGCGCCACGGCATCGAAAAAGACCACGTCGATGTCCTGCGGAGCAGGAGGCTTCGCCACGCCGTGCACGGCGTCCCAAATCGCATTGCGGATGAACCCCGCTCCGATCCATGCATCCGGCAGGCCGAGGGTCGCCACCGCATCCAGCGCCCGGACCATCGACGGTCTGGCAAGAATGAAGCTGGAAATGTCGGAAATGTCCCGCATGGGGTTTTGGAAGCGGCCTGTCCGGCTGTGCTACAGGATACGCGAGTCCCGGAACCGGCAAACCTGCCAGCCATGCTCGGCCAGCGTTTCGATTATGACACGAGCGATCTCCACCTTCGCTATGTCGAGGCGCGGCGCATCGCGCCGCAAACCATGGCGATGTGGCTCGACGCGATCGCGCGCCACGTGCCCGGCCATGAGATCCGCACCATCGTCGATTTGGGCTGCGGCACGGGCCGGTTCGTCGCGCCGCTGCAACAGCGGTTCTCGGCATATGTCGTCGCCGTCGATCCGAGCCGGAACATGCTCGGCGTCGCCGCCGCCGCGCATGCGCCGCATTGCGGCTACCTTCAGGCGGCGGCCGGACGGCTGCCGTTGCGCGACGCCTGCGCCGATCTCGTATTCGCTTCGATGATGTGGCACCACGTTCCGGACAAACCCGAGGCCGGCCGCGAGATTGCCAGGGTGCTGCGAGCCGGCGGCTATCTGTGCGTGCGGACCGCCACGCTCGAAGCCCTCGATTCCGAACTCTATCTGCGGTTCTTTCCCTCGGCGCGAAAAGTGAACGAGGCAATCATGCCGTCGCGTCGCGATTTGATCTCCTGCCTCGAGCACTGCGGTCTGGCGCTCACCCACCACGGTGTGGTGCGGCATCCGCAGAATCGCAGTCCGAGGGAATATGCCGAGCGGGTCGGCCTGCGCGGCTTCTCCGACCTTGCATCGATTTCCGACGCGGAATTTCGCTCCGGGATGGAACGCCTGCGGCGCCACTGCGCCCTCATCCCGCAGGACCGCGAGGTCGCGGTCGACGTCGATCTTTTCGTGTTTCGCAAGCCACTCGAGCAGGAGAGTTCCGGATGAACAGCCCGACCTCCGTCACGGCACGCGCGGCCAGCCCCGCCCCGGCGGCGCCGGCGAGCGGGATCGACAACGTCGAGAGCCGCACGTTCACGATCCGCGATTTCGCGCTCGAATGCGGCACGGTACTGCCGGAAGCGGCGATCGCCTATGAAACCTATGGGCGGCTCGACACGAGCGGGCGCAACGCGCTGCTGCTCGCGCACGGATTCACCAGCAGCCATCACGCCGCAGGCCGCTATGCGCCCGGCAGGGCGCCGCGCGGTGTCCGCGAGCAGGAGCCGGGATGGTGGGACGCCCTGGTCGGTCCGGGGCGCCCGATCGATACCGATCGGCTGTTCGTCGTCTCCTCGAACATGCTCGGCTCGTCCTACGGCTCGACCAGCCCCGCGAGTCGCAACCCGGCGACCGGGAAGCCATACGGGCCGGATTTTCCGCCGATCGTGCTCGCCGACATCGTCCGCGCGCAGCGCCGCCTGCTGGATCATTTCGGCGTGAAACATCTCGTCGCGGTCGCGGGCCCGTCGTTCGGCGGATACCAGGCGTTTCAATGGGCGGTGACCTTTCCCGAGTTCATGGAGGGCATCGTCGCGGCGGTAACCGCGCCGAAAGGCAGCGGCGGCGAGCGCGCCGTCCAGGACCTCGTTGCGCAGTTCGCCAATCATCCCAACTGGAACGGCGGGCGTTACTACGAGAACGGCGGAATTCGATCGGCCATGGTCGCGTACCGGGTCGCCACCTTGAAACGCTACGGCATCGAGCAACAGTTGATCGATCGCTTTCCCGATCCGGCGGCGCGTGAGGAAGCCGTCCGCGCGCTCGCCGAGCCGTGGGCCGATGCATTCGACGCGAACTCGCTGATCACGCTGCGCCGGGTCGCGGCGCAATTCGACGCGGAGCAGGGCCTTTCCCGGATCAAGGCCAGGGTTCTGTACGTGCTGTCCACGACCGATCAGTTGTTCCCAGCCTCGATCGCGCCCGGCGTCATGGAAAAGCTGAAGGCGGCGGGCGTCGATGCGACCTATGTCGAGCTCGACAGCGACAAGGGACATCTCGCGAGCGGGGTCGATGCAGAAAAATGGGCAGCGAGGCTGCGGGAATTTCTGCAACGGTTGACCCCTGATCGCTGAGCCGCGAAGGATCGCTCGCGTCTGCGCGTGCAAAAAGACCGGCGCGCAAAAAGAACCCCGGCGCGCTCGGAAGCACCGGGGCCAGACGCGCGACGACCGTGCAAGGGAGGAAATTGCCGGTGTCGCCGTCAACGTAGATTGGCACCACAGACGAAGCATCGCGTGTGAGCTCGCTCACAGCATGCCGCGGAAATCTGTTTCGGAACTTCCGGCAAAGGTGTTGATTTTCTCTCGGACGCCGTGGCGCAGCGGCGAATTGGAGGGACACCATGGAGAGGACGAGACACAGCGGGATTGTCGATGGATTGGAGGCGATGAAGGCCGCGGGGCTCATCATTCGGTACAATCTTGCTTGGGAACGTCCGGGCGGCGAGCCGAGAGTAGCGGTATGGCGTGCGTGCGACGCCCCCGATGAAGAATTGCGCAAATCGATCGCGGACGGGCTCGCGGGGCTGCTCACCGAAGCGCAGCTCAGCATTGTCCCGGGCGCCGAGCGCTCCTGAATCGAAGGGCCGGCCCGAGGATGTCGAGCCGGCCCTCGAATGCACGTCAGCGCCAACGTCAGCGGTCGCGCAGAGAGTCCTTCATCCCGCCGACCGTGTTGCGGATTCTGCCCGCGGTTTTATCGACCTTGCCTTCCGACTCGAGCTTGGTGTCGCCGGTCAGCTTGCCGGCCTGCTCTTTCACCTTGCCTTTTGCCTGTTCGGCAGCACCTTTGACACGATCCTTGTCCATCATTGCTCCGTTCTTTCACTGATGATCGAGAAACCTGATCGCTGCCCCGGAGTTCCTGCGGCGAAATGCCGGACTTCTACGCGCGTTCTTCTCTACGGGCTTGTTCTGCAGCGTTCCGCAGATTCCGCCGTGCGACGGGCGCCTCGGAAATGAGAAACAATCCAATGCCAAGAGAATTGGAAATGCAGCGAGCATGAACGCGAACCCGAAGGCTCCGAATAGGCCGCGCATCGAACCGCCGGAGCCTGCGCCCAAACCTCGGCGCGATCCCGACGAGCCGAGCGCGGATCCCGCCGGCGATCCGCCGCCCGATCCGGGCGAGCGCCCTCTAGAGGCCGCGCCGGCCGCATGCAGCTTTGCACCGAAACCGGGCTGTTTGCCGGCGCCGCAACAGCGAGCGTGGCTCACCAGCACGCCGGGAACCGGAGGTAATATTTTGCGTTGACTGGCCTTGGAGGCCAACATGCTCTCGACCATTCTGATCATCATCCTCATTCTTCTGCTGATCGGCGCGTTGCCGACTTGGCCGTACAGCTCCGGGTGGGGCTACGGGCCGGGCGGAATTCTGGGGCTGATCCTGATCATCATCATCATCCTTGCGCTGCTCGGACGACTTTAAGCGCGTTTGGGCTTTTTTCGGCGCGTTTGGCGAGTTTCGGCGGATTTGCCGGCGAATTCCGGTGAAATCCGCTGAGATCGCGAGATTCCAATTAGAACCTTGCTGGCGTGCTGCGCGTTAGCAGAGGGTCAGCACTGGGGAGTTCAGCAAGGAGACTTTCCGATGAGGAGAACGCTGAGGAACGCGTTTTTGGTGACGACTGCGGCGGCAGCCCTCGCCACCGGTATGACCATCGCGTCCGCGCAAAACCCCGGGGGCGGTGGCGGAACGGGTGGCGGCGCCGGCATGAGCGGCAGCAGCGGCAGCATGGAGCGCCACCAGGGTGGTGGCGGCGGCCGTAGCGAAGGGATGAGTACGCAAAGCCGTGGCGGCGGCCAGCTCGGTGGAACGCATGAGCAACGCGGTCAGGCGCTCGGGGAAGAGCGTGGCGAGCGCGGCAAGCAGCTGGGCGAGCAGCGCGGCGAGCGCGGCAAGCAGCTCGGCGAGCAGCGCGGCGAGCGCGGCAAGCAGCTGGGCGAGCAACGCGGCGAAACCGGCAAGCAGCTGGGTCGCGGCGAGCGCAACGAGCGGCTAGGCACGAATCGCGGCGAGAGCGGCGAGCGGATCGGCCGCGGCGAGCGTAACGAGCGCCTCGGTACGACCCGCAGCGAAACCGAGCGGTTCGGTCGTGGTGAGCGTTCGGAACGCTTCGGAACGACCAAGACCGACCGGGGCCCTGGATTCGCTCGCGAGCATACCGGGCGTAGCGTGGAGCTGAGCTCGGATCAGCGGACGCGAATGCACGACGTGTTCGTGCGCGATCGGGCTCGCTTCGACCGGTTCCGGGTGAGCAGGGTGGATTTCGATCTTCGCCCCGGCGTGCACATCCCGAGGCATTTCCACCTGTTCGTGCTGCCTTCGGAATTCGTGACGATCGTGCCGCAATATCGCGGCTACCGGTTCTTCTATTACGAGGATGAGCTCGTGATCGTGGATCCGGTGACCTTCGAGATCGTGGCGATCATTCCGGCCTAACGCCACAGGCGCGAAGCACTTCCCTGGCCCCGCCGCAAGGCGGGGCTGTCTTTTTACGTGCCGCGCTATGGATTGAAATCGCAGTACGCTTTGGAAGTCGCGACAATCGTGCGCGGCGCATGAAGGAAATTGCTGCGGCGACTGCGCGCTTCGAGGCCAATCCCGAACCCGGGGTGCGCAGTTGCCGGTGCGAAAGGCCAGCAACGGCAGTGGACGGAAAACGATTCCGGAACATCGCTGAGACTGGAGCGTTGTCGTGCGCCGGGTAGGTTTCCTTCCCCCTCTGTCCTGACGCAGCCCGGTAATAGCCCTGGTCGAGTTTGCGATGGGCTCGATCAGGGCTATCGTTTGCGCGGCGCGGCGTTGATTTTTTTGGGAGAAAAGCGGTCCAACCACGACCTAGCCGGTCGTCGGACAGCCTATTCAATCACCTCATCCGCGCGGAGCAGGAACGACTCGGGGATAGTCAGCCCAATCGCCTTCGCGGTCTTCAAGTTGACCACCAGCTCGAATTTGGTGGGCTGCTCGACTGGAAGGTCCGCTGGCCTGGCCCCCTTCAGGATTTTGTCCACGTGGGCCGCAGCATGACGGTAGATCTCGGTGATGTCCGGGCCGTAGCTCATCAGCCCGCCCCCTCCGAGATAGGCTTTGTTCGAGAACATCGTCGGGAGCCGGTTCAGAAGCGCAGCTGCCGCAATCTGCGAGCGATAGCTGATCGTCGCGCTATCAGATAGCGTCAGAATGGCGCCCGCACCCGCTTGCGCAACGCGCGCCGCGCCCTCTTCAAGATCCTCCGGGAGGTGAACACCAAGGGACTCGATTGCAATACCAAGGGCACGTCCGGCCGTTTCTGCCTCTTGCAGCTGGCCGCGATTGGCGAGATTGCGCGCATTCCACAAAGCGGCCACGCGGGATAGGCCCGGCACGGCCTCTTTACGCAGCTCAAACCGTTTCCGGGTGAGCTCGGGGGCATACACGGACTGCCCTGTGACGTTCCCGCCCGGATGGGCGAGGCTCGCGACGAGCCCATCCCCGACGGCATTCGGACTACTCGCCATCACAATTGGGATCGTCGTCGTGGCCTCCTTGGCGGCCTTTATGGCGGGCGTCCCGCCCGTCACAATGACGTCGACCTTGAGCGCGACCAGCTCCGCCGCAAGAGCCGGAAGGCGTTCGGCCTTTCCTTCGGCCCAGCGATATTCGATGGCGATCGTACGGCCCTCCACATAGCCGAGCTCGTGAAGGCCACGAAGGAAGGGTTCGTCGAATTCGCCGGGACTGACCCGTTCCGTAAGGTAGCCGATCCAGGGCATTTTCGCGGAGGGCTGCTGTGCCGCAACCGGCCAAGCGATCGCCGCGCTTCCGAGAAGCCCTAAGAATTCCCGCCGCCGCATTTGACCACCTCGTCGGTGCCTAGCGGATCAGGAGATGTTCAGGATAACACACTCCGGGCCGGTTTTCATGCTTGGCGCGAAGCTGATCTCTCTGAGAGCGAAACGGGCGAGCCATGGTCGGCTTGTGGCAGATATTGTTGCAAAAGTCGGCGGGGTGCATCCTGGCCGCAACAATCGAATCGGGGCGAGCGAATTTTTGAATCAACATTGCGCTTAGCCGCTTGATCTTGAATCAATATTGCTGGTTTGGGGGCCCAAAATCTTTTTGCAACAGTATCGGCACGACTCGGACCCCCGGCGATGACCGCTTTCGCGCCGCTATCAGAGAGACATAGCGGACACCGAACGCGTCTGATCCGATTTATGAGTACACGACCTAGCCAACGGGTTTCCCCCCGCGGGTGTCCTAAATAGGACAGTACCCGTCGTGTTTATTCCCAGAAAGAACTTGCAACAAAACACGACAAAAAAACTTTCCATGACATCAGAGCTTGTGAGGTTGAAGCGGAGGCGGTCCCGATAATCGGCCGCGTTCTCGTCTGTCTCGAATGTCTCAAATAACTACATAAAGCGTTTGCAAAGGCTTAGGCGGCACGTTCGCAAATGTTCACGCTTCAATAATAGTTCGATCAGGGCTATTTGCATTCCGCTTCCCGCTCCGCCCGACTAGTCCCGGCCCGATGAGCCCGTCTGCATCGTCATCATCCGCTTGGCTGCTCCATGCCGTTGTCGCGGGGTTCAGCGCAGTGCTGGTGGGCAATGGTCTGGGCCGGTTCGCGTATACGCCCCTGCTGCCCGCGTTGATCTCGGAGCACTGGTTCTCGCCCAGTGCCGCCGCCTATCTCGGCGCCGCAAATCTCGCCGGATATCTCGTCGGGGCCGTCTCGGGGCGCGCCATTACCCGTTACGTCCGGCCTGTCCCGATGCTGCGCGGGATGATGCTCCTCACCGCCGTAAGCCTGGTCGCCTGTGCAGAGCGGCAGTTGGGCTTCGGCTGGTTCTTTCTTTGGCGGTTCGCGGCAGGTTGCGCGGGCGGCGTCCTGATGGTGATCGGCGCGCCGATCGTGGTGTCCGCGACCCCGCCGCACCGTCGCGGCCTGGTGGGCGGCATGATCTTCACCGGAGTGGGACTGGGGATCGCGGCATCGGGCACTCTCGTTCCCGCACTGATCGAATGGGGCGGGCTCGCAGGCACTTGGCGCGGTCTCGGCGCAATTTCGCTGCTGCTCACGCTGCTCGCGTGGAGCGGCTGGCCGCAGGACGACGCGGCGTTCCGCGCCGCGCACCCTCCGCGCGCCGCGCTCGGCGGAGCGATTGTCGTGCTTTTGGCGGAGTACGGGCTCAACGCATTCGGACTGGTTCCCCATATGCTGTTTCTCGTCGACTACGTTGCCCGCGGCCTCGGGCAAGGTTTGGCCGCGGGCGCGTTCGATTGGGTCGTGTTCGGAATAGCGGCGTTGTTCGGACCGCTTCTGGCCGGACATTTCGCGGATCGGATCGGTTTCCGCGCGGCGCTGCGGTTTGCTCTCGCAGCGCAGATCGCCGCGGTCGCCTTGCCCGTCTTCACCACTGCACCGGGCTTGATCCTGCTCTCGACCGCGGTGACCGGCGCCTTCGTGCCGGGCGTCAGTACGCTCGTTCTCGGCAGAATTCACGAATTGACGCGGGACGGCGCCACCCAAAGCCGGGCGTGGAGCCACGCCACGACGGCCTGGGCGCTCGCGCAGGCGGCGGCCGGCTACGGCTATTCGTACCTGTTCGGCCGAACCGACGATTATCGGATGTTGTTCGCGATCGCCGCAGGCGCGCTGGTGCTCGCGCTCGCGCTCGACCTGGCGTCGGGAAGATCGCGGCTGCGGCAATAGCGGGCTGTTCCCCTGCGATCCGCTGCGACCGGTTACGCGGCTAGCGTGCCTCGGAGCCGCCCGGCTTCTCGCGTAAGGCCGCCTTCACCGTCGTCACCAGTTTTTGAGCAGCGACCGGCTTTGCGAGCCAGGCGATCGGCTTGGTCTGATCCGCGCGGGCGCGCGTCGTGGGATCGGAGAAGGCCGAGACGAAGATGCTGCGGATTCCGAACCGGTCGAGAATTTCGGCCGCGGCCTGAATGCCGTCGCGCGGACCGGCGAGCCGCACGTCCATCAGCACCAGCTCGGGATGGTGATCGGGGACGAGCTGAACCGCTTCGTCCGCCGTGGACGCGATGTCGACGACATCGTAGCCGGCTTCCGTCAAAGCATTCTCGAATTGCAGCGCGACGAGGTAGTCGTCCTCGACGATCAAGATCCTCGGGCGGCTCGGATCCTGGGATTGTGAACCGGCGATGGGAGACATGCTGTGGGCAGAAGTCGCTCGCGAGGGGTTGCAGCTTTATCGCAGACGGCTTGTGCGCGCAAACGGCGTGAACCGCACACGGCGACCAGCCAACGCGCCGGTCTGTCCCGTTTTGAACACAGGCGCATCCGGCGAGGTCAAAACACTTTACCGCTCGTGCTTCGGCCTCTGCGCCTCAGCCCGCCGGGCGAAAGCGCTCGTCCATCAAGTCGCGCGCCGAGTGCGCCTGGTGCGGCGTGCTGCCTTGGATCGGCGAGTTGCGCTGCGCCGCGCGCTCGTCTGCGCACGCCTGCGCCTCCCGGACGGCAAATAGCCTTCGAGGATGCGGCGAAGCGACTCCAGCGACTTCTTCAGCTCGAGCATTCTGTTTTCGACCGTCCGGCCGACCGAGGAAGAAGCCCGTTTGCGACGCGAACGTTTCGTTGGAGCCATGGCGGCACTCCGAAAATGTGAACGCAAACCAACGTCCCATGCACCCGAGAAGTTCCCCAGCACCGCTCGCAGCGGGTGAGGCTCGTAGGTGATCCGCTGCTTGATTTCGATGCGTGCCATGGCATCGTCGAATCCGCGCTGATTCGCGGCTTGGCGCAGCGTTGCGCGCGCGAGCGGCCGCCATCCGCGCCGGATGATCGGCGAAGGAGGCCCTGCGTGATCCGATTGCGGCTGCCCGGCGGGGCGCCATCCGTGGACTTCCGGCCCCGTGGCTCGCCGGTCGGAGCGACGCCGCGGCGTCTCGTGATGGTCATGTTGATTGTGGCGGCCATGCTCGCAGTCGGGCTCGGCCTCGCTGCATTCGGTCTCGCTGCGGTGTTGAGAATTGCCCATGGCCACGTTCTGGCGAGCCAATGGAGTTCCGCTGCGCCTTTCGGGTCGAACGCGCAGCTGTGGATGGCGGCTGGCGTCGCCGACCCGCGCCTTCCTGTTGTCTTGATGCCGCCGGTCGTTGCGAGCTCTGATTCAGCGGAAAATGCGCAAAGCGCGGATGATGTGAGCCTTCGGCAACGTTCTGCGGCGGA
The DNA here is from genome assembly GCA_046727735.1 of Pseudomonadota bacterium. Lineage (GTDB taxonomy): Bacteria > Pseudomonadota > Alphaproteobacteria > Rhizobiales > Xanthobacteraceae > AP-16. The sequence continues at coordinate 44,245 of JBKPDF010000025.1, read as the reverse complement.
CACCGAGGGACACGAAACCGCCGCGGCGAACGGAGAGGTCGCGGATCGAATGGCGCAATCGGCGACCGCAGAGGCGCCCGTCGCTCCGCCGGCCCTCGTCATGGCCGGCTCGGCCGCCGAGCCGGCGGCGGAACCTGCCGTCATGGCCAGCGTCGATGCCGCCGCGCCGGCGCCGACATCGAGCAAGCATGAAGCTGCACCGGCGCCTCGCTCGAAACCGCGCCATGCCGCCAAACGCGTCGCTCACAAGCCGGCGCGGCGCGTCGTGCGGCGGCCGGCCTATTCCGGCAATGCCGTGAGTTCGTTCCCGCCGATGTTCGGCTCGCGTGCTGCGGCCAGTCCGTTCCAGCCGACGTTCAACTCTCGAACTGCCGCAAGTCCATTCCAGCCGATGTTCAATTCCCGCTAGCGGTTGCGCCGCGCTCCTCCTCGCGTGCCGTTTGGCGTTAACCAATCCACGCCGCTTCGGCGCGCGGCTCTACCGCGCGCGCAGAAAATATTCTATAGTCACAGGCCGTCCGGCGCGGCTCGCGCGCGATACCGACGCTCATTCCGGGAAGCCCGCGGAGCAGCCGGACGTCACGTCCGCATGGATGCGGTGACCCCGGTCGCGCGGCCGGGGTTCTGTTTGACGAGCCGGGCGATGCGACCCGATCTGAGCCGGTAAGGAGTTTTCGATGGCGCCCCGGGCCTATTGGAAGGGTTATCTCAAGCTCTCGCTGGTGTCTTGTCCGATTGCGCTCTATCCGGCCTCGTCGGCTTCGGAACGCGTTTCCTTTCACCGCGTCAGCAAGAAGACCGGCAGTCGTCTCAAACAACAAATGGTCGATCCGGAAACCGGCGAGCCGGTGCCGAAGGAGGATATGGGGCGCGGCTACGAGGTCGGCAAAGGCCAATACCTTCTCGTCGAGGACGAGGAGCTCGAGAACATTCAGATCGAGAGCACGCACACGATCGACATCGACATGTTCGTGCCCAAAGCCGAGGTCGACGAGCGCTACCTGGAAAATCCTTATTACCTGGCGCCGACCGACAAGGTCGGCCAGGAGCCGTTCGCCGTGATCCGCGACGCGATCCGCGACATGAAAATGGCCGCGCTCGGCCGCGTCGTGTTGGCGCGCCGCGAGCGCGTGATCATGCTGGAAGCTTTCGACCGCGGGCTGCTCGGCATGACGTTGCGCTACCCGTATGAAGTGCGCAGCGAAGAGAGCTATTTCGACGACGTCGCCGACGTCAAGCTGCCCGCGGAAATGCGCGAGCTCGCCGCTCACATCGTGAAGACGAAATCCGGGCATTTCGATGCGTCGAAATTCGAGGATCACTACGAGACGGCGCTCGTCGACTTGTTGCGGCGCAAGCAGGAAGGCAAGCGGATCGAGCCGATCCGCGAGGCGCCGCGACCGAGCAACGTCGTCAACCTGATGGACGCGTTGCGCAAGAGCGTGGAGGCGGCGGGCGGGGCTGCCCCGGCCCGCAGTCGTGCAGCCGGCGCGGAACGACGGCGCGCCGCGCCCAAAGCCCGGAAAGCCACCGGGCGGACCCGCAAAGCCGGTTAGCGGGTCTTTTCAGCACCGCGATTGTGCTCGGTCGGCGCTTGATGCCCTGCATCGCACCCGCCCGGAACTCGCGGGATTGCCTGACAGTTGAAGGCGCGACATCCGACCTCGACCCGAGAGGCACTGGTCACATGCGTGCTTTCCCTTGGGGCTTGGCGCTCGCGATCGCGGCTCTTGCAGCGCCGTCATTGGCGGACAATCGCGACCGCATGGCGCGTTTTCCCGCGGATCTCGGCTGGCGTGCCTACGTCGATCCGGCTGGCGGCACGGCAGTCGAATATCCGGCGCAGCTGTTTTCGGTGGAGGCAGGCGATCCGGAGCGTGGTTCCGGCCGGGAGTTCCGGACCGACGACGGCCGCGCCCGGCTGATCGTCTATACGCTACCCAACCAAGAGCGGCGCAGCCCGCGATCGTATCTCGACCGCCACCTCGTGCTCGCCCCCCAGGCACTCGATTACAGCAGAGTGACCCGGCGCTTCTTTGCAATCTCCGGCATACGCGACGACGACGTGTTCTACAGCCGCTGCAATTTCCCGCCCCGCCGGCACGGCGACATGCGCTGCATCTTCCTGCAATACCCGCACCGCGAGACCAGGGACTGGGACGGGATCGTCACCCGGATCAGTCTTTCGCTGGGCGAGGAGTCGCGCGTCGGAATGGCTTTGAGCGAATCTCGCGGAAAGGGTAGGCATTACCGAAGGCGATAGAGCTTCGTCGGCCTCACGCTGCCGACAACGAGAAGGAGAGCTTCGGTGCATATCCTTTGGATCATTCTGATCGGTTTCATCGCCGGCATCGTGGCCCGGATGTTGGCGCCTGGACCCAACAATCCCAGCGGGTTCATCTTGACGACGGTGCTCGGCATCATCGGTGCTTTCGTGGCCACCTACATCGGCCAGGCGATCGGCTGGTACCGCATCGACCAGGGCGCCGGCGTGATCGGGGCGATCGTCGGCGCAGTGCTGGTGCTGTTCGTGTGGCACCGGCTGGTGAGCACCAATACGATCCGGGACGTGAACGACCGGCGCTGGCTCTAGGGCTGGGCCGCCAGGCCGCACGGCGGCTGGGCAGGGGCTGCACGCGAAGGTCAGTGAACGGTGCCGGCGGCCTTCGGTAGCTTGCCGGCCGGAACAGCGAGTCCGGTTGCGCCCTGCGGTCCGGGTCGGGCAGCCTCGCGCTCCAGGGCATGCAACGCATCCATGACGTCGTCGAACTGCACCCCCTCGGCGTCCGTCGCGGGTATCCACTTGAGCCCGAGCGCCGCCTCGGTGGCGCAAATGCGTGCCAGCCAGCGGGCAAGGATCGCACGCTTTTCGCCGATATTGAGATCGGGATGGCCGACGACGTCGAAAGGACTGGAAAACACCGCTTCCGGAGACAGGAAGGTTTCGAACTCTCTCATCCGCGTCCAGGGATGACGCGCATGCGCGCGCGGCGACCGGCGACCCATGAAACCCTCGGCAAAATCTGGAAACCCCGTACGCCCGCCAAACTCGCCTTCCGCGCAAAGGTTCCGGGTCCGGCAAAATTTTTGTTCGGGTGCCGCCGAGTTGCACTGCAACAGAGCGCGAGAGGTGTCGCGCTGGGTCGAGCGCGGTTCCGGCGCTTCCGGCCGAACCACCGGCGCGGAGCGCCGACTAAAGCTCCGCACGCTGGCCCCGATTTTCCGCCTTCCACCGAAAGCAGGCCGGTGACCTTTCTCGTTCAACCGCGGCTCGTCAACGACCCTTTCTCCGATCCGGGGCTGCTGATCGATTTTCGCTTCTCCCGCCGGGCAATCCTGTTCGATCTCGGCGATATTCATGCCCTTTCGTCCCGTGAGATTCTGCGCGTCAGCCACGTGTTCGTGTCCCACACGCACATGGATCATTTCGCCGGGTTCGACCGACTGTTGCGGCTGTTGCTCCGGCGGCCGGCGCCGCTTCAGCTCGTCGGCCCGGAGGGGTTCATCGATCGCGTGTGCCACAAGCTCGGCGCCTATACGTGGAACCTGCTCGACGAGCACGCCGCCGAATTTTCCGTCCTGGCCATGGAGTTCGTCGGTGACCGACTGGCTCGGGCGTGCCGTTTTCAGGCGCCGCGCGCGTTCGAGCCCGAACCTGCGGCGCCGCCTGAACTCCCCGCCGGCATTGCGCTCGACGAGGAGGCGTTCCGGGTCGAGGCCCGGGTGCTCGACCACGGCATTCCGTGCCTCGCCTTCGCGCTTCAGGAAAAGTTGCGGATCAACGTGCGAAAGGCAGGGCTCGATCGGTTGGGGCTACCGGTCGGGTCCTGGCTCAACGAGGCCAAGCGCGCCATACGGCGCGGCAGCGCGGACGACACGCCGATTTCCGTCGCGCCGGACCGTGCGGTTGCGCTTGGCCTCCTCAAGGCGGAGGCGATACGCATGACCGCCGGGCAGAAAATCGCCTATGTGGTCGATGCCGCCTACCATCCCGCGAACGTCGAGCGCATCGTTGCGCTCGCGCGATGTGCCGACCAGCTGTTCATAGAGGCGGCATTCCTCGAGGAGGACGCGGCGATCGCCGCCGAGCGCCGCCATCTCACGGCGGCGCAAGCCGGGCGCATCGCCCGCGCCGCGCAGGCCGATCGCGTCGTCCCGTTTCACTTCTCGCCGCGTTATCTCGATCGGGAAGATGGTTTGCGCCGGGAGGTCGAGCTTGCCTGGCGCGACAATGGCCCGTGAACGGCTCAGGAACCCGTTCGCCGCTCGCCGGTTTTCGGTGTGGACCATCGTCAGCACCGCGAGGACGACCTCGCCGAACCAGAAAGAGGAGACCATGGGCCTGTTCTCGAAGGACATCAAATCCATGGATGACTTGTTCGTGCATACGCTGCGCGACATCTATTACGCCGAGAACCAGATCCTGAGATCGCTGCCGGACATGATCGAGAAGGCGGTGAATCCGAAGCTCAAGCAGGGCTTCCAGACACATCTGAACGAGACCAAGAACCACGTGAAGCGCCTCGAGCAGGTCTTCCAGTTGGAGGGCCACTCGGTGAAATCGGTGGATTGTCCGGCGATCGACGGCATCCTCGAGGAAGCGGACGACGTCATCGGCGACGTCGACGACAAAAACGTGCTCGACGCGGCCATGATCGCCGCCGCGCAGGCGGTCGAGCATTACGAGATCACGCGGTACGGCGCGCTGATCGCTTGGGCGAAGCAGCTCGGGCGCAACGATTGCGCGAAAATCCTGGAGCAGACGCTGCAGGAGGAGAAGGCAACGGACAAGAAGCTGACCGAGATGGCGGAGAGCAAGATCAACGTCATGGCGGCGAGCTGAGGGAGCGCGTTGCCGTGGCTTCTAAAGCAGCCGGGAAGCAGGAGGCCGCGCGCCGCAAGCTCGTGGAATTCGACGCGGAGACCTGGGCAGCGCTCGACGTGCTCGCGCGCGACCGCATGTCGAGCTTCCAGGAGCTCGCGGACGAGGCGTTCCGGGACTTGCTGAGCAAGCATCATCGCCCGGTCGGCCTGCGTGCGGCGTTGCGAGAGAGCGTCAAGACCGGCGGGCAGGCACGGCGCGGCGAGAAGGCTGAATGAACTCCGAACCCAAGCCGATCATGTATGTGCTCAGCCGCGCCCTGAAATGCGTCGTGGCGTTGGCGGCGGTCATGGCTGCGGCTGCGCCGGCCGCCGCGCAGCAAGACCGGGGCAACCCGCCCGCGGCCGAGGTGGGCCGCGATGCGCCGAAGGACGCTTCGCCCGCGGCAACCGACGCGCCTCATGCGGTGCCGGGTCTCGATCTCAGCCAGGCCCAGCGCGAGGCGATCTATCAGAGCATCAGCAACCGGCAAGCCAAAAAGGATACGGCGCCGGTCGGCTTCCGCGCGGCGGTCGGCGCGCAAGTCCCGCCGTCGATCGAGCTCGAGCCGTTGCCAAAGGCGATCGTCGAGCTCGTGCCCAAGGCCGCAGATTACGAGTACGCCTTCGTCGCCAATCAGGTGCTGATCGTCGACCCGCGCTCGCGCACCGTGGTGGAAGTGATCCATTGATCTTGACAAAGCGTCCGGGAAATATCCCCTTGGCCGCCGGAACGCCGGCGCTCGCCGCGTTGTTCGAAGACGTGCTGGGCGAGCTTCCGTGCACCGACACGATTCTCCCCGATCGCTCGGCATCGCCCCGGCCGACTCGGGCGCGCGGGCGGGGCGCGACGTCGAGGTGAAGCCATGCCAGCCAAGCCGCCCACGTCCAACCGTGAAGAGCAACGCAAGCCGCGCGATCGCTCCAAGAAACGCGAGAAGGAAGCTGCCCTGGAGCAGGCGCTCGAAGACACCTTTCCGTCTTCCGATCCCGTGGCGGTGACGCAGCCAACGGTCGCCAGCAAGAAGAAGCCGCGACGCTGACCCCGAGCTAGCCCGCACCCCCGCACCGCGGCCGGGAACCTTGCCGCGGGCTTTGCCATTGCTTGGGGATGCCCGCGCCGTCCTTGTCGGATCCGCCATGATGCGCGCCGCCGCTGAGCCTACGGCGCCCTCTCCGCAGGCCGAAACGTTCTACTGCGAGGTGCTGCGCGAGTTGTCGGATCTCGGCATTCCGTTTCTACTGGCCGGCACCTATGCGGTCAGCGCCTATACGGGGATCAGCCGCATCACCAAGGACCTCGACCTGTTCTGCAGGCCCGGCGATTACCCGCGCATCCTCGCGCATTTCCGGGACCGCGATTACGAGGTCGAAATCGAGGACGATCGCTGGATCGGCAAGGTGCGTCGCGACGGACTGTTCTTCGACGTGATCTTTGCCGCGGCGAACGGCACGATGCCGGTGGGCGACGCCTGGTTCGCGCACGCCAGGGAGACCGAGGTCCTCGGCGTTCGCGTGCGCATTGTCGGCCCGACCGAGCTGATATGGTCGAAGGCGTTCATCCAGACCCGCACGCGTTATGACGGCGCCGACGTGGTGCACGTCATCCTCAAGCAGTACGAGCACATCGATTGGCGCCGGCTGCTCGACTACATGGACCTGCACTGGGAGGTGCTGCTCATGCACGTCCTCAATTTCCGTTGGATCTATCCGACGGAGCGGGATCACGTGCCGCGCTGGCTCATGCAGGAGCTGGTGGAACGCTTGCAGCGTCAGCTCGCATTGCCGGTTCCGCGCATCCGGGCCTGCCGGGGCCGGATGTTCTCCCGGGCGGATTACGAGATCGCCATCCGCGAATGGGGCTTTGCGGATGCCGACGGTGACGAGGAGGCGCGGGATGGCTGAACGCGGCAGGAAACCGCTGCGAGTCGCCGCGATCGGCGACCTGCATGTACGGCAGGAACGTACCGCGGCCGTCCGCGAGCTGTTTGCGGAAATGGCGCAGGCGGCCGACGTGCTGGTGTTGTGCGGGGACCTCACCGACGTCGGCAATCCGCGCGAAGCGGAAGTGTTGGCGGAGGACCTCCGTGGCTGCTCGGTTCCGGTCGTCGGCGTGCTCGGCAATCACGATTACGAATCCGGCAACGTCGAAGCCGTGGCAAAGATTCTGCGCGAGGCCGGCCTGCATCTGCTCGACGGCCAATCCTGCGAGATCGGGGACGTGGGCTTCGTCGGCGTGAAGGGATTTGCCGGCGGTTTCGGCCGGCGCATGCTGAGCTCGTTCGGCGAAGCCGCGGTCAAGAATTTCGTCACCGAGGCCATGAACGAGGCGATGCGGCTCGAAAATGCGATGCGCGTCGTCAAGAACGAACGGGCGGTGGTCGTGCTGCACTACGCGCCCATCCAGGAGACGATCGCGGACGAGCCGCCGGAAATCTATGCGTTCCTCGGCTGCTCGCGGCTCGCCGAGACGATCGACCGGTTCAAGGTGAGCGCGGTCGTCCATGGCCACGCCCACCGCGGACGTTACGAGGGCCGCACGCCCGGCGGCGCCCCGGTCTACAACGTGGCCTTCGCGGTCGCTAAACCGACCGGCCGGCCCTACGCGCTGCTCGAAATTTGACTGGGTTCAGCGGCGCGCCGGCGCGCGATGCCGCTGACGAATTCGTGACACGGCGCTCGGCCGTCCGCCGCTATGATTTGCGATGGCCAGCTGGCGCCATATGGGCCGGCGGTGCCGATTAGGTGCGACAGAATGGCGTCCAAGCTCCTCGCTCTCTCGGCCGCGGCCGCAATCTCCATGGCGATCTTCTCGGCTGCGGCTGCGCAGACGACGAGCGGCGCGCCGCAAGCGCAGCTCGAGACCGCGACGTTTGCCGGCGGCTGCTTCTGGTGCATGGAGTCGCCGTTCGACAAGCTCGAGGGCGTCGTCTCCGTCACCGTCGGATATACCGGCGGCAGCAAGCAGAACCCGACTTACGAGCAGGTATCCGCCGGCTCGACCGGACACGCCGAAGCGGTCGAGCTGAAATACGATCCGGGCAAAATCGGTTATGCGAAGCTGCTCGACGTCTTTTGGCACAACATCGATCCGGTGACGCGGAACGCGCAATTCTGCGATCACGGCAATCAGTATCGGAGCGCGATCTTCTATCACGACGAGGAGCAGAAACGCCTGGCCGAAGCCTCCAAAACCGAGCTCGCGAAATCCGGCCGCTTCAAGCAGCCGATCGTGACCGAGATCGTGCCGGCCTCGACCTTTTGGCCGGCCGAGGAATACCACCAGCAATATTACGTGAAGAACCCGCTGCGCTACAAATTCTATCGCACGACGTGCGGCCGCGACCACCGGCTCGAAGAGCTCTGGGGCCGTCTGGACCACCCTTCGTGATCGACGGCAGAGCATTGCCGTTCGCGCTCTTCCCCTCTCCCCTTGTGGGAGAGGGTGGCGAGCACCGAGCCTTGCGAGGTGCGAGCCGGGTGAGGGGTTCTTCTTAAACTCAAAGGTCGCAGCGACCCCTCACCCGGCGCCTCACTTCGTTCGGCGCCACCCTCTCCCGCAAGGGGAGAGGGGAAGCGAGTATGCGGCACGGGCAAGACGTACGAGTGGCGTTTCAGGTCGAGGGGAGGACGTTTCTGGCTTGTGCCGCGACGCCGTCGGCGGGCGCGAGCGTCGTCCGGATCTCGACCTCCGACGTGAGCGTGCGGTGCACCGGGCATTTGTCCGCGATCTCCAGGAGCTTGGCGCGCTGCGTCTCGTCGAGCGGTCCTTCGAGCGCGATCGCCCGGTCGATGCGGTCGATCATGCCTTCCCGGGTCTCGCAGTCGGCGCAATCGGCGGCGTGCACCTTGCCGTGCGCGAGGGTGACAGAAACGTGCTCGAGCGGCACCTTCTTGCGCTCGGCATAGAGCCGCACCGTCATCGCCGTGCAGGCCCCCAATGCGGCAAGCAAGAGCCCGTAAGGGTCGGGCCCGCTGTCGAGACCGCCGGCCGCGAGCGGCTCGTCGGCGATCAGCCGATGCGGCCCGATCGCGATCGCCTGCTGGAACTTGCCCTCGCGCGTTTCCGTGACCTGCACGGTCCGCAGCTCTGCTGCCGTGCTCGCGCCGGCGGGCGCCGCGTCGAAATAGCGTGCCGCCCATGCGGCGAGCACGTCTGCGACGTAGATCGCGTCGCTGCGACGGCTGAGCAGATGATCGGCATCGGCCAGCGACACGAAGCTCTTCGGGTGCTTGGCCGCCGCGAAAATCTTGCCTGCATCCTCGATCCCGACCGTCGCGTCGGCGGGCGAGTGGGAGATGAGCAACGCTTTGCGCAGATTCTTGACGCGCTCGAGCAGACGCTGCTCGGCCACGTCGTCGAGAAATTCCCGACGGATCCGGAACGGCCGGCCGCCGATCTCGACGTGCGCCTCGCCGCCTTGGCGGATGGCGTCGATGCGGTCGCGGAACAAGCCGGTGACGTGGCCGGGATCCGCGGGGGCCGCAATGGTGGCGACCGCCCGCGCTTCGGGCACAGCGGCGGCGGCGGCGAGCACCGCGGCGCCGCCCAGGCTGTGGCCGATCAGCAGCGCGGGCGCACGCCGGGTTCGGCGCAGATGATCGGCCGCCGCGACGATGTCCGCGACGTTCGAGGAAAACTGCGTGTTCGCGAACTCGCCGTCGCTCGAGCCGAGCCCGGTGAAGTCGAAGCGCAGCACGGCGATTGCCCGCGCGGTGAGCGCCTCGGCAATGCGCTTGGCCGCGAGGCTGTCCTTGCCGCAGGTGAAGCAGTGCGCGAACAGCGCATACGCGACCGGTTCTCGTGACGGGCGCTCGAGGCGGCCGGCCAAGATCTCTCCGGCCGCATTGGGAAAATCGAAGCGTTCGGGACCCATGGATCGCCTCCGCATCGCGCCCCCGAACAGATTGCGCATGGTACGGGATCCGCGCCATTCCAGGCTTACCGACCCGGGCCCTTGGATCAACTCTGCGTCGTCATTCCGGCCGAGCGCTCCGGATCAAGTCCGGGCAGGCTCCGCGCGAGACTTGCCCCCGCGAAAGCGGGGGCCGGAACCCATGAACATGGATCGAGCCGTCACAATCGGCACCAGACAATGTTCCGTGGTCATGGGTCCCGGCTCGCGCTCGCGGCGCTCGCTTGGCCGGGACGACGCCTCGATTTTCCCCAACCGAGCGGTCCAGAATGAAAGGACGGGCTTTGGGCCCGTCCTTCCCACTCGACCTCGAACCGAGGGTCCGCGCCGATCAGGCCTTGCCGACCGGGAGCGCGACGAACTTGGTCTGATCGCCGGATTTCACCCGCATCAGGACGGTGTGCTTGCCTGCGTGCTGCGCCTCCTCCAGCGCCTTGCGCACATCGGAGGGGGTGGCCACGGCCTTGCCGCCGACGTCGAGGATCACGTCGCCGGTACGGAAGCCGCGCTCGGCGGCGGGTCCGTCCGGGTCCACCTGCGTGACGACCACGCCGCTCTCGCCGACGCCGGCAACATTGGCCGCCGGTGCGAGCGCGAGACCGAGCCGCCCGACGTTTCCGGGCGTCGCCTCCTCGGGTTCGGCACTCGCGCGCGCCTCCCGCGTCTTCGGCATTTCGCCGAGCGTCAGGGTGAGCTGCTTGTCCGCGCCGTTGCGCCAGACGTCGAGTTTGACCGTCTTGCCGGGCGCCATCGAGCTGATCTTTTTCGCGAGCTCGCGCGCATTCTTGACGGGCTGCCCATCGACCGCCGCGACCACGTCTCCCGACTGGATCCCTGCCTTGGCGGCGGGGCTGTCGGGCTGCGGTTCGGCGACGAGCGCGCCTTGCGCGTTCTTGAGCCCGAGGCTGTCGGCGATGTCCGGCGTGACCTGCTGGATCTGCACGCCGATCCAGCCGCGCGTCACTTTTCCGCTCTTCTCGAGCTGCGTGATCACCGCCTTCACCGTATCGGCAGGAATCGCGAAGCCGATGCCGACCGAGCCGCCGGAAGGCGAGAAGATCGCGGTGTTGACCCCGATGACGTTGCCGTTGACGTCGAAGCTCGGCCCGCCGGAATTGCCCTTGTTCACCGGCGCGTCGATCTGGATGAAGTCGTCATACGGACCGGCTCCGATGTCGCGGCCGCGCGCGGAGACGATGCCGGCCGTCACCGTGCCGCCGAGCCCGAACGGATTGCCGACCGCGAGCACCCAATCGCCGACGCGCGGCGCGTCATCCGCGAAGTTCACGAACGGAAAATCGCTCCGGCCGTCGATCTTGATCAGGGCCAGATCGGTCTTGGCGTCGGTGCCGATGACTTTGGCGGTGTAGGTCTTGCCGTCATCCGCGGTGACTTCCACGGTCTTGGCCCTGTCCACCACGTGATTGTTCGTCACCGCATAGCCGTCCGCGGAGATGAAGAAGCCCGATCCCTGGCCGGTCACGTAATGCCGGCCGTTCGGCATGCGCGGACCGTTCGGGCCATTCGGCAGATCGGGCCTGCCGAATTGCCGGAAGAAGCGATCGAACGGCGAGCCCTGCGGGAACGGCAGCTCGTCGCTGCTCATCTGCGGCCCCTGGTCGAGCTTGACGCGGACCGAGATGACCGCGGGCTTCACCTTTTCCACGACATCGGCAAAGCCGGCCGGCTTCTGCGACGATTGTGCGAGCGCCGGTGTCGAAAGCTGCGGCAGGCTGGGAATGCTTCCCGGACCGCCGAGCAGCACCGCGATGCCGAGGCCTGCGGTCGAGGCCAACAGCACCAGCCGGCGCGCGGTGCGGATTCTTGCCGGACCCGGAGTCCTGCTCTCGTTCATGCTCTCCTCCATTCGGTGCGCGGCGCCGCGGCGCCGCAAAAACCCGGTGCAGCGCTGGTTCGCGCTGCGGTCCTCAAATCGAAATATGGGGAACGCCGCCTTACGGTGTCCTGTCGGCGGGATTAAACTCTGGAAAGGTTCGCCCGGCCGCAGAACGTCGCCCGACGGAGCGTAGACCGATCCGGCGCTTGCCGCCCCGAATCACGCGGCCGCAGTACCCGGCATGCGCACTAAATCGCCCTTCGCCCGGCGAGGGGACCGGCGGCCGTACTAGGACGTGTACTCATGAATCCGGCTCAATGTCCGCTTCACTCCAAGAACGACCCAAATTACTGCGCTGCCGCGAAGTGACGCGAAGTGCCAGGAAGCGACATATGCAGCGCAAATTGCATCCCTATTCAATCACCTCGTCAGCGCGCGCTAGAATGGCTTCCGGGATCGCCAAGCCGAGCGCTTTGGCGGTCTTCAAGTTGATGACCCAGCTGGTATTTGGTCGGCAGTTGCACCGGAAGTTCAGCTACATTTGCCGCGCGCAAGATGCGGTCGACGTAAGATGCCGCCCCCCGCACAAGTTCCGTCTGATCGATCCCATAGGGTGTTCCTCCATGCACTCGACTCCCGCGCTTTCGCGTGTGCGATGTCGCCGACCAATTTGCGCTTGCGCTGGATACCCGAAAGTTTGATCCTGGTCGGTACAACGCGCAGTCAAATCTTATAATTTATAAGGAGCGAGAGCATCGCAGTCAGGGTGCGGGGCGTGGGCGTTTCGAGAGGACGGTCTCGAGCCAGTCGGGGTCCATTTCCGGGACCGAGGAGAGCAGCTTGTCCGTGTACTCGTGGTGCGGCGGCGTCAGCACCCCGGTCCTGGGGCCGCTCTGCACGACGCGGCCCTGGAACATCACGACGATCTCGTCGGCGATCGCCTTCACGGTGGCGAGGTCGTGAGTGATGAAGAGATAGGAGACGTTCAGCTCCTTCTGCAGCTTCAGCAGCAGCTTGAGGATTTCCTCGGCGACGATCTGGTCGAGCGCGGAGGTGACCTCATCGCAAATGATGAGATCCGGATTCACGGCCAGGGCGCGGGCGATGCAGACGCGCTGCTTCTGGCCGCCCGAGAGTTCGCCGGGGAGACGGTCCAGAAACCGCTCGTCCAGCTCAATCATCCTCAGCAGCTCGAGGAGGCGGCGGTCGCGGGCGGCGCCGCGCAGGCCGAGCTGGTGCTGCAGCGGCCGGCCGATGATGTCACCGAGCCGGCGGCGCGGATTGAGGGCCGTATCCGGCATCTGATAGATCATCTGCAGCCGCCGCAGCAGGTCCTTCGGCCTGTCCTTGAGGGCCCGCGGCAACGCCTTGCCCTCGAAGAGGATCTCGCCCTTGGACTGGGGCAGCAGGCCAATGATGACGCGGGCCAGGGTCGACTTGCCGGAACCAGACTCGCCGACCACCGCGACGGTGCGGCCACGCGGCACGGCGAGGGTGACATCGTGCAGCACCTTGACGGCACCCCCGTAGCTGGCGTCGATGCCGTTGACGCGCAGCACCACGTCGTCGCTCCGCTCCTCGTCCTTGCGCAGCGAGCGCACCGCCCACAGCGACTTGGTGTAGGGCTGCTTCGGGTTGGACAGCATCTCGCGGGTCGGCGCTTCCTCCACCAGCTCGCCATGGCGCAGGACCATGATGCGGTCGGCCATCTGCGCCACCACCGCGAGGTCGTGGGTGATGTAGATGGCGGCGGTGTGTAACTGCCGCACCACGTTCTTGATCGCCGCCAGCACCTCGATCTGCGTGGTGACATCGAGCGCGGTGGTCGGCTCGTCGAACACGATCAGGTCGGGACGGCACGACATGGACATGGCGGTCATGGCGCGCTGCAGCTGCCCGCCGGAAACCTGGTGCGGGTAGCGCTCGCCGATCATCTCCGGGTTCGGAAGACGCAGGCGGCGATAGAGATCGATGGCGTTGCGTTCCGCTTCTTCGCCGCTCATGACGCCGTGCCAAATCGGCGTCTCCGCGAATTGGTCGATGAGCGTGTGGGCCGGGTTGAAGGCGGCTGCTGCGGACTGCGCGACGTAGGCGACGCGCCGGCCCCAGAGCTTTCGCTTCTCGACCGCGGGAAGGGTGGCGAGGTCGATGCCGTCGAAGACGATGGAGCCGGCCTTGATGCGGCATCCGGGGCGCGCGTAGCCGAGGGCGGCAAGGCCGATGGTCGACTTGCCGGAACCGGACTCGCCGATCAGACCCAGCACCTCGCCGCGCCGAAGGGTGAGGTCGACGCCCTTGACGATCTCGTGCCAAACCTCTTCGCTCTCGCCCTCGATGCGCAGGCCGCGTACCTGAAGGAGGACCTCACCGTGTTGGGCCGCCGCTCGGCCCGGCGCTTCGACGCTCGTGACGGTCATTCGCGCAGCCCGCTGGTCGTGTGCAGGAACCAGTCGACGACGAAGTTGACCGCGAGCGTCAGCAGCGCGATGGCGCCCGCCGGCAGCAGCGGCGTGATGTCGCCGTAGGAGATGAGGGTGGCGTTGTCCTTGACCATGGATCCCCAGTCGGCGGTCGGCGGCTGTATGCCGAGGCCAAGGAATGACAGGGCGCTGATGGTGAGAAAGACGAAGCAGAAGCGCAGGCCGAACTCCGCGATCAGCGGCGGCAGGATGTTCGGCAGGATCTCCCGGGTCATGATCCAGCCGAGCTTTTCGCCCTGCAGCTTGGCGGCCTCGACGAAATCGAGCACGACCACGTTCATGGCGACCGCCCGGGTAAGCCGGAATACCCGCGTCGACTCGAGCACGGCGAGGATGAGGATCAGGTTGACGACGCCGGGGCCGAAGATCGACAGCAGGACCAGCGCGAAGATCAGGAGCGGGATCGCCATCATCACCTCGACGATCCGGCTGACCACCTGGTCCGTCCAGCCGCCGAGCACCGCGGCGAACAGCCCGAGCAGCCCGCCGCTTGCGAAGGCCAGGGCAGTGGTGAGAACAGCGATGCCGATGGTATTCCGTGCCCCGAAGATCAGGCGCGAGAGCATGTCGCGGCCGAGCTGATCGGTGCCGAGCAGGTGCTGGTCGCTCCATGGCTCGAAGGGGCCGGCGTGTGTGTCGGTCTCGGTATAGGGCGCAATCGCGGGGGCGAAGAGCGCGGCGAAGAGATAGATCGCGATGACGATGAGGCCGAACCAGGCCGAAAGCGGCGCCCGCCGCAACTCGCGCCACGCTCTCCTGGCCAGGCCGCGGCGCGCGGCTGCCGGCGCCGGTTCGACGGCAATTGCTGTCCCCGCGGCGCGGGCGGGCTGGCGGGCGTCGGTGCTCATCGCGGATGCAGCAGCCGCGGGTTGGTGACGATGGCGACGACGTCCGCCAGCAGGTTGAGCAGAATGTAGGCTGCGGCGAACACCAGGGCGCAGGCCTGCACCACCGGCATGTCGCGGCTCGTCACGGCATTGACCATCAGCTGTCCAATGCCGGGATAGGTGAAGACAACCTCGACGACGACCACACCGACGACGAGATAGGCGAGATTGAGGGCGATGACGTTGGCGATCGGCGCCCAGGCGTTGGGCAGCGCATGGTGGACGATGATGCGGCGCGGCGCGATGCCCTTGAGCCGAGCCATCTCGATATAGGGGCTCGCCAGCACGTTGATGATCGCCGCCCGCGTCATCCGCATCATGTGGGCGACGATGACCAGGATCAGCGTCATGACCGGGAGGGCGACGCGCAGCAGCCGCTCGCCGAGCGGCGTGTCGGCGCTGACGTTGGCCAGCGACGGGAAGATCTGCCAGTAGGCCGGCGACGCCAGGAAGAGCACGAGGATATAGGCGACGAAGAACTCCGGAGCGGCGATCGAGGTCAGCGTGACGATATTGACAAGGCGATCGAAGATGCCGTTGCGATAGAGCGCGGCCAGTAGTCCGAGAACAAGGGCCAGTGGCACCGCGATGAGCGCGGTGATGCCGGCAAGGAACAGGGTATTGGCCAGGCGCGGTCCGATGAGATCGAACACCGGCCGGCGGGTGCCGCCGATGCTGCCGGTGCCGGCGAGCGAATGCCCGAAATCGCCTTGCAGGACGCCTCCGATCCAATCGATATAGCGCACCACAGTTGACCGATCGAGGCCGAGGTCGTGCTGGCAGGCCGCCACGGTCTCGGCCGTCGCCGCCTGCCCGAGCGTTGCCCGGCAGAAGTCGCCGGGCAAGGCCTCAATCGCCAGCGAGATCAGGAGCGAAACGACGAACAGCGTTACGACGCCGAGGCCGAGTCTCTGAAGCACCGTCCTGAGGACCGCATTCACTGTCGAACGTCCCGACCGTTGCAGGAGTCGTAGCGGGGGCCATCGACGGCCCACCTCGGGCCGCAGACTCTATGCGAACCACCAGCGTTCGGCGATGCGGAAGCCGTCGGCTTCCCAGTTGCCGGCGATCTTGCCGTGCGCCAGCTTCTTGGAGTAGGCCTCGACGATATGGTTGAAGACCAGGACGATGGCGCCGCCATCGTCGTGGATCAGCTGCTGCATCTCGGCGTACATCTCCGCGCGCTTCTTGTCATCCATTTCGCCACGGGCGGCGATCAGCAGCTCGTTGAAACGCGGGTTTGCCCACTGGGTTTCGTTCCACTCGGCGCCCTTGGCATAGACGGTGGTGAGTAACCAGTCGATGCTGGGACGGCCGTACCAGAAGCTTGCGTAACAGGGTTTCTTCAGCCAGACGCTGCTCCAGTAGCCGTCGTTCGGCTCGCGGATGACCTTGATGTCGATGCCCGCCGCCTTGGCGCTCTTCTGATAGAGCACCGCTGCGTCGACGGCGCCGTTGAAGGCGGCATCGGCGGCGGAGAGATCGACCTTGAGGGAACTGAGGCCGGCCTTCTTCAGGTGGTGTTTTGCCTTCTCGGGGTCGTAGGTGAACTTCGGCTGCGGGTCGATTGCATACTTGATTGTCTTTGTGATCGGGTTGTCATTGCCCGCGGTGCCGTGGCCGAGGAAGACCTTTTGGGCGATCTCCTCGCGGTTGATCGCCCACTTCAGCGCCCGCCGCACATCGACGTTGTCGAAGGGCGGCACGTTCACCTGCATCGCAAAGACGTAGTGGCCATAGCCGGGAAGTTCGGAAATCGCGATGTGGCGATTGCGCTGCAGCAGCCTCAACGTCTTCAGATCGGGACGGCCGATCCAATGGACCCCGCCGGAGATGAGCGCGTTGTTGCGCGCAGCGACATCGGCGATGGTAAGAAACTCGACTTCGTCAAAATACGGCAGGCCGCTGCGATGATAGTTCGGGTAGCGCTTCAGCTTGGCGCGGACACCCGGCTCCCAGGACTCCAACACGAACGGGCCGGTCCGCACGCCTGATTGCCAGTCGACGATGCCGTCGTCCTTGCCCGGCATGATCGGGAGATGGTAGTCGCTGGCCCTGAACGGGAAATCGGCATCCGGACCCGACAGCGTCAGGATCACAGTGTTTTTGCCGTCGGCCTTGAGCTCCGTTATCGGGGCCAGGATGGATTTCGCCGCTGACTTCGACCCTTCTGCCATGTGGTGGCGGTAGGAGGCGATGACGTCGTCGGCAGTGAGGTCCTTGCCGTTGTGGAAGGTAACGCCCTTGCGCAACTTGAAGACCCACTGCTTGGCGTCGTCGCTCGGCTCCATGGTCTCGGCGAGGTCAGGCTGTACTTTGCCATTCGCATCGACCTCGGTTAGGCCGTTCGACATCGAACCCCAGAACGGCACCTGAGTGCCGGTATCAGGATAGCTCACGGGATCCAGCGTGTCCGTGGTGGCACCGTGCGCTAGCCCGAGCTTGGCATAACCGCCCCTCTTGCCCGCCTGCGCCACGCCCGCCTTCGCCAGCAGCGACGTCGCCAACGCCGTGCTGACGCCGAGCGCGGCGGCGCGGCCCATGAACTCGCGCCGGGATACGCGTCCCTTCTTGATCTGCTGTATCCAGTGCTCAAGTTCCGTCATCTGAATACCGCGGCGCCGTGCAACGTGATAAATTCCCGCGTTTCAACTGATCGAATTGCATTCGATGCCCTGCCATCCGCAGGCAGGTTACCGAATTTCTCATTCAGGGGCTAGCGCGCGCGGTTTCGACGCAGCCCACGGCGATTATCAGGGACAGGCAGCATAGCGGATTGGCGAGCATCAAGTCAGGGGCTCGCCGCACTGTGGGATTTTGGTCCGACCAATGACCGGTTGGGGTCATCTTCGACCGATCCCGTCGGTTTTGCCTGTCGGCCCATGTCCGCTTCACCTCGATAGTGTTGCAAAAGTCGGCGGGGGTGCATCCTGGCCGCAACAATCGAATCGGAACGGGCGAATTTTTGAATCAACATTGCGCTTAGCCGCTTGATCTTGAATCAATATTGCTGGTTCGGAGGTCCAAAATCTTTTTGCAACAGTATCCCTCGGAAGCGGACCTGACCCTACGCCGCGCGGACAAATCCTCACGGCTGTAACCCGCATGGAGCCTCGCGCAGCGAGGCGCAATCCGGGGAATGCGTCCCCGGATTGCGCGACCGGTCCGTCCGGGCTACGGCCAGGAGCTGGCGAGCACGCCAACTTAGCAGTCGCGACAGATGTTCTTGATGCGCGTGTTCAGCGCGCGTCGAGCTGGGTAACGGCGCCGTCCTTGCCGTCCTCGGTTCCGGCTTTCGAGACGCGCTGCGATGCTGCGTCGCGCCGGTGGTGCAGCCGCGACGATTTCGATCGCGCCGCTGCGGCATCGACGAACAGCACGCAGGCCGTCAGTACGATGGCGATAGCCCCGAGCCCCCGCATGACGCCGGCATAGCAAGCCCGAAGAAGAGCCTCAACGGTCAGGCTTCGCTTTTGGCGAACTTGTCTTAGACAGCCCGGAATGACCGACCCTGACCCCAAGTCGGATCCCGCGGCTGCCGCCTCATTCGATCGCTTCGTCGGCGCGGAGCAGGAATGCCGGCGCCACGCCGATGGACCCTCCAGGTCAGTTCTGAGGGGCGAAAGAGGCCGTATCAGTTCGTCGCAAAGCAGTAAAACAGGCCAGCGCCGCCGACCCGCTGTAGGTTCGCCGGAGCGCAGCCAGGCGTCTTGTGTGAGTAGTTCCAGAAGTTTGGACCTTGAGTGTTGCCGATCAAATCGTGGTGTCCAACTACTGCGCTGCCCTGGCCATCAGCGCTGTTCCTCCAGTTGCTGCAAGTCGCATCGTCCGGTCCCGGAACAGTCGTGCCGTCATGTTGAGTGCCGGTAAGCATATCGTGCTGGTTAGGCGTATCGATGCGCCCCTTGACCGTCATGCCCCTTTCATCGAGCGCGGTCTCTTTGTTGATCTTATTTCTATCGCTGTGCAGGTCGATCAGATTCGCCGCGATCTGCATTCCCTTGGCATTGAACCACGGACCGGTCCCGATGCGGTCCTTGGCATTGACTCCACCAGAGCCTTGGGTCGAGAGATAGGCGTGCCACGTCTTGCCGCCCGCACCAGCGGCCTGAGCGAGGCTCTGGCAATGGCGGTCGGCACCCTCGAGTCCGCCGAGGTCGCCGCCCTTACCGAGCCCAACGCTCGTGACGAAGAAACTCATTGGCCCCTGCTGAGCAAGGGCCGGTGTGCCAGTGAACAGGCAGAATGCTGACGCGGTCGCAAGAGCGGTGATCTTTGTCATCTCGCGATACCCTCCTTGGTGGGCGATGGCTCCATTGAATATCGTGGCAATTACTTGCTCCGCCTGCCGCGCACTCCGATCAATGGGCGTCGCCGCGCAAGGCGCGCACATTGAAGGCCGGCACCGGCCGGTGCAGACCTTTTAGCGTGAGCTCGCCCGCTTCCTCGAGCTCGGCGACCGTCTCGATCGCGGCGTGCACTTTGCGGTCGACGAGGATCTGGCCGCTGCGTGCCTCGCTGCACAGCCGCGCCGCCAGATTCACCACGGTGCCCATCGCCGTATAATCGAACCGTCCCTCGAAGCCGATCGGACCGAGCGTGGCATAGCCTTGGGCGATGCCGACGCCGAACCCGAGCTCGTGACCGTGCTTGCGCCACTTCGATCCGAGCTCGGCCACTCCTTCGCGCATCGCGATCGCCATGCGCACGGCGCGTGGCGAGGGATCGGGGCAGGGCAGGGGGGCATTGAACATGATCATTGCTCCGTCGCCGGTGAAGCGCTCGAGCGTACCTTCGAACTTGTGGATCACCGGGCCGATGCAGGCGTGGTACTCGGTCATGACCTTCGTCACTTCCTCCGGTTCGGCAGTCTCCGTGAAGGCCGTGAAGCCACGCAGATCGCAGAACACCACGGTGATTTCCCGTCGACGAGTCACCAACACGTGCTCATCGCCGGTCGAGAGCACGAGTTCGGCGATCTGCGGCGCGAGATATCGCCGGAGCCGTCCGATCCGCTCGATCTCCGCGACTTGCTGCGCGACACGCTGTTCGAGGGAACGGTTCCATTCGGCGAGCTGGGCGGCTTGCGCCTGAACCTGGTCGTGCAGCTCCTTGATTCGCAGAACCGAATTCACTCTGGCGACGAGCGCCGCCTGATCGATCGGCTTGGTCAGATATTCGTCGGCTCCGGCATTGAGCCCGGTGACGATGTCCTTGCTGTCGGATTTCGCCGTGACCAAAATGATCGGGGTGAACGGCATGCCGGCATCGCCCTTCAGACGGCGGCACACTTCGATGCCGTCGATCTTCGGCATCATGACGTCGAGCAGGATGAGATCGGGCAACAGCGCCTTCGCCGCATTCAGCGCTTCCTCGCCGTCCGCGGCCTGCGCCAGGTCGTAGCCGTGCGCCTGAAGCCGCGTCATCAGGATGTCGCGATTGGTCGCGTTGTCGTCGACGATCAGGATGCGCGGCGGCTTGTTCATGGATACGATCCGGCGAAACGGGATTTCGATCTCGGTTCTCTTGCACGCACTCTCACGATGGCAAGTACTCGCGGATTTTCGCCAGCAGTTTCCGCGGGCTGTAGGGTTTCGTCACGTAATCATCGCACCCGGCGGCGCGGGCCTTGTCCTCGTCGCCGCTCAGCGCGTAGGACGTGATGGCGATGATCGGGATCGCGGCAAGCACGGGGTCGGCCTTGATGCGCCGCGTCGCCTCGTAACCGTCGAGCACCGGCAGCTGAATGTCCATCAGGATGAGATCGGGACGCTCGGCGGCGGCGACGGTGAGCGCGTCCTCGCCGTTCTCGGCCTCGACCATCTCGTAGCCGGTGCTGCCCAACAGATCTCGCAGGATCTGGCGATTGTCTTCCTGATCCTCGACCACAAGGATGCGCTTGGTCATGAAGTCCCCGCTTGCTGCTCCACCCACACGGGAAGCGTGAAGGAGAAAGTCGAGCCCTGTCCGAGATTCGATTCGACCCACAGCCGGCCGCCGTGCATCTCGATGATGCGCTTGGCGATGGCGAGGCCCAGTCCAGTGCCGCCCTTCTGCCGCGTGCTGGAATCATCGGCCTGCTGGAACTCTTCGAAGATCTTGGCCTGGTCGGACTCGGCGATGCCCGGTCCGGTGTCTCGCACGGCCACCGTGAAGCTGCCGTTCTCGGCACTCGCCCGGATCTTCACCTCGCCCTTGTCGGTGAACTTGATGGCGTTGCCGACGAGATTGAGCAGAACCTGCGACAGCCTGCGTTCGTCGCCGCGGCCCGGCGGCAGATTCGGAGCAACGTCGGCCTGGAACGTCAGACGCTTCTCCGCCGCCAGCGGCTCGACCGCGGCGACGACGCCGTTGACGACGTCGCCCAGCGAGTAATCGTTGAGTGCAAGCGTGAGCTGCCCGGCCTCGATCTTCGAGAGATCGAGCACGTCGTTGATCAGCCCCAGGAGATGCTTGCCGTTCGCCTGCACGCGATCGAGCACCGCGTGGGCCTTCTCGGGCACATCGCCGTAGATGCTGTCGAGGATGAGCTCGGTGTAACCGAGGATCGCGTTGAGCGGTGTGCGCAGCTCGTGGCTCATGTTAGCCAGGAACTGAGATTTGTGCCTGCTGGCGATCTCGAGCTCGCGGCCCTTCTCCTCGATCTCCCGGAACAACCGCGCGTTCTGGATAGCGACGACCGATTGTACGGCGAAGGTGTCGAGCAAATCGACGATGCTCTTGGGGAATTCGCCGGGCTCCTTGCGCCGCACCACGAAGCCGCCGACGATGCGGTCCGGGCGAAGCAGCGGCATCACCAGCAACGCGCGATAGCCTTCGCGCAGGATGATGTCGTTCATCGGGGTGCGCGGCTCGTCACGTACGTCCGGAATCTGGATCGAGCGGCGCTCTCTGGTCGCGATGCCCATGCGGACGTCGTCGACCGTGATGTGCTGCTTGGCGACCGCCTCGATCATTTCCGCCGTCATGCCGTGAGTCGCGCGCAGGCGGAATTCCTGCTCCGCCTCGTTGAACGTGTAGATCGCCCCGGATTCCGTGCCGGACAGCTGCACCGCCTTGGCAATGATGGTTGTCAGCACGGTGTCGAGGTCGAGGGTCGAGTTGACCGCCTGGCTGACCTCGCCCAGGGCCTTGAGTTCCTCGACCGAGCGCGCGAGCTCGCGGGTGCGTGCCTGCACCTCCTCGAACAGCCGAACGTTCTCAATCGCGATCACCGCCTGGTCGGCGAAGGTGGTGACCAGCTCGATCTGCTTTTCGCTGAACGGCTGCGCTCTGGCTCTTGTCAACGCCATCACACCGATGCAGCTTCCTTCCCGCAGCAGCGGCACCCCGAGCATCGTGCGGAAACCGCCGATCCTTTGCGATTCATGCCAAGTGTACTCGGGGTCAGCGACGGCATCAGGGATGTGAACCACTCTGCCTTCCTGCGCAGTGCGTCCCACGAGTGTCCCTGGACCCACAGCGATCGGATGCTCCTTGATGTAGGTCTCGTACTCCTGCGAAAACCCGTGGTTCGCGGCGAGACGATAGAAGCCGTCCTCGTAGAGAAAAATGAAAGCACTTTCCGCATCGCACAGCCGCACCGCCGAGTCGACGAGCGCATCGAGCACCGGCTGGAGCTCGAACGTCGAGCGGCTGATCACCTTGAGCACGTCGGCGGTCGCCGTCTGCTGCTCTAGCGATTCGGTCAGCTCTTGCGTGCGGACCTCGACCTTCTTCTCAAGGTCGGAATACGACTCCTGCAGCCGGCCGGCCATGTCGTTGAACTGATCGGCCAGCGCCTCGAGCTCGTCGCCGGTCTTGATCGAGATGCGCTGGGAGAGATCGCCGCCGCCGATCCGCGCGGCACCGACGCGCAGCGCCTGAATCGGTCCGACCATCCGCCGGGCGAGGAACGTGCCCGCGAGGACCGCCAGCAGCAGCGCGCCACCGAGCAGCGCGCCCGAGCGCTGGATCGAGCCGTAAAGCGGCGCATAGGCCTCGTCCGCCGGCAGTTCCACGAATACGAGCCAGCCGAGCGGATCGACCGGCGCATGCGCGGTCAGCACCCGCCGGCCCTGCAGGTCCTGCGCCTCCTGCACCTGGTCCTGGGCGGGAGCTCCCGCCGTACGCGCGGCGCGGACCTGATCGAGGCGGGACAGATCGGTGTTGCGGAGCACCAGGCTGATGTCGGGGTGCGCGATCAGCCGCCCCTGCGCGTCGACCACATAGGCGTGGCCGTGCTGGCCCACCTTGATCTGCGACACGACGTCCCAGATCAGCTTCAGGTTCACCTCTGCGACGCTCACGCCGGCATCGCGGCGGGTCCCGGCAAGCGCGACCGTCATGTACGGCTCGGATTCGCGGCGGAAATAGACCGGCCCGTAATAGACCTTGCGGGCCAGCGCATCGGTGAATTTGCGGTCCTTCGAGTAGTCGATCTGGCTTCCGATCACGTCCATGGCTAGCCGCGACACCCGCAGCTGCTCGCGCCCCGCGGCGTCGAGCTGCGCGAGCTCGGTGATCGCGGGAACCTGGCGCAACAGCCGCAAGCCGTCGAAGCGCCGCTGCTCGAGCGTTCCGGCCGACCACGGGAGCTGGGTCGTCCAGCCGATCTGGCTTTCGATCTCCTTGATGAACTGTGCAATCTTGGCGGCGGCGGCCTCCGCCTGTTCCCGCTGAATGCGGATCAGGGAAGCCTTGTGCTCCTGGTAGGAAAACCAGACTTCGGACAAGCCGCTGGTCAGCAACGCGACGCATACGACCGCCAGGAACAGCGCCACGTACTTGCGGAACAGCTTTCCGCGAATTTTGGGTGCTGTGTCGGCAGGCGAGCCTTGCGGCTTGCTGTCGGGGTCTCTCATGCGGTCATCCTAGCCCCTTCCGGTGTACCGGGCAGGAGCTCCGGTCGAGCAGGCATGTTTAGCATGAATCGCCGGTTTGCTCGGCACCGGACGGACCAGATCGGGGATGCCGGCGGAGGCAGGGGAGGCGGCATGCTCCGCTCCGGCGTGCACCATTCCGCAGGCTAGGCGTCGTCAGGCCCCGCGCATGATACCCAAGTGGTCATAGGCGATGCAGGCGTACTCAGCGATGACTCTCGGTAAGCCGGAAGCTGCAAACAACAAGGTCACCTCGACTGCCCGCGCAAGCTAGCGCGCAGCGACAGCGATCCCTGCGGTGCAATCCGCCCCGAATTTCCGAAGGTAGTGTGACCCCCGAGGGGGCGATTGCTGGCCCGGCGCTTTTTCATTTCCAGCCGCTTATCGGGTCATTCCGGGCGGCTCGAAATGAACAGCGCGCACGCTTGCTCCGTCAGCAAATGCGCGCTCTCGCACCGACGCGCAGCGGCACCGCAGCCAGCTACGCGGCCCGAGGTCAAGAACTGCCGTGCTGCCGCACCCCGATGATCGGTTCAGCGTGGCCGCATCGCCGGATGTCAGTAGCGCGCCACAACGGGCGCCGGTCCCTTGCCGAAGAGGTTGAAGAGATAGTTCACGCCGACCTTGAACGCGTGAAGGTGCTCGTGAACCTCGACGTTGAACGGCCCGAAACCAACAGTCTTGTTGCCGAAGTCCATGTAGTTGTACTCGGCCTTGATCGTCCAATGCGGCGCGATTGCGTATTCGAGGCCAGCCCCGACCGTCCACCCGGCCCGATTCTGCTTGATGTCGAAGTCGAAGTTCTGAGTGCCGGTGAAGAGCGTGCACCCGGGGAAAAGAAACTGGCCGGCGTTTGCTTCGCAGAACGTGGAGCTCGGCAGAGTCACGAAGGTCTGGACGCCCGTCGTGACGAGCCGGTACTCGTCGTGTGCGAAGGCGCCGCCACCCTTGGCGTAGAGCAGGAGGCGATCCCAGGCGTAGCCGAGGCGGCCCGTGACCGTGGCCAGAAAGTCGGTCCTGACCGTGAGCGATCCGGCCGCCGAGGTCGTCACTGTCCCGGGCTCGAAAATCCCAATGCCCCCCCTGGGGACCAAACAGGAAGACGTCTTGGGTCGACGTGAACTCCCCCGACTTCGTGCCGCTCAGCCCGGCCCAGGAGGCATCGCCCTCGACGCCGATCACCCACCCGCCGGCGAATTGCAGGTTGCAGCCGATCTGACCTCCCGCAAGCGGGCCGCTGAGGTTCTGATCGAAGGCGCCCGTGTTGATGAGCGCCGCATTCGCTGCGTTGAGATTGGCCGTTACGTCGGGGGTGAGAGCCGAGGGCACAACTACCGCGGGCAACGAGTCGAGCTCGCGAATCGCGTTGAACAGCGCCTTGCCGCAGCCGAAGAAGAGTTCCGAGGGCTGGAACGTAGTCTCGATTGCCGCCCGGTACGCAGCAGGGGTCGGCAGGAAACGGGTGGTTTTGAATGATCCGGAGGGCCATTCATGAGGATGTCCGCGACGGAAAGGAGCGCGAGCCTCATGAAGGCCTACTACAGCACGGTGTTCGGGCAATCGGCCGACGAGATCTGGAGGGTGATCCGCGATTTCAACGGTACCCGGTATGGGTAGACGGCGCCGGCGAAAGTCACATCGAGAATGGCAGGTCGGGCGACGCGGTAGGAGCCGTCCGCAATGTGCTCTATGACGGAAAGCGGCTTCGGCAGAGACTTGTCGCATTATCCGACGCCGATCGGACGCAGACCTACGAATTTTGCGATGAAACATCGATCCCGGTGCGCAACTATCGGGCAAGCCTTCGCATAATTCCGATTGTCGACGGGAATCACGGTTTCGTCGAATGGTGGGCCCACATTCGATTGTGAGGAAGATCGCCGGCAGCACTGGGTGGACTTTTATCGGAAGTCCTTCGCGCAGTGGCTTTTGTCGTTGCGCCGGGCACTTGGACGCCCGGGCGAGCGCGTAACGTCGGATCGGGCAGGCCGGTCATGCATGGCGCGGGGCCCCGCTCACGATTTGTGAAGCGCATCGGCATTTCCACGCCTTGAAGGAGCTCGATCAGGAGCCCCTCATCGCCGCGCAAGCGAAATCCGTCGTCGACGGACTCGCCATTACGATCGCAGCCGGTCGATGCCAGCACCCGGCCACGCATCCCTTCGGCAGAAAGATTGAAGGTCACGGTTCCGAGATTGAGGGCTACAACAATTCGCTCGTCGCCGAGCTCGCGGCCGAACAGGATCAGGTCGTCGCCCGCCTCGATGGCCCGATACGCGCCGAGCTGCAGCGCCGGATGCGTCCGGCGGGTGGCGATCAGATTGCGATAGAGCGCCAGCATCGAGCGAGGGTCCCGCTGCTGCGCGGCCACATTGACCGTGCTGGCATCCGGGGCGAGCGGCAGCCAAGGCTCGGCGGTCGAGAATCCGGCCGATTTGCCCGCGTCCCATTGCATCGGCGTGCGGGCGCCGTCGCGGCCGAGCCCGAGGCCGGGCACGCGCTTCTCGAACGGGTCCTGGACCCGCTCCGGGGGGATCGGAACCTGCATCATGCCGATCTCGTCGCCGTAATAGAGCGTCGGCGTCCCGCGCAGACTGAGCAGCAGCATGGCGGCGACGCGCGCCTGCGCGGCCCCGAGGCGGCTTGCGATCCGCGGGCGGTCGTGATTGCCGAGCACCCAATTGGGCCAGCCGCCGCGCGGCAGCAACGATTCGTATTCGCTGATAAGACGCGCGATCGTCCGCGCGCGCCATTCGCTCTGGAGCAGGGCGAAATTGAACGGCAGATGCAGGCCGCGCAGGTCCTCGCCGTAATAGCGGACCAGCCGGTCCACCGGCAGATAGATCTCGCCGATCAGCAGGCGATCCTCGAACTCGTTCACGACCTGGCGGAAGCCCGCGATGATCTCGTGCACGCCGGGCAAGTCTGCCGTGTACAGCGGGATGAGCCGGCTGTGCGGCCGCTGACCGGGAGAGAAATGCGGATTTTCCGGATTGTCGCGGAACCGTTCGTCCTTGAGCAATTGCCAAATCACGTCGACGCGAAACCCGTCGACGCCGCGGCTGAGCCAAAAGCGCATCACGTCGTGGATCGCGGTGCGCACCGCGGGATTGCGCCAATTCAGGTCGGGCTGCTGGGGAAGGAACGCATGGTAATAGTACTGGCCGGTGTGCGGATCGAATTCCCAGGCGCCGCCGCCGAATTCCGACAGCCAGTTGTTGGGCGGCCCGCCGCCCGGAGCGGGATCGCGCCACAGATACCAATCCCGCTTCGGATTGTCCCGCGACGCTCTGCTCTCGAGAAACCACGGGTGCCGGTCGGACGTGTGGTTCGGCACGAGGTCGAGCAGCACCCGGATGCCGAGTTCGTGCGCGGCCGCCAGCATGGTGTCGAAATCGCGGAGCGTCCCGAACGACGGATCTACGCCGACGTAATCGGAGATGTCGTAGCCGAAATCCGCCATCGGCGACGGAAAGATCGGCGAGAGCCAGATCGCATCGACGCCCAAGTCGCGCAGATACGGCAGCCGGGCGGCAATGCCGGGCAGATCGCCGGTCCCGTCGCCGTTGCTGTCCTGGAACGAGCGCGGATAGATCTGATAGATGACGGCCTTCTGCCACCAGTGCGGCGCGGCATCGCAGGGCGGCTCGGAAACGAAACGCGGCAGGTTCGCGATGTCACTCATCGTCGAGAGATCGGCAGCACGGCGAGGATGCTGCGGTGGATCATTCGATCGGTTCGGTTTGGCGAGCGAAGCACGACCCACCGCGGCGGTGGGTTTCGCTGCGCTCAACCCACCCTACGATATCGGATCGCGTTACAGCGGGCTCTCCGGTGAAAAGCGCGGCTTGCGCTTCTCGCGGTGCGAGGCGAGACCCTCGCGAACGTCGGGGCTCGAGAATCCCAAAAATTCCAGTGCTAACGACGTATCGAACGTGGGACCCGCGGCTCGCAGCCAGTTGTTGAGCGCGTATTTGGTCCAGCGGATGGCGCTGGGTGCGCCGTCGGCGAGGCGGGCCGCGATCTCGACGGCCTTCGCATCGAGCGCCGCGTCGTCGACGGCGAGCGAGACGAGCCCGATCCGCTCCGCCTCGGCTCCGCTCAAGGGCTCGCACAGCAGCAAGTGATATTTGGCCTTGGCCATGCCGCACAACAGCGGCCACACGATCGCCGCATGATCTCCGGCGGCAACGCCGAGCCGCGTGTGGCCGTCGATGATGCGGGCCTCCTTGCTGGCGATCGAGACATCGGCCAGCAATCCGCAGACGAGTCCGGCGCCGACCGCGGGGCCGCGCATGGCGCTGACCACCGGCTTCGAGCAATCGATGATGTTGTAGACGAGATCCCGCGCCTCCTTCCATGCTCGCGCGCGCGTCGAGAAATCATCCATGATCCCGGCGATCATGTCGAAATCGCCGCCGGCCGAGAACGCCTTCCCGGCTCCGGTGAGGATCGCCGCGGAGACGTCCGGGTCCGACTCGACGTCGCGCCAGATTTCGACGAGCTCGCGGTGCATGACCGCATCGGCGGAATTGAGCCGTCCGGGATTGTGCATGGTGATGCGCAGCACGCGCTCGCGCGGGCGATCGAATTGCAGCCGCTGATAGCGGGCGTAACGGTCGGACATGCTGGCTCTCCTCGTCCTGCGTGCGCAATGCGCGAGGCACCGAGCATAACCCAACGGAGTGCCGCGCCGGGAAAGGGAGATCGCGTCGCGCCGGCGGCGCAGCCCCAAATCCTCGCAGGCGTTCAGGCGGGAGCGGGGAGGGTGCTACAAATGCTGCCGCCCGGGCGCATATCTCAACGGCTGGAATCGACCTGCGGCATGCGCGGATCCCGGGCGGGCGCTTCGCGCAGGGTGTACATCACGACCGGGCGGGAGAATTTCCACGAGAGGTCGCCGATCTCGGTCGTCTGGTGGCCGACGGCGGAGATGTAGACCTCGTAGATTCCGTAGGTCGTGCCGTTGGCCGCGATCGCCCGCTGGAATTCGCCGATCGCCATCAGCACGTCGACATTGGTGGTGTAGAGGCAAGCCTTGCGGGCGAGGGCGCGATTGAGGTCGCTCACCGCCTTGAACGGATCACCGCCGCGGTCCGCGATCTCCACGATCGCGGCGACCCGCTCGACGCTGTCGCAGAACAAGCCCCGCTCGTAACTGGTATGCGGGCTTCCCGGCTCGCCGAGAAACAAGGCGGCCGGAATGAGCAATGCAGCAATGGAGGATGCCATCTTCGCCTGCATGCTGGCCTCGCCGTGCGCGACCGGACCACGGTCGCATGCGCGGCGGCGGCGCAGGCTATGGCGGCCCCTTGTGACGAAACTTGGACGCTTTGTTGAAGATATTGCGCGAAAAGCAGGTTACGGCGGCGTTGTCCACCGCGCCATTGGGAACCCGAGGCGAGGAGCCGGGTTGTCGGGCCGGCACGTCGAAAGCCCGGCCTTCCGTCGGGTCTGCCTGTGTAAATCCTTGCAAACGCGTCAAAATCCCTCGCCCGCCGTGGTAACAATCGAGGCTCGGCCGCGACTCGCCGAAAACAATGGCTGACGGAGCGGGAGATGGACGAGGCCACCAGCCAAGACTTTCCCGTGATCGCGCATTTCGAGGTGCGGCGGCGCGCTTACCTCGGCGCCGATGGGGCGCCGTTGCGCCCGCTGCCGCGCTTCGCTTCCGACCGGGATCTGCTGCTCGCGCTCTATCGCGGCATGGTGCTCACCCGCATCTTCGATCTCAAAGCCGTGTCGCTGCAACGTACCGGGCGACTCGGCACCTATGCGGTTTCGCTCGGCCAGGAAGCGGTGTCGATCGGGGTCGCGAGCGCGATGCGCGAAGAGGACGTGCTGCTGCCCTCCTACCGCGACAACGCCGCGCTGCTGTGGCGCGGCGTGAAGATGGAGGAGATCCTGCTGTACTGGGGCGGCGACGAGCGCGGCAATTGCTCGTCGGGTCCGGCGCACGATTTTCCGTTCTGCGTTCCGGTCGGCTCGCAGGCGCCGCACGCGGCGGGCGTCGCTTATGCGTTCCGGCTGCGCAAGGAGCCGCGCGTCGCGGTGTGCCTCTTCGGCGACGGCGCGACCTCGAAGGGCGACGTGTGGGAGGCGATGAATTTCGCCGGCGTGGGGAAGCTGCCTGTCGTCTTCGTCGCCAACAATAATCAGTGGGCGATCAGCGTGCCGCTGAAGCTGCAGACCGCTTCGGCAACGCTCGCCCAGAAAGCGATCGCGGCCGGTTTTCCGGGCGAGCAGGTCGACGGCAACGACGCGATCGCAGTCCGCGCCGCCGCCGAGGAGGCGATCGCGGCGGCGCGCGCGGGCCGCGGCCCGCGGTTCATCGAAGCCCTCACCTATCGGCTCGGCGACCACACGACGGCGGATGACGCCGCACGCTACCGACCGACCGAAGAAGTGCAGGCGCGTTGGAAGGAGGAACCGATCGCGCGGCTGCGGTCGTATCTCGTCGGCCGAAAGTTCTGGGGCAAATCCGACGAGGAGCGGCTCGTCGCGGAATGCCAGCAGCAGGTCGAAGCAGCGGTCGAGCGCTATTTGGCGACCGCCCCGCGCGCCGCCTCGACCATGTTCGATCACCTCTATGCGGAACTCCCGGAGGTCTATGCCGCCCAGCGGCAGGAGCTGGAGCTGGAGCAGAAGTCTCATGACTGAGCTCACGCTGGTCGAAGCCGTGAACCTCGCGCTCGGACGCGCCATGGCGGACGACGACAGCGTGGTCGTGCTCGGCGAGGACGTCGGCGTGAACGGCGGCGTGTTCCGCGCGACCGCGGGGTTGCAGCAGCGCTTCGGGGCGGAGCGCGTCGTCGATACGCCGCTCGCCGAGCTGCTGATCAGCGGCTTGTGCGTCGGCATGGCGGCGCAGGGGCTCAGGCCCGTCGGCGAAATCCAGTTCATGGGATTTCTCTATCCGTGCATCGATCAGCTCGTGAACCACGCCTCGCGGCTGCGCCACCGCACGCAAGGACGGCTCACCTGCCCGATGGTCCTGCGCACGCCGTACGGCGCCGGCATTCGCGCGCCGGAGCATCATTCCGAGAGCACCGAGGTGATGCTCGCCCATGTCCCCGGGCTGCGCGTGGTCGTGCCGTCTTCGCCGGAACGCGCCTACGGCCTGCTGCTTGCCGCTATCCGCGATCCGGATCCGGTAATCTTCCTCGAGCCGACCCGGATCTACCGGGCGATCAAGGGCGAGGTCGAGGACGACGGCGAGGCGTTGCCGCTCGACGTCGCGTTCCTGCTGCGGCAAGGGCGGGACGTGACGTTGATATCCTGGGGCGCGATGCTCAAAGAGACGCTCGCGGCCGCCGACCTGCTCGCGGACGAAGGCATCGCCGCCGAGGTGATCGACCTCGCGACGCTCAAGCCCTATGACGAGGAGACGATCCTGGCGTCGGTGCAAAAAACCGGGCGCTGCGTGATCGTGCACGAGGCGGCGCGAACCGCCGGTTTCGGCGCTGAAATCGCCGCGCTGATCGCCGAGCGCGCACTCTTGTCGCTGCTCGCGCCGGTCGCGCGCGTCACCGGCTACGATACGATCGTGCCGCTGCCGCGGCTCGAGCAGCAATATCTGCCGTCCGTCGATCGCATCGCCGCCGCCGCCCGCAAGGCGGTGCACTTCAGCTGAGCGGCGTGGGAACGCGATGCGCAAGTTCACGCTGCCGGACCTGGGCGAAGGGCTCGAAGAGGCCGAGATCGTCGCCTGGCATGTCAACGAGGGTGACCATGTCGTGACCGACCAGCCGCTCGTATCGGTCGAGACCGACAAGGCGGTGGTCGAGGTGCCCTCGCCGTGGAGCGGCCGCATCGCACGCGTGCACGGCGCCAAAGGCGAACTCGTGAAGGTCGGCGCTCCCCTCGTCGAATTCGCGGAAGGGGAGGGCGAAGAAACCGGCACGGTCGTCGGCGAGCTCGACCGCGCCGACGCCAAGCCGCGTGGCGAGGCGGCGCCGGCGGAGCCTGCCCGCGCGCGCACCGTGCAGGTCTTGCCGGCGATCCGCGCGCTCGCCCGCAAGCTCGACGTCGATCTCAACCTCGTGCAGGCGACCGGCCCTGGCGGCAGCATCACTCGCGGCGACGTCGAGCGCGCGGCAAAAACCATGGTCGAGGCGGGCCCGGCCGAGCCGCTGCGCGGCATGCGGCGCGCCATGGCACAGCGCATGACGCAAGCGCATGCCGAGGTCGTGCCGGCCACGGTCAGCGAGGAAGCCGACATCGGCGACTGGCCGAAAGGGGCCGACGTGACGATGCGGCTCATCCGCGCAATCGCGACGGCCGCCAAGGCCGAGCCCGCGCTCAATGCCTGGTACAACGCGGAGGCCGGCGAGCGGCGGCTCGTGCGGCGCATCGACGTCGGCATCGCGGTCGATACCGAAGGCGGGCTGATCGTCCCGGTGCTGCGCAATGTCGGCGAGCGCGACGCCAAAGATCTGCGCGCGGGCCTCGACCGTATGCGCGCCGACGCGGCGGCGCGTTCGATTCCCGCCGAGGAACTGCGCGGCGCGACCATCACACTGTCGAATTTCGGCATGATCGGCGGCCGCTTCGCACAGCTGGTCGTGGTGCCGCCGCAGGTGGCGATCATCGGCGCCGGCCGCATCGAGCCGCGGATCATGCCGCACGACGGCGCGGCCGCGGTCCGCCGCGTGCTGCCGCTCTCGCTCACGTTCGATCATCGCGTGGTGACCGGCGGCGAGGCGGGGCGATTCCTGATGGCGTTGAAAACCGATCTCGAGCGCGCGTCCTGAGCCGGCCGGATTTCAGATTGCGGCTTCGGTCTTGGCGTCGAAGAAATGCAGCCGCTCGGGATTGGGCGCGAGCCGCAGCTTGTCGCGAATCTTCGCGCCGATATCGGGCTCGACCGCGGCCACCATGGCGCAAGGGCCGGCTTTGACGTCGAGCAGGGTCTCCGAGCCGAGCCGTTCCACCACTTCTACGACCGCATCGAAGCTGAGATGGCCGTCGCCGCCGGCCGCAACCCGCAGGTCCTCGGGGCGAATCCCGAGCCACAGCTCGGAGCCAACATGGCCGCGCAGCCGGCTCGCGCGGAAATCCGGCACCTTCAGGCGGAAGCCGGGATTGGTCACCCACAGCGCGCCGTTGTCCTCCGCGGCCGTGACCTTCATGAAATTCATCGCCGGCGAGCCGAGGAAGCCGGCCACGAAGCGGTTCGCCGGATTGTTGTAGAGCTCGAGCGGTTCGCCGACCTGCTGCACCCAGCCGTCCTTCATGACGACGACGCGGTCGCCGAGCGTCATGGCTTCGACCTGATCGTGGGTGACGTAGATCGCGGTGGTGCCGAGCCGCAAGTGCAGCTTCTTGAGCTCGACCCGCATCTGTACCCGCAGCTTGGCATCGAGATTCGACAGCGGCTCGTCGAACAGAAAAACCCGCGGATGGCGCACGATCGCCCGCCCGAGCGCCACGCGCTGGCGTTGCCCGCCGGAGAGCTGGCGCGGTTTGCGCGCGAGCAGCGCCTGGATGCCGAGAATCTCCGCCGCCTCTTGCACCCGCTTGGCGATGTCGGCCTTGGCGAATTTCCGCATCTTCAGCCCGAACGCCATGTTGTGGTAGACGCTCATGTGCGGGTAGAGCGCGTAGTTCTGGAACACCATGGCGATGTCGCGGTCCATCGGCGCCAGATCGTTGACGATCTTCTCGCCGATCAGGATCTCGCCGGCGGTGATGGATTCGAGCCCGGCGACCATGCGCAGCGTCGTGGTCTTGCCGCAGCCCGAAGGCCCGACCAGCACGATGAATTCCTTGTCGCGGATCGTCAGATTGACGTCGTTGACGGCGGCAACGCCGTCGAACCGCTTGCTGAGATTCCGGATGACGACCTGCGCCATCTACACGCTCCAGGTTGCGGCAGCGGGGTCGGCGGGCAAGCCCGCCCCGCTGCAGCTCATCCTTTCACCGAGCCGGTGATCCCCGCGACGTAATACTCGACGAAGAACGAATAGATCACCGCGACCGGGATCGAGCCGAGCAGCGCGCCTGCCATCAGCGGCCCCCAGAAGAACACGTCGCCGCGGATCAGCTCCGATGTCACTCCGACCGGCACCGTCTTGCGCTCGGGCGAGGACAGGAACACCAGGGCGTAGATGAACTCGTTCCAGGACAGCGTGAAAGCGAAGATGCCGGCCGAGAGAATGCCCGGCACCGCGATCGGGAAGATGATGTAGACCATCGCCCGCCAGCGCGTGGCGCCGTCGATGCGCGCGCATTCCTCGAGCTCGCGCGGGATCGCCTTGAAATAGCCCATCAGGAGCCAGGTGCAGAACGGGATCAGGAACGTCGGATAGGTGAGGATCAGCGCCCATGGCGTGTCGCCGAGATGGTAGTTGCGGATGATGTCGGCGAGCGGGATGAACAGCAGCGTCTGGGGCACCAGGTAGGTGACGAAGATTCCGGTGCCGAGGCTGCCGGCGAAGCGAAATTTCAACCGCGACAGCGCATAGCCGGCGAGCAGGCCGCAGAACAGCGAAATCGCCGTCGAGGCCAGCGCGATGATCAGCGTGTTCAGCATCCAGGTGCTGAACAGGGTCTCGGTGAACAGATATTTGATGTGCTCGAGCGTCGGATGTGCGGTCCAGAACGGCGTGTAGTTCGGCGCCATCCATGGCCGGTAGAGCTCACCGTCCGGCCGGAACGTCGTCACGAACATCCAGTAGAACGGGAACAGCAGCAGGAAGATGAACGCGCCGAGCGGGATGTAGAAATAGACCCAGCGTCGCCACTTTGCGCCCTCGATCATGGCTCAATGGATCTCCACGCGTCGGATGTAGAGCAGCTGCACGACGACGACGACCAAGAGCGCCGGGAACATGGCGAGCGACACGGCCGCGCCCTCGCTGAGCAGCCCGGTGCCCACCCCGATCTGGTAGGCGTAGGTCGCGAACAGATGCGTGGCGTTCGCCGGCCCGCCGCCGGTGAGCACGTAGACGAGCTGGAAGTCGGCGAACGTCTGGATCACCGAGAACAGCACGACCACCATGGTGACCGGCAGCAGCAGCGGCCAGGTCACGTGCCAGAACCGCTGCCACGGGCGCGCGCCGTCGATCGCGGCGGCCTCTTCGAGCTCCGGGCTGATGGTCTGCAGCCCGGCCAAGAGGCTGATCGCGTAGAATGGCACGCCACGCCAGATGTTGACGATGATGATCGAGATCATCGCGAGCTGCGGGTCGCCGAGCCAGTTGATCCGGCTCCGGATGATGCCGAGCTGATAGAGCGTCCAGTTGATGACGCTGAACGTCGGGTCGAACATCCATTTCCAGGCGAAGGTCGACAGCACGGTCGGAATGATGAACGGCAGCAGCACGAAGGCGCGGGTCAGCGCCTTGCCGCGGAAATGGCGGTTGAGCAAGAGCGCGAGCCACAGGCCGAGCGCGAGCTTGAACACGGTCGTCACCGCCGTGTACAGGAACGTGTTGTACACCGCCTCGAGAAAGATGCCGTCGTGGGCGAGCGCGATGAAGTTCTGCAGCCCGACGAACTGCCCCTCCACGCCGACCCTGGTGTCCGTTATCGCGAGCAGCACGCCTTTGACGAACGGATAGGCGATGAACAGCGCGAGCAGGACTGCGGTCGGCGCCAACAGCAGCACCGCGAGCCAGCGCTCGTCCTCGAGCAGCCGCGTCAGCGGGCCGCGGCGCGGGGCTGCGGCATACGCCTGTTCGCGGGCCGCATAGCTGATCGCCATATCGTGTCCTCAAACTCGCTGCCGGGCGCGCCGCAGGGCGGCTCGATCGCGCCGGATCAGCCGCCGTAGATCTTGACGAGCTCGCCCTGCGCCCATTTCACCGCCGCGTCCGGCGGCATGCCTTGCACCGCCTTGGCGTACATGTCGGTGAGAATGTACTTGGTCAGGACTTCCGCCGCCTTCCGGCTGGACGGTCCGGCATAACCGGCGAAGCGCCCGGTGCGCGCCGCCGACCGGTACGGCAGCATGACCGGGTCGTCGTCCCACAGCTTGTGCTTCTCCCAGTCCGTGGTCGAGCCGACGGAAAACCCCTTCTGGGTGGTGAACCATTTGTCGAACACCGGCTTCGACGTGATCCAGCGCAGGAATTCCTTCGCCGGCTTCTGATTCTTCGAATAGCCCATCACCATGTTCGAGAACGGCACGTGGAAGCTGAACTGGCCGCCCGGCCCTTTGGGCAGCGGGGCGTGCAGGATGTCTTCCTTCAGCGCGTCGCCTTTCTCGGACCGGTAGGCGTCGGGCTTGCGCAAGGCCTCGATGTAGATCGAGGCGCCGTTGTTGGTCGCGCTGCAGGTGCCGGAGAGGAACGCGCGGTTGTTGCTGGCGTCGTCCCAGGCAAGGCCGCCCTCGTCGAGCGCGTCCTTCCAGAAGCCGACCATGAATTTCACGGATTCGACGGTCTCCTTGCTGTCGAGCACCACGGTCTTGCCGTCGGCCTCGACCTCCCTGCCGCCCCACGACCACAGGTACGGATAGGTGAAGGCCGGCGCGTCGCCGAAGGTGTGGCCGAGGGTCTGGCCGACCGGCCGGCCCTGCGCCTTGAGCTTCTTGCCGGCCTCGCGCAGCGCCTCCCAGGTCTCCGGGAACTTGCCGCCGGAATAGCCGATTTCCTCGAACCAGGACTTCCGGTAGGCGATCTGCAGGCCGACGATGCTCCAAGGCACGGCGATCCAGCGCTTGCCGTTGTTCGCCACCACCTTGGACGTCTCGTAGAAGCCGCCTTGCGCCTTGCCGAGCTCCTCGGCGACGTCGCTGACGTCGGCAAGGCTATCGGCGTAGAGCTGCGGCCAATTGTTGAGCGCGCAGACGATGTCCGGCCCCGACCCCGATTGCACTGCCGAGGTGACGCGGGCCTGGATGTCGTTGCCGTTGATGGTCTCGATCGTGAGCTTGATGCCGAGCGCCTTCTCGCACTCGGCCGCCATCTCGCCCTTGAGCAGCTGGTCGGAAGCCGGGACGAAATCGTTCCAGCGCAGCCAGTGCAGGCTCGTCGCTTGCGCGTAGGCCGGGGCGCGGCCGCAGGCGAGAATACCGGTCATCCCCGCGGAAGCGGCGAGCGCGCCGCCGCCGGACAATTTCAGGAAATTGCGCCGACTGAAACCAGCCATATGGTGTCCTCCCCTCCGGTGGTCTTGTTTTATTGTTGGCGGGCGGGTGAGACATCTCATCCGCCCGCGGAACGTGCCGTGGTGCGCGTCAGCTGTGGATCTTCTTCACCTCGCCGTGCGCCCATTTCACCGCCTCCTCGGCCGGCGTGCCCTGCACGGCTTTGGCGTACATGTCGGTGATGATGTATTTGCTCAGCACCTCGGCGGCCTTGCGGTCGGCGGGCCCGGCATAGCCGGGGAACCGCCCGGCGGCCGCCGCGGAGCGGAACGGCAACATCACCGGATCCTTCTGCCACAGCGGGTCCTGCTCCCAGACCTTGGCGGGGCCGACCGAGTAGCCCTGCTGCGAGTTGAACCATTTCTGATAGACGTCTTTCGACGTCATCCAGCGCAGGAAGTCCTTGGCAGCCTTCTGATTCTTGGAATACCCCATCAGCATGTTCGACATCGGCAGGTGATAGCCGAACTGGCCGGCGGGGCCCTTGGGCAGCGGCGAGTGCAGGATGTCCTCCCACAGCGGCGTGCCCTTCTCGCTCAGATACGTCGTGGGCTTGCGCTTCGCCTCGAGATAGATCGAGGCGCCGTTGAGGGTCGAGCTGATAGTGCCGGAGAGGAAAGCGCGGTTGTTGTTGGTGTCGTCCCAGGCAAGCCCGCCCTCGTCGTGCGCGTCCTTCCAGAACGTCGCCATGAACTTCACGGAATCGATCGCCGGCTTGCCGTCGAGCACGACGGTGTTGCCGTCGGTCTCGACTTCCTTGCCGCCCCAAGACCACAGATAGGCGTAGGTGAACGTCGGCGCGTCGCCGAAGGTGTGGCCGAGCGTCTGACCGAGCGGGCGTCCGTTGGCTTTCAGCTTCCTGCCGGCGGCGTGATATTCCTCCCAGGTCTGCGGGAACTTGCCGGCCGGATATCCGATCTCCTCGAACCAGGACTTGCGGTAGGCGAGCTGCGCGCCGAGAACGCACCAAGGCAGCGCCACCCATTTCTTGCCGTCGTTGGCGACCACCCGGGATTCCTCGTAATAGCCGCCCTGCGCCTTGCCGATCTCTTCGGCGAGCTCGCTGACGTCGACGATACTCTCCGCATAGAGCTGCGGCCAATTGTTGAGGCCGCAGATCACGTCGGGGCCGGAGCCCGATTGGATCGCCGCCGTCGTGCGCGCCTGGATGTCGTTGCCGTTGATGGTCTCGAGATTGAGCGTGATCCCGAGCGCCTTCTGGCATTCCGGCACGATCTCCTTGCGCAGCACCTCGTCGGAGGCCGGCACGAAATCGACCCAGCGCAGCCAGTGCACGGTGGTCGCCTGCGCGAATGCCGGCGCGCGGCCGGAGGCGAGAATGGCGGCCATGCCGCCGGCCTTCGCCGCGAGCGCGCCGCCGCCGGAAAGTTTCAGGAAATTGCGCCGACTAACACGTGCCATGGAAATCCTCCCTGAAGTTTCTGGGCCGTGACATTACTCCAATGCCGGGCTGGGGCAACACTAGCCGTTCCGCGCCTCTCCTGCCAGGGTAAACCGGGCTTCTTGAGGCGACGACGCGCATTGCGATGTGCGGCGCAGCGCCGCCGAGGGCCCGCCGCGCTGTAGACGCAAGCGCCCGTTCTGGGCGATGATCGTCCCCGCATGCCGCGGACGTCGATCCGCGCCGCGGCCGGGCAGGGGAGGACACCATGCGTTGGAACTGGACGATCGCCGCGCTCGCCGCGGCCGGTCTCGCGGCGACCCCGGCGCTCGCCGGCGAACTCACCGGCACGCTGAAAAAGATCAAGGACAGCGGCGAGATCACGCTCGGCCACCGTGAGTCCTCGGTCCCGTTCTCCTATTACGACGACAAGCAGCAGGTCATCGGCTACGCCATGGATCTTTGCTACCGCATCGTCGACGCGGTGAGGAAGGAATTGAAGGTCGACAAGCTCGAAGTGAAGCTCAACCCGGTCACCTCCGCCACCCGCATTCCGCTGATGGCGAACGGCACCATCGATCTCGAATGCGGCTCGACCACCAACAATCTGGAGCGGCAGAAGCAGGTCTCGTTCACCATCACGCATTTCGTCACGGCCAACCGCTTCGTCTCGAAGAAGTCGGCGGATCTCAAGAGCGTCGAGGACCTGCGCAACAAGACCATCGTCTCGACCTCGGGGACCACCAACATCAAGCAGATCACCGAGATCGGCGCGCAGAAGAACCTCGGCCTCAACATTCTGGCCGCCAAGGATCACGCCGAGGCGTTCCTGATGGTCGAGACCGACCGCACCGCCGCCTTCGTAATGGACGACATCCTGCTCTACAGCCTGGTCGCTAGCTCGAAGTCGCCCCAGGACTACGTCATCTCCGCCGATGCGCTCTCGGTCGAGCCGTATGGCATCATGCTGCGGCGCGACGATCCCGACTTCAAGAAGGTGGTCGATGCGGCGATGGTCACGATCTACAAGAGCGGCGACATCAACGGCATCTACGAGAAGTGGTTCCTGAAGCCGATCCCGCCGAAGGGCATCAACCTCAACCTGCCGATGAGCGCCGCGTTCAAGAAGGTGGTGGCGAGCCCGACCGACAGCGGCGATCCGGCCGTGTATTAGATCACGATCCGGTGCGCTTGGCGCGAGGCATACTCCGTCCCCTCTCCCCCTGTGGGAGAGGGGGGCTCGTTGCGAGCTCAAACGAGCAACGAGCCGGGTGAGGGGTATAAACTCGAGCCATCACCCCTCACCCGGCTCGGCGGCGTGCGCCGCCTCGCCACCCTCTCCCACAAGGGGAGAGGGAAAGCGAGCGTGCGGTGCGGCCGAACCATAGTGGCGGGTCCGATGTCGAACCGTGCTCTAATGCTGAATCCCGGATCGCGTCACGACGATTCCCGCCGCGCCGTCCGGAAAACCTGAGCCTCTGCCATGAACTACCACTGGGACTGGGGAATTTTTTGGCAGATTTCCCCGGACGCCTCGCACACCTATATGCAGACGCTTCTGCTCGGGACGGCGTGGACGCTCTCTACCGCGCTCGCCGCGTGGATGCTCGCGCTCCTGTTCGGATCGGTCGTGGGCGTGATACGCACGACGCCGCACCCGTGGCTCGTGCGCTTCGGCAACGCCTATGTCGAGCTGTTCCGCAACGTGCCGCTGCTGGTGCAGATGTTCCTGTGGTATTTCGTCCTGCCGGAGCTCGTCCCGCGCGCGGTCGGGACCTGGCTCAAGCAACTGCCCGAGGCCTCGTTCTATACCGCCGTCGTCGCGCTCGGCTTCTACACCTCGGCGCGGGTGGCCGAGCAGGTGCGCGCCGGGATTTCCAGCCTCGCCAGCGGACAGCGCCTCGCCGCGCTCGCGCTCGGCCTCACGCTGCCGCAAGCCTATGGCTACGTGCTGCTGCCGATGGCCTATCGCATCATCCTGCCGCCGCTCACCTCGGAATTCCTCAACGTGATCAAGAACAGCGCGGTGGCGCTGACCATCGGCCTCATGGAGCTGACCGCGCGGGCGCGCTCGATGCAGGAGTTCTCGTTCCAGGTATTCGAGGCGTTCACCGCCGCCACGCTGATCTACATCGCGATCAACATCGTGGTGACGTTCGCGATGCGCCGCACCGAGCGCGCGGTGGCGGTCCCGGGCTTCATCGGCATGGCGCCGCCGGCCACCGCGGACTGAGCCGGCATGTTCGCCAATTTCGACTTCGACATCGTCCTGCGCTCGCTGCCGTATCTGTTCTACGACGGCATGACCTTCACGCTGACGCTGACATTCCTGGCGACCCTCGGCGGGATCGTGTTCGGCACGCTGTTGGCGCTGATGCGGCTCTCCGGCTTCACCCCGCTGTCGCTGTTCGCGGCCGGCTACGTCAACCTGATGCGCTCGGTGCCGCTGGTGCTGATGATCTTCTGGATCTATTTCCTGGTGCCGTATCTCGGGCAGTGGCTGACCGGCGCCGCGCGGCCGATCCGGGTCGGCCCGTTCGCTTCCTCGCTCGTGACCTTCATGGTGTTCGAAGCCGCGTATTTCTGCGAGATCATGCGGGCCGGGATCCAATCGATTCCGCGCGGCCAGGTATTCGCCGCGCAGGCGCTCGGCATGCGCTACCCGGCGACGATGGCCTACGTCGTGCTGCCGCAGGCGTTCCGCAACATGGTTCCCGTGCTGCTCACGCAAACCATCATCCTGTTTCAGGACACCTCGCTCGTCTACGTGCTGTCGATCACCGATTTTCTCGGCGCGGCCTCCAAGATCGCGCAGCGCGACGGCCGGCTGGTGGAAATGTATCTGTTCGCCGCGCTGGTCTATTTCGTGATCTCGCTCGCCGCCTCGCACTGCGTGCGTCTGCTGCAGCGCCGCATCGCGATCGTGCGCTGAGTCCGCGCCCATGATCGAGATCCGCGACTTGAGCAAATGGTACGGCGCGGTCCAAGTGCTCAAGAGCTGCTCGACCTCGGTCGCCAAGGGCGAGGTCGTGGTCGTGTGCGGCCCTTCGGGGTCCGGCAAGTCGACGCTGATCAAATGCGTGAACGGGCTCGAGCCGTTCGAAAAAGGCGAGATCCTCGTCGACGGCATCTCGGTCGGCGATCGGAGGACCGATCTGCCCAAGCTGCGGGCGCGCATCGGCATGGTGTTTCAGCATTTCGAGCTGTTTCCGCACCTCACCGTCACCCGCAATCTGACGCTGGCGCAGGTCAAGGTGCTCGGACGAAGCCGGGAAGGGAGCGTCGGCAAGGCGATGCGGCTGCTCGACCGCGTCGGCTTGCGCGAGCACGCGCACAAATATCCGGGCCAGCTTTCCGGAGGCCAGCAGCAGCGGGTCGCGATCGCGCGGGCGCTGGCGATGGATCCGATCGCCATGCTGTTCGACGAGCCGACCTCGGCGCTCGATCCTGAGATGATCAAGGAGGTGCTCGACGTCATGGTGGCGCTGGCGCAGGACGGCATGACGATGATCGTGGTCACGCACGAGATGGGTTTTGCCCGCCAGGTCGCGCGCCGCGTGGTGTTCATGGACCGCGGCGAGATCGTCGAGGACGCGCCGACCGCGGATTTCTTCGAAAAACCGCGCAGCCGCCGCGCGCAGACGTTCTTGTCGAAAATCCTGCAGCATTGACACGGACGAGATACGTGCCCCGTCGTCCCCGCGAAAGCGGGGACCCATGACCACCGACCGTGCGGGATCGGGAGAGCGGTGTTCATGGGTCCCGGATAGCCGCTTGCGCGGCTTCCGGGACGACGTTCGGATCGAAGTATGGTGC
Source organism: Pseudomonadota bacterium (assembly GCA_046727735.1). GTDB lineage: Bacteria > Pseudomonadota > Alphaproteobacteria > Rhizobiales > Xanthobacteraceae > AP-16. Next base: position 2,093 of record JBKPDF010000025.1, on the reverse strand, counting down.
TCGAGCGACCCGTCAACCGTCCTCGGCGCGGATCCAGCTCTGCAGCAGCGTGCGCAGCGCGGCGACGAACGCGAGCGGCTGGTCGAGCATCACGTGATGCTGCGCCTCGGGCACTTCCACGATCGGCGCTTTGGGCCCCATCAGCTGCGACATGTAGGCGGCGGTCTTGCGCGAGACGAGTGCGCTGCGCTCGCCGAACATCAGCGCGGCGCGGCAAGTGACCGCCTGCAGATATTCCCGGAACGGCTCGCCGAAGCGCCGCGCGCCGATCGCCGCGCCGTCGAATTTCCAGGTCCAGCCGCCCTCGACGCGCATCAGCGAATGCCGCGCGATGTACTCGACGATGAACTCGTTCTCGCAGGGCTGCGGCGGCATCAGCCGGAAGCGCGCGAGCGCCGCCTCGAAGCTCGGATAGATTTTCTTGTTGCCCCAGTTGGGCGGCGTGAGCGGGCGCGCGATCTCCTCTTCGGGCGATCGGATCGGCGAATCGACGATCACGGCGCCGGCGAGCTCGTCGCCATATTGCGAGGCGAGCTTCATGGTCATGAAGCCGCCGAAGCTGTGGCCGATCACGAACGGCCGCGCGCCGAGCGGCGCGTCGGCGATCACCGCGCGCATCTCGGCGGCGCGGATGTCGGAGCCGTAGGTCTGCCGCCGCCCGCTGTCGCCCATGCCGGACAGATCGATCGCCGCCACCCGGAAGTCGCGCACGAAATAGGGGGCAATGAAGCTCCACCAATGCGCGTGCGCGCCGCCGCCGTGGACGAACAGCAGCCCGCGGTCGTGCTCGGCCGACGCCTCGGCGGGCCAGAGCAGATAATGGATCGGGCAGCCCTCGACGACGACGTGCCGTGACTGCTTGGAGCGCGCGAGCGCCCAGCGAAACCATTCGGGCGCCGGCGCGCGCACTTCGAGATCAGGCAAATCGCTCGATCGGTTGTTCAAGTGAGCCCTCGATTCACTGCTTCTCGCGCGCAATGCGCAGGAATGCGGTCGCGATCTGCCACGTCGCCCGGATCGATCCCGCGAGGCTGCCCGCGACTTTCGAGGCGCCGCCGGCCCGAACGCGGTGACGCACCGGAAGCTCGAGGATGCGCAATCCGGCGCGTGCCGCGCGCATCTGCATTTCGAGATTCCACCCGTAGGTCCTCTCGCGCATGCCGAGCTTCTCGAGCGCATCGCGCCGGATCGCGCGCAGCGGGCACATGTCGGTATAGCGCACGCCGTAGAGCGCGCGCATGCATAGCCCGGCCACGTGTCCGGCGACGAGCTGATGCGCGCCCATGCTGCCTTTTTGGCGCATCCCGCGGGCACGGGAGCCGATGACGAAATCCTGCTCGCCGGCGAGAATCGGAGCCACCAGCCGGGAAAGCTCGGCGGGATCGTCGCTGCCGTCCCCGTCGATGAAGGCGAGAATCGCCCGATCGGTTGCGCGCGTGCCCGCCAGGCATGCCGCGCCATATCCCGACCGTGGTTCGACGATCACGCGCGCGCCCGCATCTCGGGCGCGGGAAATGGTGTCGTCCGTGCTGCCGCCGTCGACCACGATAATTTCGGCGACTGCCTCGCACGGCACTGCGCGCACGACGTCGGCGATCGTCTCCGCCTCGTTGAGCACGGGGATGATGAGTGCGACACCAACGGCGGGCTCGCAATGATTGGCGAATCCCGTTTCGGTCCGGTCGAGCGGCGTTCTCCCCCCTCTCCCCGCAGGGGAGAGGGATGGGGTGAGGGGGCTCGGGTCTCTGTTTGTCATCTCGATCGTGACCCCCTCACCCGATCCTCGCCTTCGGCGAGGATCGACCTCTCCCCATCGGGGAGAGGTAAGAACTCGCGCGGCCCTTACGCGTCGCCTCACAGGCTCCAGCGCAGGCCGCAATTGGCGCAGCAGGGCAGTCGCAACTCGTTCCGGTCGAGCGGCATTCTCCTCCCTCTCCCCGCAGGGGAGAGGGGTGAGGTGAGGGGGCTCGGGCCTTCATTCGACATGTCAGATCGTGTTGGGCGCGCCCCCACCACCCCCCACCGGGGGGGGGGAGAAACACCCCCAGCGAGGGGGGAATTAAAAGCCCCCCCCCCCCCCGCCCCCGCCAACG
>JBKPDF010000024.1:0-16855 GCA_046727735.1 Pseudomonadota bacterium | reverse complement strand
CTGGCGGAGGGAGAGGGATTCGAACCCTCGATACGGTTTCCCGTATACACGCTTTCCAAGCGTGCGCCTTCAGCCACTCGGCCACCCCTCCGATCGGCGCCGGACCGGCACGCGCCGGGCCGGCACTATAGCGGCGCTTTCCCGGGGCACAACGCGCCGGCTGCCGCAGCCGACCGCAGATGTAAAGCGGCCCCCCGCCCCGCAGAACCGCCGATGCTCTCCGCGGTCCGGACTTGCGATGCGTCATTCCGCTCGCATCGTCTTCCGAGTTGAACCGCGACGGCGGCCGGAGTAATCGACCGCATGGCAACGGCGGCCGATCGGCCCGACTGCCGTTCGGGTCTTCGCCCGAGAAAAACCGAGTGCGCGCATGGCCGGCGGTAGTTTTGCATGATCCGGTTCCTGTTGCGGTTTCTCGGTTTGTGGATCCTCGCGGCGGCGTTCCTGTGGCTCGTCATCGACGGGACCAAATCGATCGCCGGCAATGCGCTGTCTTTCACCCAGCTCGGAAAGACCTGGTACGATCTCAGCCCCAATTCCCTGCAGCTGCTGCAGCCCGCGATCGAGCGCCACGTCGCGGTGTGGCTGTGGAACCCGGTGATCCAGACCGTGCTGGAGCAACCGACCTGGCTGGTGTTGGGCGTACTCGGCTCGGTCCTGATCCTGCTCGGGCGCAAGAAGAAGCCGTTGATCGGCTACGGCCGCGATTGAGCCGTCGCTGCCGCCGGACTGTGCCGGCCGCCTCGCCGCATCGTGACCGCGCTTGCGCGTCGATTCCGCGAAATCTCTCCGATACTATATTGACCGATGCCCCGCCTGCAGGAGGAAACTATGTTCGCCAAGAAGAAGCTGGAACTGCCGAGCGCCAACGAGGCGCTGCCCGGCCGCTCGACGCCGATCCCGACGGCAGAGCGCCATTTCGTCAACGGTCGCGCGCTGCAGGGCCCCTATCCCCCAGGCGCCGCCAAGGCGCTGTTCGGCATGGGCTGTTTCTGGGGCGCCGAGCGCAAATTCTGGGAGCTCGGCGACGGGATTTTCGTCACCGCGGTCGGTTACGCGGGCGGGGTCACGCCCAATCCGGCCTATGAGGAGGTCTGCAGCGGCCGCACCGGGCACGCCGAGGTCGTCCTGGTCGTGTTCGATCCGAGCCGGATCTCCTACGAGCGCCTCCTCAAGGTGTTTTGGGAGAACCACGACCCGACCCAGGGCATGCGCCAGGGCAACGACGTCGGCACGCAATATCGCTCGGCGATCTACACCTTCGATGCCGCCCAGCGCGCGGCCGCACAGGCGTCGAAAGCCGCCTATGCCAAGGCGCTCGCGGGGAAAGGCTACGCCGCGATCACGACCGAAATCCGCGATGCCCCGCCGTTCTATTTCGCCGAGGACTATCACCAGCAATATCTCGCCAAGAATCCGATGGGCTATTGTGGGCTCGGCGGCACCGGCGTGAGCTGCCCGGTCGGCACCGCCGTGCCGGCCGAATAGCGCCCGCACGACAGAGGACACAAGACGGACGACCGGAGAGGAGGAAAACGGCGGGTCCATGTTACGCTGGGACATCTTCCGTCGTCTGTAATCCGTCGTCTGTCGTCTGTTCCGGAGAAACTCCATGACCGCTTCCGCCGCGGTGCCGGAAGTAAACGTTCCGGCGCTGATCGACGCCCAGAAAATCAGCGCGTTGCAGATTCGCGTGGCCGCGCTTTGCGCCGCGGTCGTGTTCATGGACGGCTTCGATGCGCAGGCGATCGGTTACGTCGCGCCCACGCTGAGCAGGCTCTGGAATCTGAAAGCGGGCGCGCTGGCATGGACCTTCAGCGCCGGGCTGATCGGCCTGATGCTCGGCGCGCTGGCGTTCAGCCCGCTCGCCGACCGCATCGGGCGCAAGCCGATCATCATCTTCTGCACGCTGTGGTTCGGCGTCGCCTCGCTGCTGACCGTCACCGCCGAATCGACCACGAGCCTGCTGGTCTGGCGCTTCATCACCGGCCTCGGATTGGGCGGCGCCATGCCCAATCCGATCGCGCTGACCTGCGAGTACGCGCCGCAGCGCAGCCGCGCCACCATGATCATGGTGATGTTCGTCGGCTTCTCGCTGGGCTCCGCGGTCGGCGGCGCTATCGCGGCGCAGCTCGTGCCCGTCTATGGGTGGCAGAGCGTGTTCTGGATCGGCGGCATTTTTCCGATTCTGCTCGCGCCGATCCTGGTCTTCTGGCTTCCGGAATCGATTCGGCTGCTCTCGCTGCGAGGCACGCGGGACGAGTACGTCGCCGGGCTGCTGCGAAGCATCAATCCGGCGCTGCAGTTCGCGCCCGGCACCCGGTTCGTCGCGCCCGAGGAGCATCCGGAGGGATTCCCGGTCGAGCACCTGTTCAGCGAAGGCCGCGGCGTTTCCACGATCCTGATCTGGGTGATGTTTTTCACCAATCTGTTGGTGATCTATTTCTGCGCCACCTGGCTTCCGACCGTCATCAACAACACCGGCGTGTCGGTGCGGCTCGCGGTGATTGCGACCGCGCTGTTCCAGGTGGGCGGCATCGTCGGCACGCTGGTGCTCGCGTTTCTGATCGAGCGCTTCGGCCCGTATCGGGTGCTGGCGGCCGCCTATTTCGGCGCCGCGATCCTGATCGCCGCCGTCGGCCAAGCGGGCGGGGCGATCGAGCTGATCATCCCGGCCGTATTCGGCGCGGGTTTCTGCGTGGTCGGCGCCCAGATCGGCGCCAATGCGCTCACGGCCACGTTCTACCCGACCTTCATCCGCTCGACCGGGGTCGGCTGGGCGCTCGGCATCGGGCGCATCGGCTCGATCATCGGGCCGCTGCTCGGCGGGATGATGTTGTCGCTCGACTGGCACATTCCGACGATCTTCATTGCCGGTGCCGTGCCGGTGCTGATCGCCTGCGTCGCGGTGTTCGCGCTGGGGCAGCTACCGAACGCCGCCAAACGCGACGCCTCGGCCGTGCCGGCGACATGAGCGCACAGGCCTTCGCCGGGCGAAGCACAGAATCATCGTGGCCGAGCTGGTGTGAACGGGTCCGAGCGTCCCCGCGCGCTCATGGCTGGCCTGCGGCAAACCCGGTTGTCATCGCGCGGTCGGAAGCCGATTTGTAGGTCTCGCACCCGCGCGAATTTCAGCCGTTTTCGAACGAGAGCGCTACCGATGGGTTTGAACCAGTGCCTTTGCCGATGCGTTCCTTGAGATGAATTCCCTCGCTGCCGGCCCCGACCTGCCGCTCGACCACGCCGCGGTTCGCACCATCGTGCTCGGCATTTTGCTGGCGATGCTGCTCGGCGCCCTCGATCAGACCATCGTCGCGACGGCATTGCCGACGATCGGCCGCGATCTCGGCAATGTCGAGGATCTCTCCTGGGTCGTGACCGCGTATCTGCTGACGGCCACGGCAGTCACGCCACTCTACGGCAAGCTCAGCGATATTCACGGCCGTCGCGCGATGCTGCTGCTCGCGATCGCCGTGTTCGGGCTTGGCTCGATCGCCAGTGCGCTCGCTCCCAGCATGGCGGTCCTGATCGTGGCGCGCGGACTGCAAGGTCTCGGCGGCGGAGGGCTGTTGTCGCTCGCTCAGACCATCATCGCCGACGTGGTGCCTCCGCTCGAGCGGGGGCGCTACCAGGGATATATCGGCGTCGTGTTCGCCTCCTCCAGCATCGGCGGTCCGGTTCTGGGCGGCTTCTGCGCCGAGCACCTGCACTGGTCGCTGATCTTCTGGATCAACCTGCCGCTCGGCTTGCTGGCGTTTCTGATGACGAACAGCGTGCTCAAGCGGCTGCCGCGCTACGAGCGCCGGCATCGCCTCGACATTGCCGGGGCGGTGCTGATGATTGTGGCGACGATCGCGCTCCTGCTCGCGCTCACCTGGGGCGGCACGCGCTATCCGTGGTCCTCGCCGCGGATCGCCGGCCTGCTGGCGATTTCCGCGGCGTTCTGGCTGATGTTCGTGCTTCGCCTGCTCACCGCGCGCGAGCCGTTCCTGCCGCTCCCGATTTTGTGGAACCGCGTCGTAGGCGTTGCGACCGCATCGGTGACCTGCGTGTTCGGAACGATGATCGGCCTGACCATTTTCGTGCCGCTCTATTTCGAAGTCGTGCTCGGGCTGAGCGCGAGCGAATCCGGGTTGGCGCTGATTCCGCAACTCGCCGGGACGGTCATCGGCTCCACCGCTGCCGGCCGCACCATGGTGCGCATGCGCCGCTACAAGCGCATGCCGATCTTCGGCTTGGCACTCGCGATCGCCGCGCTCGCCATCATTGCCCTTCTGCCCGCGGCGCTGCCGCTCGTGGCCATCTGCGCGCTGCTCGGTATCGTCGGGATCGGCATGGGCACCCTGTTTCCGGTCACCACGGTATCCGTCCAGAACGCGGTGCCGCCTTATCAGCTCGGCACCGCCACGGGAGCCATGAACTTCTTCCGCTCGCTCGGCGGTGCCCTGATGGTCTCCGTCTTCGCCGCGATCGTGCTGGGCGGGAACGGCACCCACGGCCGGCCGCGGTTGACGCTGGAAACTTTGGCCGCGGAGCTCGGCGCGGCCGGGGCGACCCTCGGCGGCGCCTTCCGCTGGGTGTTCGCGGCGGCCGCCGCTTGCCTTGCGGTCGGCCTCGTGTGCCTGCTGTTGATGGAGGAGCGACCGTTGCGTGGCCGACAGCCGCGCGCGAGCGCGCCGGTCGCCGCAGAATAAATTGCCGGCGCGGCGCGGGCGCCGCACCGCGCGCGGCAATTCATCTCCCGCAATCCGCTGACGAACAGCTCTGGGATGAGCAGCGTGCCCGGTGTGCGCAACCCTAGTTCCTGGGCGAGTTCCGTGGCGAAATCGTTGGCAATTGTTGAGAAGCGCATTCCAGACCTGCGCATTGACGCGCAGCCGGTCGACCGCCGCGCTGATCCGCGCAGCAAGCTCGGCAAGCCCTGGGCACTCGCGAATATTTATCGGGCGCAAGGTTGAGAAAGGCTTTCGGGCGGCGTCCGCCGCCCGATTGTAAGGCGCGCGGCGAAATGCTAGGGCGTGCCGACCAGCCACAGAATGCCTCGTGAGGAGCCCACCCGGGCTCGACGAATTCGACTGGGCCGCGGAGATTCCCATGCCGCAGACAGGCCGGCTGAAGGTCCGGGTCGATCGCGTCCGCTGCCAGGGCCATGCGCGTTGCAACGCGCTCGCTCCGGAGCTGTTCGACCTCGATGATCTCGGCAACGCGCAGGAAATCGGGGACGGCAGCGTTCCGGCCGGCCTCGAGGACAAGGCGTGGCTGGCGCGCGCGAACTGTCCGGAGCTCGCCATCGAGGTGATCGAGGAGCAAAGCTGATGCACGCGCGGCCGCCGGTGACCGATTGGGAGCGCGATTTCGACCATCTCGACCCGCGCTGGATCGACGACCCCTATCCGATCTGGGACGAGCTGCGCCGGCGCTGCCCGATCGCCCATACCGACCGATTCCTCGGCGTGTATTTTCCCACCCGCTACGAAGACGTGCGCGCCGTCGCCTACGACACCGAGCATTTTTCCTCCCGGCGCGTGGTGGTACGCGAGACCCCGCCGCCGCGGCGTCCGGCACCGCCGATCACCTCGGATCCTCCCCATCACTGGCCGGCCAAGACGGTGCTGCTGCCGGCATTCACGCCGGAAGCCATCGGGAGGCACGAGCAGAGGACCCGCGAGATCTGCCGCGAGCTCCTCGCGCGGCTCGAGGGCAAGCCGCGGTGCGATGCGGCCGTCGAATACGCGCAGGAGATTCCGGTACGCGTCATCGCGCACATGCTCGGCGTTCCCGAGCAGGACGGCGATCTGTTCCGCAAATGGATCCAGGAGATCCTGGAGCTCGGCATCACCAGCGACGAGATTCTCGAGCGCGCCACCAACCAGATGGTGGCATATTTCGCCGAGCGCATGACCGACCGCCGCGTCTCCCCGCGTGATGATCTCATCAGCTATTTCGTTCACACGCGGATCGACGGCGAGCTGCTGAGCGAACAGCACATCAACGGCACGCTGCGGCTGCTGCTCATCGCCGGCATCGACACCACTTGGAGCGCGATCGGTTCCTGCCTGTGGCATCTCGCGGGGCATCCGGCGGATCGCGATCGCCTCGTCCGCGAGCCGGAGCTGATGCCGTTCGCCGTCGAGGAATTCTTGCGCGCCTACGCGCCGGTGACGATGGCGCGCGAGATCCTCGCGGAGACCCGGATCAACGGCTGCCGCTTCAAGGAAGGCGAGATGGTGCTGCTGTCGTTCCCGGCCGCCAACCGCGACCCCGAAATGTTTCCCGATGCCGATCGCGTCGTCATCGACCGCAAGGAGAACCGCCACGCGGCGTTCGGGCTCGGCATTCACCGCTGCGTCGGCTCGAATCTCGCCCGCATGGAGATCCGCGTCGCCCTCCAGGAGTGGCTCGCGCGCGTTCCGGTGTTCCGGCTGGATCCGGACGGCGTCGTCAAGTGGTCCGAGGGGACGGTGCGCGGTCCGCGGCGGCTTCCGGTGCTGCTCGGGTGAGCGGTCGCACCGTTCGCCACTGCGCGCTCGCGCGACGGTGGATGGGGTGCGCCGGAGCTAGATAGGCGCCGATGCACGATATCGGCCGAGCCTTCCTCGCCGCCATCGATCTCATCCGCGGCCTCGACCCGGAACTGATCGGCATCGTGACGCTCTCGTTGCGCGTCAGCCTGTCCGCGGCGCTGATCGCGATGCTCGTCGGCGCGCCGCTCGGCGGGGCACTGGCGGTCAGCCGATTCCGCGGCCGGCAGGCGGTCATCGTGCTGGCGAATGCGCTGCTCGGATTGCCGCCGGTGGTCGTGGGCCTCCTGATCTATGTGCTGCTCTCGCGCTCGGGGCCGTTCGGCTTCGCTGCGCTGTTGTTCACGCCCGGCGCGATGATCATCGCGCAGATGCTGCTCGCGATCCCGATCGTGGTCGCGCTCGTGCACCGCGGGATCGCCGTGCTGTGGGCGGAATACGGGGACGTGATGCGGGTCGACGGCGCCTCCAAGAGCCGCAGCATCCGCGAATTGTTCGTGATCGGCCGTGGCGCGCTGCTGACCGCCTTCCTGGCGGCGTTCGGGCGGGCAATCGCCGAGGTCGGCGCGATCATCATCGTCGGCGGCAATATCCGCGGCTTCACCCGCACGATGACGACGGCGATCGCGCTGGAAACCAGCAAAGGCGATCTCGCGCTCGCGCTCGGCCTCGGGATGATCCTGATCCTGCTCAGCATAATGGTGAGCGCGGCGGCGTTCCTGCTGAGCAGCTGGGTGGCGGCGGGACGGTGATCCGAGTTCGGGAACCCGCAAACGGCCAGCGCGCGATCGGCGCTTCGCGTTGTTCGCTTCGTCTTCCGATTGCCGGCTACTGCGTTTTGTTCGCTGTCTCCGCGTCCGGGAAGAACAGCTGCTCGCCGCCGATCTTGTATTCGGCGATGGTGCGCTGGCCCTCCGGTGAAATGAGCCAATCGACGAACGCCTGCCCGTCCGCGACCTTCACGTCGGGATGCTTTGCGGGATTGACCAGCATTACGCCATATTGGTTGAACAGCCGGCGGTCGCCCTGCACCAGGATCGACAGCTCGCCGCGATTGCGAAACGAAACCCACGTTCCGCGGTCGGACAGCAGATAGGCGTTGGCCGCCGCCGCCATGTTGAGCGCGGCCCCCATGCCCTGGCCGATCTCCCGGTACCAGCCGCCCTTCGCCTGGTCGATGTCGATGCCTGCCTCTTTCCAATACCGCAGTTCCGCCGCATGGGTACCGGATCGGTCGCCGCGGGAGATGAACGGCGCCTTGGCGGCAGCGATGTTGCGCAACGCCTCGAGCAGATCGCGGCCGCCGTCTACCCGCGCCGGATCGCTCTTGGGGCCGATCACCACGAAATCGTTGTACATGACGTCGAAGCGCTTCACCCCCAAACCTTCCGCCAGGAATTTCTCTTCCGCCGCCTTGTCGTGAACGAACACCACGTCCGCATCGCCGCGGCGCGCGATGTCGAGCGCCTGGCCGGTTCCGACCGCCACTACCTTGACCTTAATTCCGCTCTTGGCGGTGAATCGCGGCAGCAAATGCCCGAACAGGCCCGACTGCTCCGTCGAAGTGGTCGAGGCGACGGTGATCGAGCGCTGCTGGGCGGCGGCGCCGCTGAAGCCGAGCAGCAGAGCAGCGAGCGCGAGGGGCGCTAGGGAACGATATTGCATGGCGCGTCTCCGGTGCTCGGACGTGGGTCCGATCTAACGGACCCGGGCGAAGGCGGCAATCCGCGTCTTGGCACGGACCGGCGCCGGCCGGGGCTTGCCCGAAAAAACCATGCAGGCCGTTTCTTCGCCGAGGCGCGAACGAAACTCTTCGAGAGATGTTCGGGGAATTGGCCCGAGGCCGAGCCGAGCGGAGCAATCAGCGGCCGTAATAGCCGGTCAGTGTCGTCTTCTTCAACGTATGCGCATACAAATTGAACCCGACGAGCGCCGGCGACGCGCTGTCGTCGACCGGAAGCTTGTCCACGTCGACCGCAAACACGGTGAAGACGTAACGGTGGGCCTTATCCCCCCGCGGCGGGCATGGCCCGCCGTAGCCTACAGCTCCGTAATCGGTCCGGACCTGCACGGCACCCGGCGGCCATAGTCCCATTTTCGCATCGCCGGCGTTGCGCGGCAGAAATGTGCTCGTCGCCGGTATGTTGAAGATCACCCAATGCCACCAGCCGCTCCCGGTCGGCGCGTCGGGATCATACAGGGTGACGGCAAAGCTCTTGGTCCCGTTCGGCGCCCCGCTCCAGCGCAGCTCCGGGGAGATGTTGGTGCCGTTGCAGTCGAAGCCCCGGTAGACTTGCTCGTTTTGAATGGTGGCGCCCGGCGCGATTTCGGGGCTTGTGAGGGTCAAGCCGGCGACCGCGGCTGTTCCCGGCGCGGCGCGCGCTCCGGTCTTCAGCCCCGGCACCGACAGCCCATGCGGGTAATACATGAGGAACACGTAGGCCGCCGCGAACAGCAAGCCGGCCAGAATGGCAGCCCAGACCCGGTGTCTGAAGATCAGGGCGTTACCCACCAGCGCCGCCAAGAACGCGATTACGGAAAGCAGGCCCACATTGGCCCAGTCCACGGCCGCCCAGTCGACCGGTATGTTCGGCATGTTGCGCCTCCCCCAAAGCCCCAATCACCGGCGAAGCAACCGGTACCATACTGTAGCGAAAAACCGCCGGCCCGGCGACTGTCACGAACGAAAATATTGCGATCGCGCCGGCCGCGGGCGCGCGCAGTGTGATGCGCCGATCCTGCCGGGCGCTGTCGGCCGGAACAGGCGAGTTTTGCGGCGCGCCGGGCGATCAAATTGCCGCGGGCCGGGCAAGGCGCGCGAACTCGACGCCGATCTCGTTTCCGAGCCGCCACACCACCCGGCACTCGTGGCGCATCGTCCGCGAGCCGGTGAGCAGCAGTACGAACTGATCGGGCACGACGATCCCTTCCGCATAGAGCCTTGCGCCGCCTTCCGAGATGTCGGTCACGAGACAATCACGGGGCAGCGAGCCTGCCGATTGGATTTTGGCCACGCGGTCGATGCTGTGGCGCTCGTGGCGGCGGCGTTGTTTCATTGCTTATCGAATTGCTGGGGCCGGTCCGGCAGCACGAGCCTAACCGGCACTGGTTCAGAAATCGTTAGCTGCAAGGCAGTCCTCGAGCCCGCGGCCGCTGGCGCGCCGCCAAGCCGCGCACTAGGCTCGGCCCGCGGGTCAACCGATAGCCGCCCTCCGAGCGCCTAGGGACGAGACAGGGCGATGCGATCTGCGTTCCTCGTTTGTGCGACGCTGTCCGCCGGCTATGCCGAGGCCGCGACGATTTCGGTGCAGTCGGCGGGGCCGCAGCAACCCGCGATCGTGATCGTGCAAGGCCCGCTGCACGCGACTGACGGGGACCGCTTTTTTGCCAAGACGGCTCCGCTCGGCGCGGCGCTGGTCCGCTTCCAAAGCGACGGCGGCAGCGTACTCACCGGAATCCAGATCGGAGAGACCATCCGGTTGAAGGATTTTCACACCGTCGTGCCCGCGGGCGCGCGATGCGCTTCGGCATGCATGCTGGCGTGGGTCGGCGGGACCCGCCGCTTCATGGGACGCGGGGCGCGAATCGGGGTGCATGCCGCCTCCGACCCGAGATCCGGGGAGCCGAGCCGCGTCGCCAACGCGCTTGTAGGCGCCTACCTCAGCCGCATGGGGCTGCCGTACTCGGCGGTGATCCTCATCGCCCAGGCAGCGCCCGGTTCCGTGGCTTGGTTGAGCTTTGCGGACGCAAAGCGGCTTGGCATCGAGGTAACGCTGCTCGGTCCCCCGGGAGCCAAGCGCGAATCTGCGACGCCGATGCGCGTCGGCGCCGCACCTGCGCCCCTCACGCCGGTGCGGCGAGCCGCTGCCCGAAAATCTCCCGGTCGCCCTTCGCTGCGCGCCGAAAGTTCCGGGGCGAAACGCCGGCGGCACGGTGGAACGTGCGGACGAAATTCGAGAGATCGCCGAAGCCCGCTTCGAACGCCACATCGGTGATCGGGCGGGCCTCCTCGGCGAGCAGGCGCGCTGCCCGGCGCAGCCGCGCCCGCACCAGATATTGATGCGGCGTGACGTCGAGGCTGCCGGAGAACACCCGCAGGAAATGGAAGGGGCTGAGCCCGACCGCGCCGGCCGCGCGATCGAGATCGATGCGCTCGTGCGCGTGCGCGTCGATGAAGAGCGCGGCTTCGACCGCTCGGCGACGATCGCGCGCCCGCGGTTGCGGCGCGCTGCGGTTCTTTCCCGATACGATCTCGACGAAACGGCCGGCGAGTGCGATTCCGACCTCCTCGAGGCCGAGATCGCTGCGACCTTCCGCGACCGCCTGCGCGAGCTCGCAAAGTACCATCAGCTCGGGAAGCGGCGGCACGCCGCGGCTCGTCCAAATCTGCGGTCCGGCGCCGAGCGCCTCGACCAGTGCCGGCGCCAGCGCAAAGGACAGACATTCATCGCCGAAGACATGATCATGGGTGCACATGTACTCGTCGCCGGGATGGCCGACGAGCAGCGAACCGGCGACGAGCTCGAAGGATCGGCCGCGCGTGCGGCACCCGAAGCTGCCCTTGCGCACGTAGGAGAGCGAGAAATCGCGATGCTGTTCGGCGAACGGTGCGTCGCCGGGCCCGATGTTGCACCGATAGTCGATGACGGCGATCGACTCGCCTCGAAACAACGTCGCGACTGCCATGCCGGAATGTATTGCCCGCGCGCGCCGCGAGCAAATTCGCGCAAGCTCACGATCGCGCGGGCATCCCGTTCGCGCCGGTCTCGATCGCGAGCAGACGCAGCTTGGTCGCGATGCCGCCGTGTGCGGAAAACCCGCCGGGCCTGCCGCGCGCCGCGACCACGCGATGGCAGGGCACGAGGATCGGAACCGGGTTGTTGCCGAGCGCCTGCCCGACCGCGCGCGCCGCACGCGGAGCCCCGAGCCGCGCCGCGATCTCGCCATAGGAGCGCGTCGTGCCCGGCGCAATCGTGCGGGCGATCGTGTACACGCGGCGATGGAACGCCGGCACGCCTTCGAGATCGAGCGCGACGCCGCCGAAATCTGCCGGCTCACCGCGCAACAGCGCGGCGATGCCGTCCCGCGCCCGGCGTACCGCGGCAGGCGGGGAGGCTTCCTGGGCTTGCGGAAGGCGCCGGATCAGCCGCGCACGCGTTTCGCGCTCGGTCGCTTCCGGAAGCTGCACCGCGACAATGCCGCGCGCGCTCCATGCGATGCCGCAGGGGCCGATGGCCGTGTCGAACATGACGTATCCCACGGGACTCATTGCGCGACCTTAGCGGCGGGGGCGAAGGCAGACTTGGACAATCTTGCGCGGGGAGTGCCCAGTCCCCCGCCGGCATCTGCCGGGGCGCTCCCGGTAGGGCCGCGGGCGGACCGAGATCGTCAGCACTTGCCGTCGTGCTTTTTCGCCACCTTGGCGCGGATCCGGTGGCACTCGTTGGCGTAGGTGTTGCCGTTGCAGCCGCAGACCGGCCGGTAGAGCTGAAAGCAAAGCTGCCGCACGCGCACGCAGGTGCCCGGGCGGTCCGGGGCTCCGCACTGCCCCGCGCCGCGATCGCACCACAGTCCCGGAGCGCAGCGACCGCCCGTAAAGCCGTCGCAGCGTTCGCCGAGTTTGGCCGCGCCTGCGCCAGGCAACGCGCTCAGGAGCCCAATCACCGCGACGATGGCGAGCATCGCGACTTTGATCGACATGACACCCACTTCCTCGGTCAGCCGATGGTACAATTTCAAGCCATATCCGAGAAGCCAACTGATGGCACTGTGAATAGGGGGCAGCTGGAAGTAAGCTTGCGAATGGCGTCTGGCACCGCCCAGATGATGTCGGCAAGATGGCGAGGTCTGTGGGTGGAGTACCTCGCGAACCACGGATAAGCAAAAGCCGGATCGGGAAGTTGAATGCCGAGGCGTTGCACAACGATTTGGCGCAGCAGCAAGTACGGAATGTAAAGTATCCCTGTCGAGCGAGTGTTGACTGGGAGGGGAAATGAGAGCAGCGCAACTCGTGCCTTGGGCACTCTGCATCGGTCTGCTGGCGGGATGTTCCGGTGGCGGAGGCGGCAGCTTCTTCGGTACTCCGGGTCCCGATCCGATCCGCGCATTGCTGACGCCCACGGGGCCGAAATCGCTGAGCGGAACGATCGATCTGCAATCTGATCCGTCCGGCGCGCAAGCGACGACCTCGCTGGGTGGCCCAGGCTGCCAGACACCCTGCACCATGGAGGTGACGGCGGAGGGGCCGTTCACCGTGACGTTCTCGCGCCAGGACTACGAGCCGAGCACCGTTTCGGTGCAAATCAAGCCCGGCGAACCGGGCGTCTCCAATCCGACGTTCCTGCCCAACCCGGTGATCGCCCAGCTTGCTCCCTCCGCCGCACCGCAGAAGCCGAAGCCGATGGCCCCGGCGAAGAAGCCGGCGGCGAGACCATGAACGTCGCGCGCAGTCGCGTCCAGGCAGCGTTGATTCGGAAACGTACTCGTTTCGATTTCGATTATTGCTGGCTAGCCACCCGTCCGGGGCTTTTGCAGCACGATCATTGATCAAGACGACACAGTGGTGGGTGCGTCGTCCGAAGGGCCTCTACTTTCCGCAAATCAGCTTCGAGGATTTCCAGCGCGTAACGGGCAAGCTTCTTCCATCCTTGCCGGATTTTGCTCAACGAGACCAAGCGGCGCGAACGGGTCAAGCAACAATGCACCCGCCCTGCCCCTTTTCATTCCACGCAGGGCATTCCGGCTTGTAAGCTCATTCGACCATTGCCAGACTGTCGGTTTCGGGAGTGGCAGGGAGCGTTCCGAGATGGCAAAACACAAGCAGAAGAAGCACGAGGCTGCCGTGACGACGGTCGACTCCGGCAAGATGGGCCGCAAGGAATTCGAGAAGGAACTCGCGAAGCTCCAAGTCGAGCTCACTCGTCTGCAGACCTGGGTCCAAGCCGAAGGCGCACGCGTCATCGTGGTCTTCGAGGGCCGGGACACGGCGGGCAAGGGCGGCGTGATCAGCCGGATCACCGCCCGCACCAGCCCGCGCGTCTACCGGCACGTGGCATTACCCGTACCCTCCGACCGCGAGAAGAGCCAAGTCTACATCCAGCGCTACATCGCGCATTTCCCAGCGGCGGGGGAGATCGTCCTGTTCGACCGCTCTTGGTACAACCGGGCCGGGGTCGAGCGGGTGATGGGCTTTTCCACCGAAGAGCAGTGCGCGCATTTCCTGACGCTGGTCCCCGCGGTCGAGCGGGAACTGATCGTCAATAACGGCATAATTCTCCGGAAGTACTTTCTGGATATCAGCCAGGACGAGCAGCGGCGCCGGTTCGAGGCCAGGATCAACGACCCGGTCAAGCACTGGAAGCTTAGTCCGATGGACACCGAATCCGTGCGGCGGTGGTGGGACTATACGGCGGCCTACCGGCGCATGATCGAGGCCACCCACACGCCCGAGGCGCCCTGGCACATCGTTCCGGCCGACGACAAGCGCCGCGCCCGGCTGAACCTGATCCGCCATCTGCTCGACAGCATCCCCTACAAGAAGGTCGCCTTCGACCAGCCGAAGATCCCCAAGGCACAGCCGCGGCCGAAAGACGCTAGCGAGGGTCTGCGTGGCGGCCAAACGATCCCGAGTTACTACTGAGGACGGCAGGACCGCGCCAGTCGATGCTGACGCCGGCCGTGGTACGCTGCGCGCTGGCTGGCGGGGTTGCTGCCGGCCTGCGCTCCTGGCCGCGTCGTTAGTTACCCGCGCGGTCCCAGGGACACGGCGCGAGGCTTTTCTTGCTGCTCCCAGGCGCGCACACCGTCGGCCACACGTTCGTAGAAGTTGGTCGAGCCCACGAGATCCTCGATGCCCGCCAGCCGCATCCGCCCCCGTACTTCGTCGCGCACACCGGCGAGGGCGAAGGTGATATCCTGGCTTTGCAACTCCTCGATGAAGTTCAGCAGGGCGTCGCAGGCGCTGGTGTCGATGAAGTTCACCGAATCTGCGTCTACGAGCACATGCCTCGGCGGCGGGCGGCTCGCGGCCAGCGTAGACTTCAGCCCCAGCTCGAGTTGACGAATACTCGCGAAGAACAGGTCGCCGCCGGCGCGCCAAATCAGCAACCCGGGGAAGGTGAGGGCCTCGGGGTGGCGCCGGACGTCGCGATAGACCTCCGTACCCGGCAGCTGACCGAGCACCGCGCCCTGCGGGTGACTGGTTCGATAGATCAACACCAGCAGGGCCAGCGCCACGCCGAGGGCGATGCCCTGCAGGACGCCCAGCATCAGCTCTCCGGCGACGACGATCGCGGCAACGACTAACTCCCATCGGCCGCGGGCGAGCAGGCCGCGCATATAGCGCAGCTTGGATAGGTGGAGCATTGCTGCGATGACGATGGCGGCAAGCGCTGGGTGGGGCATGCCGCGGAACAGGGGCGTCAACAAGACTAGCGTGAGAAAGCAAAACACCGCTGCGACGACGTTGGCGAGTTGGGTACGGGCGCCGGCAGCCATAGCCACTGAGGTCTTGGACAGGCTGCCGACGACGAGGAAACCACCGAAAAAACCGCTCAGAATATTGGCGGGTCCGTGCGCGATCAGCTCCTGGTTCGGATCGATGTCGCCGCCGCCTTGCGTTGCAGCGGCCTTTGCCCCGGCGAGCGCCTCGGCATAGCCGACCAGCACGATGGCGAGCGCGCCGGGGGCGAGCTCCCGCAGTACTGCAAGGTCGAGGTGGGGCAGCGCGAGGCGGGGCAGGCCGGACGGAAGGTCGCCCACCACGCTGATCCGCGCGGCCTCACCATCGAGCAAGCCAACGAGGATCGTGGCCACGCCCGCGACCACGAGGGCTGCGGGTACGCGCGGTGCCCAATGGCGCAGCAACAGCATTGCCATGAGGCTGAGCGAGCCGGCCAGCACGGGGGCGAGCGAGGCGTCCGGTAGATGCTGCAGCACGAACCACAGTTTGGTGAAGAAGTTGCCGGACGTGCCGTCGATGCCCAGCAGGTGCGGCACCTGGCCGATGATGGTGACGCATACAAGGCCTTCGATGAACCCTCGCATCACCGGAGTAGGAATGAACGCGGCGACCCACCCCATGCGCAGCGCGCCAAAGAGCAGGAAGAAGACGCCAATCAGGATTGCAAGGGTGCAAGTGAGCGTATTGAAATCCGCAGTTCCCTGTGCGGCGATGGCGCCAACGGTCAGCGCGGAGATCAGTCCGGTCGCGGTGTCCGGGCCGACGACCAGCAGGCGTGAGGTGCCGAGCAGCGCGTAGGCAATCAATGGTGGGACGATCGTGTAGAGTCCCATGATCGGTGGGACTCCCACGATGCCGGCATAAGCCATGCCCTCCGGTACCATGACTGCCCAGACCGCGAGGCCGGCCAGGATATCTGGCAACAGCCAGTCACGCCGGTAGCCAGGCAGCCAGCTGAGGACGGGCAACAGCCGCTGCGCAATCGATCCAGGGCGAATCGAGATCAGCATGGTCTCGATCATGGTCGAGGTCGTCGCCGTCGGTCTTCGAGCTCCAGTGTCACGAGGCGGGCAACCGTGATACCGAGGTAGAATTGCCCGAGGACCGCCTCCAAATTGGCCAAGCTGCGGGCGAGTGGATCGACGGCGACGATGTCGCCGTAACCCGTGGTGGTCAGCGTTGTGAGGCTGAAATACAGCATCGTCGCGACTTCTTTCGGGCCGCCCGCGGGGGCAAGGAGATTGACGAAGGCGCCGGGGCTCAGCTCCCAGATCAGGCCATAGGCCGCCGCGAAGATCGTCGCAACGCTCAGATAAAGCACGACCGCCCCTTGAAGGCGGTGAAATGTAATTCGGCCAGGAGCATAGACCGCGTGCGCTACTACCCAAGTCAGCGCGGAGAAGACGAGGATGTCCCCGCCGCGGCGGAGCACCATGGCTGAAATCGGTGACCATTCCCCGCTGAGCAGGATGCTCGCTGCGATGGCCACCAGTCCCAGCAGGTTCAAGATGTTGGGGCCCCATCTGTGCGACAGCGCCACGACGATGATGAGACCCCCGAGAAGCAGCGTATCAGCCACTGCCCGCGCTATCGGCAGTCCCTTCGCCGCCAGCGGCGTTGCTAGGAAGATCACGCAGAGTTCCAGAATTAGCAGGACAGTGAGGCTCGGATCCCTGATCCGATCCTGCCAAGCATGGATCGATCTCCGCGAGTTATCGACGACGATCGAATGGCGTTGAAATCCATACATGGTGACGGGCCTCTTCGGCACCGAGAAGCCCTTGCGCTTTACGCGGACATTCTACAGGCGGGTCGCATCCTGATGTATTCTGCCTGCCGCTAACCCATTGAGTAGTTGGCGCGCCCGACAGGA
>JBKPDF010000023.1:0-14693 GCA_046727735.1 Pseudomonadota bacterium | reverse complement strand
GTGTTTGTTTGATTCCCTGAACCCAGTACCCCCCTCCCGGCTCGCGCGCAGAACGCGCGAGCCGACCTCCCCCACAAGGGGGGAGGTAACCGAAGCAAGCGGCGCGTCGTGAGTAAAACTGCGGCGGTCATTCGGCGGCTCGCTGCGTGATCGCGGGCGGGGGAAGCTCGCCGATCGGCGGCGCCGGCGGCGGCGCGACCGCGCGGGTAAGCCGCGCGCGCAGGCGCTCCATGTAGAGGTAGATCACCGGCGTCGTGTACAGCGTGAGCAGTTGGCTCAGCAGCAGACCCCCGATGATGGTGACGCCGAGCGGGAAGCGCAGCTCGGAGCCGGTGCCGTGCTCGAGCGCGAGCGGCAGTGCGCCGAACAGCGCCGCGAGCGTCGTCATCATGATCGGCCGGAAGCGCAGCATCGACGCCTTGACGATCGAATCGCGCGGCGACAGGCCGTCCCTGCGCTCCGCCTCGAGCGCGAAGTCGATCATCATGATGGCGTTCTTCTTCACGATGCCCATCAAGAGCACGATGCCGATCAGCGCCACCACCGAGAGATCCTGTCCGGTAACCATCAGGGCGAGCAGCGCGCCGACGCCGGCGGAAGGCAGCGTGGACAGGATCGTGAGCGGGTGGATGAAGCTCTCGTACAGCACGCCGAGCACGATGTAGATCGTGACCGCCGCGGCGAGGATCAGCCACGGCTCGCCGGCGAGCGAGCGGGCGAACTCGGCGGCATCGCCCGAATAGCCGCCCACGATCGTCGGCGGCATGCCGATGTCGGTCTCGGCACGGGTGATGGCCGCGACCGCGTCGCTCAGCGAAGCATCCGGCGCCAGATTGAAGCTGATCGTCGCCGCCGGGAACTGCGCCTGATGGCTGATCGTCAGCGGGGCGATCGTGCGCTGCATGCTCGTGAAGGCGCTGATCGGCACCTGCGCGCCGTTGGTCGAGGACACGAACAGTTTGGTCAGTGTGCTCGGATCCTGCTGATAACGCGGCATCGCCTCGAGAATGACGCGGTACTGGTTGGCCTGGGCGTAGATAGTCGAGATCTGCCGCTGTGCGAAGGCGTCGTTGAGCGTGTCGTTGATCACCTGCATCGAGATGCCGAGCCGGCCGGCCTTCTCGCGGTCGACGTTGAGGAAGGTGCGCAAGCCGCCTTCCTGCGCCTCGGAGGCGACCTCGCGCAGCGCCGGCTCGGCGCGCAGCCGCTCGACGAGGTGGCCCGACCAGTCCGACACCGCCTGCGCGTCGGCGCCGGTCAGCGTGTACTGGTACTGGCCGCGGCTCGCGCGCGTGCTGATCTGGATGTCCTGGACCGGCTGGAAATACACCAGCATGCCCGGGATCGCCGCGACCCGATCCTTCAGGCGTTCGACGACGTCGGCGACCGCGGCTGCACGGGCGTCGCGGGGCTTCAGCGTGATCGCGAGGTGGCCGGCATTCGGCGTGGGGTTGAGCCGGCTGACCCCGATAACCGACACGACCCCGGTCACGCCGGGATCGCCTCGGATCGCCGCGGCCACATCGCCCTGTAGGCGCTGCATCTCGGTAAAGGACACCTCCGGACCCGCTTCGGTGACCGCCGTGATCAGGCCCGTGTCCTGCAGCGGCAGAAATCCCTTCGGGATGAGCACGTAGAGCAGGATCGTCGCCAATAAGGTGAGCAGCGTGGTCGCGAGCGTCAGCGGCTGATGGCGCAGCACCCATTCGAGCGTGCGCCGATACGCCTCGACGCTCCATTCGACGGCGCGGTTGAGGGCGCGAGCAAGGGGCGCCCCGGATGCTTCCTGCGCCGGCCGCAGCAGTCGGCTGCACATCATCGGGGTCAGCGTGAGCGACACGATCGCCGAGACGACGACCGCGATCGTCAACGTCAGGGCAAACTCGCGGAACATGCGCCCGACGAGCCCGGTCATGAACAGCAGCGGGATGAACACCGCGATCAGCGACACGGTCAGCGAGATCACCGTGAAGCCGATCTCGCGCGCGCCGTTGAGCGCCGCGCCGAGCGGCGCCTCGCCGTTTTCCATGTGGCGGACGATGTTCTCGATCATGACGATGGCGTCGTCGATCACGAAGCCGGTGCCGATCGTCAGCGCCATCAGCGACAGGTTGTCGAGGCTGAAGCCGCAGAACCACATCACGCCGAAAGTCGCGACGAGGGAGAGCGGCAGCGCGACGCCGGCGATCAATGTCGCGCGGATCGTACGCAGGAAGATCAGCACCACCAGCACGACGAGGGCGACGGCGAGAACTAGGGTGAATTGCACGTCGCGTACCGAGGCGCGGATCGTGTGGGTGCGATCGCTCACCACCGTGAGCTTGACGCCGGCCGGCATCGCGCGCTGCAGCTTCGGCAATTCGGCGCGCACGCGCTCGACCGTCTCGATCACGTTGGCGCCGGGCTGGCGCTGCACGTCGACGATGACCGCCGGCGTGCCTTCGTACCAGCCGCCGACCTTGGTGTTTTCCAGGCCGTCGATCACGTCGGCGACGTCGCTCAACAGCACCGGCGCGCCGTTGCGCCACGTCACCACGATCGACCGGTAGGCGGCGGCAGCCGCGATCTGATCGTTCGATGCGATGGTGTAGGACTGGTGCGCGCCGTCGAACGACCCCTTCGGCCCCGCGACATTGGCGTTGCTGATCGCGAAGCGCAGGTCCTCGAGGCCGATGCTGTAGGCCGCAAGCCGCGCCAGATCCGCCTGAATGCGCACCGCGGGGCGGATGCCGCCCTCGACCGAGACGTGGCCAACCCCGCTGACTTCGCTCAGGCGCTGCGCCAACAGTGTGTCGGCGATGTCGCTCAGCTGCCGCAGCGACACGGTCTGCGAGGTGAGCGCGATGGTGACGATCGGCACGTCGGCGGGATTCACCTTCGAGTAGGTCGGCGGGTAGGGCAGGTTGCGCGGCAGCGTCGATCCCGCGGCGTTGATCGCCGCTTGCACGTCCTGGGCGGCGCCGTCGATATCGCGGTTGAGCTCGAACTGCAGCGTGATCTGGCTGATGCCGTAGGAGCTCGACGACGTCATCGTCGTGAGCGCCGGGATCTGGCCGAACTGGCGCTCGAGCGGTGCCGTCACCAGCGAAGCGGTGGTGTCGGGATTCGCGCCTGGCAGCTGGGTCGTGACCTCGATAGTCGGGAAATCGACCTGCGGCAGCGCCGAAATCGGCAAGAGCCAATAGCCGAGCGCGCCGCCGAGCAGCACCGCGACGCCGAGCAGCGAGGTTGCGATCGGGCGGCGAATGAACGGCGCCGAGACGCTCGCGGAAACGTTCATGGCCTGGTGCTCGGCGCCGCTTCGCTCGCTTCCGAGGTCCGGCCGGGGGCGCGGTCGCGGCGCTGCGGACGCTCGCGCGACCGATCCGGAGTGCCGGGGCTCGGGGTGGCGCCCGGCGCGCCGGCGGCGCTCACGCTGACCTGGCGGCCGTCGGCGAGCTGTGCGAATCCCGAGGTGACGACCCGATCGCCGGCCTTGAGCCCGGTCGCGATCACCGCCTCGCTCTCGTCCTGCTGGGTGACCGCGACGAGCCGCACCGCAACAGCGCTGTCGGGCTGCAGCAGATAGACGAACGTGCCGTTCGGGCCGCGCTGTACGGCGGCGGTCGGCACCACAACGACCTGGCGCAGCGTATCGATCAGGAGCCGCACGTTGACGAATTGGCCCGGCCAGAGCTGGAGCTCCGCATTGGGGAATTCCGCCTTGAGCTGGATGGTGCCGGTCGTCTGGTCCACCTGATTGTTGACGACTTGGAGCGTGCCGCGGTCGAGCACCTGCTTGCTGTCGGATTCCGTGGCTTCGGCGCGCAGCGGCCCCTTCGCGAACGCCTTGTTGACTTGGCCGAGCTGCTGCTGCGGCAACGTGAACAGCACGGAGATCGGCTGAATCTGCGTGAGCACCACGATGCCGGTCGGATCGGACGCGTGTATCAGGTTGCCTTGGTCGACCTGCCGGATGCCGACGCGGCCGCTGATCGGCGCCACGATCGTGCAGTAGTTGAGGTAGGCGCGGGCGTTGTCGATCGCGCCCTGGTCGAGCCGCACCTGGGCTTCGAGCTGGGCGACCAGCGCGCGGGTGGTGTCGACCTGCTGGCGATTGACCGCGTTGGTTTTGAGCAGATTGGTGTAGCGCTCGAGATCGAGCCGCGCGTTCGCGAGCTGCGCCTCATCGAGCGCCTTCTTGGCGACCGCCTGGTCGAGCTGCGCCTGGTACGTGGTCGGATCGATGCGCGCCAGCACATCGCCGGCCTTCACATCCTGCCCTTCGCGGAAATTGACGCTGATCAGCGTGCCGTCGACCTGGCTGTGGACCGTGACCATGTTGAGCGCGCGCGTGGTGCCGACGCCGTCGAGGTAGACCGGCACATCGGCCACGCGGGCGTCGGCCGCGAGCACCGGTACCGGGCCGTCCGGATTGCCGAACCGGGCGTTGCGCTGGCGTTGCGAGCCCGAGCCGAAGATCGCGAACGCCACCACGATCAGCACGGCGCCGACGGCCACGATCACCAGAAACCTGCGAAAACCTGCCATTTGGGCCCTAACTATGTACGCGCCCCGTCAACTTTTAGAGTTCGGTGCGGCATTGACCGGCTGTAGCAACGGCTCGCGGTCGAGCAACCAGCCGCCGCCGAGCGCCTGAAACAGCGCGACGATCGCCTGCAGCCGCGCGAAGCGCACCTGCGCCAGCACGTCCTCCTGCTGGAAGTAAGTCTGCTCGGCCTGCAGCACGGTGGTCAGGTCGATGGTGCCGGCGCGCAGCCGCTCCTCGGACAGCTCGAAGGCTCTGCGGGCCTCCGCGACCGCCTGGCGCTGCAACACTTCTTGCCGCGAGGTCTGCTGAACGGCGATCAGCGCGCGCTCGACGTCGGTGAACGCCGAGATCACCGTCTTGCGATAGTCCTGCAGCAGCTCCTCGCGCGTGCCCTTCTGCAGATCGAGCTGGCCCAGCAGCAATCCGCCTTGGAAGATCGGCTGCGTGAGGCTGGCGGCGAGGCTGTAGAACACGGCGTTCGGGCCGAACAGCGTCCGCAGCGCCGCGCTCTCGAATCCGCCCTGGCCGGTCAGCTGGATGCTCGGCAGGAACGCGGCGCGCGCCGCATATACGTTCGCGTCGGCGCTGGCGAGCTTCAGCTCGGCCTCGCGGATGTCGGGGCGCTGCGTGAGCAGCTCCGAGGGTAGCCCCGGGGACACGCGAGGAATGCCGAGCCGATACAGGCTGCCGCCGCGGATCGTGAGATTCTCCGGCGTGCGGCCGACCAAGAGCGCGAGCGTCGCTTTGTTCTGTTCGATTTGCTCGATCAGCGGCGGGATGGCGGCGCGCTGGATCGCGGCAAGACTCGCTTGCTGGGCGACCTCGAGGGCCGAGGCGGTACCGTTGTTGAACCGGTCCTGGATCAGCTTGAGGATGCGCTCCGAGCTCGTGAGATTCTCCCGTGCGACGCGCAGCCGATCCTGCCCCTCGAGCACGAGGAAATAGGTGTTGGCGACGCTCACGAGCGTGCTGAGCGCGATGACTTCGCGATCGAAGCGGCTTGCGTCGGCGGAATAATCCGCGGCGCGGATCTGCGCCCGTATCTTTCCCCAGAAATCGAGCTGATAGCTCGCATTGAGCGCCACGGTGTAGATGGTGCGCGCGGCGCCGCCGCTCGTACTCGCCCCGACGGCGCCGCCGCCCGTGCTTCCGCCGCCGCTCGTGCCGGTACTCCCGGCGCCTCCGCTGCTGAACACCGCCCGCGAAGATTTCGAACGCTGCACGTCCGCGGTGGCGTTGATGCTCGGCAACAGCGCCGCGCCCGCGATCCGCGCCTGCGCATCGGCTTCGACGATCCGGGCGACCGCCGCCGCGATATCGAGATTGGCGGCGAGCGCCTGCTCCATCAGGTCGCTGAGCTCGGCGGACCGAAAGCCCCGCCACCATTCGAGCGGCGGCACCGCGGCCTGCGAGCCGAGATGGGGCGCGCGGTAGCTCTTGGGCAGTTCCAGCGCCGGATCGAGCCGGTCATTGAGTATGCAAGCGGTGAGCCCCTGGAGCGAGCCGAGCCCGACCAGCAAAGTCGAGATCCATCGCCCGCGGCTTTGCGGGTTTCCCCACGCCGACGGCGTCTGCGCCCATGGCTGCATCGAGGCTCTTTCGTGGCCGCGCTATTTCGGCGGAGCGCCGCCGTGCGTCGGCGACCAGTTGGCGAGGCTGTTGCGTCCGGCCGGCGACATCTCGGCCGCCGCGGCCGAGACCACCTCGTGCAGCGCGCGGTCGAGCGCCTGCCGCGCGACGCGGGTTTCCGCCATCGCCGCGCGCAGCGCCTCGACGTCGAACGGCTCGGCCCGCAATGCGGCCCGCACCGCATCCTGGGTGCGGCGGTAGGCCGAATGCGCGGTTTCGAGCGCCGGCTGGCGGGCGCGGAACTGAGCGCGCAGTTTCTCGGCGTCCGGGGCGGAGAGCGTTGCGGCAAGCCGATCGATGCGCTCCGCGGCGCTGCGGCTCGGCTCGAATGCCGCGGGAGGCTGCAACCACGCCTGACGTACCGCGGTCGCGCCCAGCACGCCGAGGAAGAACAGGTTGAGCCCAAGCGAGACGAACAGCCACGCCCGGGAGGCACGATCGCCGACGGCCGGAGCGGAGAGGATCGCCATCACAACCTCATCGCATCGTGGACAGCGGGTCCGGCTCGAACAGCGCCAGGCTCAGATCGGGATTCGAAGGAGCCGAGCCGCCGATGATCGTCGATGCGGATCTTTTGGTGAGCGCTACGCCGGTGTCGCTCAGCCCGACGGCGAAGCCCAGGACCGCGATCGCCACGAGTGCGGCAAACCGCGGCCAGGCCGGCGCGAGATCGAATTCCAAGAGCACCGCGGGCAGCAGCCTCGCCAATAGGCCGCGCCGCTGCGGCGGTAGCGGCGCTTCGAGCCGCGCCAGCACCCGCATCGCCTGCGCATCGAGTGCGTCATCCGGGGGCGCGCAATGCCGCAGGATCAGCGCGTCGAGCTTCGATGCCTGCACGAGCTTCGCGCGCGCCTGCGCGCTCGACGCCAGCAGCGCGTTCGCTTCTTCCCGCCAGGGCTCAGGCCAGCGCGCCGGATCGGCGCCGTGCGCGTCGAGGAGCTCGAGGAATCGCGCAACAGACATCATCGCATTTCATCCTTCCAACACGTCGGAGCCGAGCGCGGCGCGCAGCGCGCGCCTCGCGCGGACCAGCAGAGTCTCGATCCCGGAAACCGAAGTGCCGAGCACTGCCGCGGTCTCGGCATTCGACATTCCCTCCTGATAGGTAAGGACGATGGCGGCGCGCTGACGGTCGGGCAGGCGCGCGATCGCCGCGGCGAGCAGCCGATCGGTTTGCCGATACTCGAGCTCGCGCTCTGCTCCGGGCGCGGGATCGGCCGGCTCCTCGACCTCGTCGAGCGCGGTAAACGGCGCGCGCCGCTTGCGATTGAGGCAGAGGTTGAGGACCACGCGGTAAAACCAGGTGCGGAACGCCGCGGTCGGACGCCAGCGCGCCGCATTGAGCCACACGCGCAGAAGCGCTTCCTGGACGATTTCCTCGGCATCGGCCTCGTTCCCCGATACCCTGCGGGCCAACCCGAGCGCGCGAGGCAGATGTCTGCGGGCGAGCAGCCGGAAGGCCCGCTCGTCCCCCCGCGAGATCCGGGCCATAAGATCTTCATCACTTGCCCCGTCCATGATGCCCGGGTCCAGTCGAAACTGTTTCCGGCGGGGAATATCCACGCGGTATGAGCCGCGCGGCCGCCGGGAATGCGTTGCCTCGCCGTTTGACGCGTCGCAGCATAGTCTGCGCCGCCGCAAAAGCGACCCGCCGGGCGTCGAGCGACCGCAAAGAGCATTGGAAAATCCCAGGTGTCCAAAACATAAACCCCCGCGCGGCGCAAAGCCTGCATCCGACCGCACCCGGGTTACGCCGCGTTCCCGCGTTGATCCGGCCCGATTGCGGCCTTACGCTTCGAGGCGAATCGCACTCGGGTATGGGGTTCCCCATGCGCCTTCCGGCCGTTGTTCTGTTGCTCACGGGTTCCATGCTGGTCGTGGCCGATCGGCCGGCGTGGGCCCAGAATGCTCCCGGGCTGCCGCCCGCGGAAGGGTTGGAGCAGCGCGATGCGAGCTCGCCGCCGACTGGGCCGGTCGGCCATCGCCAGCCCCAATCCAAGGACTTGCCCCCGCAGGAAATGCCCGCGGCGGACCAGGCGATGCAGGATCTCGACAAGGCCCTCGCAAAGAAGCTGACGATCTGCCGCGGCTGCTAGAGCGGCCAGCATCTCCGTCTCGGCGGGGCAAGTCCTCAGACGTCGTCCGCCGCGCTGGCGCGAATGGCGCCGATCGCCGCGCGCAGGTCCTGCCGGCTTTCAACCGGCAGATGCGAGGATAGACGCAGCAAATCTTGTTCGTGCGCGAGCACCAGCCGCTCGATCGATCGCGCAGCTTCGGGCGGTTCCACTGTCGTCGTGCCGATCTCATACGCGCTGGCGATCGCGGCGAGCTCGAGCAGCATCGTGATCGCGAGATTGCCGGCGGTCAGAAGGGCCCAGTGCCCGGCTTTGTCGGAAAACTCGCCGTGATGATCGGCGCCTTCGAGCACGGCGCGAACGACTGCCGTCGCGTCGCCGCTCAGAAGGTTTGCCGCCTCGGCGGCGCGCAGAAACGCTGCCGCAGCATGTTTGAGCTCGCCGGAAGGGGAGGGGCCGGTAGGCTCGAGAGCGCGGCCGGCCGGGAACATGACGATCCAGGGGCCGCACGCGTTCGTCAGAGCCCGCAGGCCTCGCAGCAGATCGGTTTCGGGAAGCGCCAGCACGTCGCGCGAATCCGCGTCCTCCTGCGGTTCGGTCATCGCGCCGAGCGCGACATGCAGCGCCCACAGGGTGCCGATCCCGGCGACGAACTCCGCTTCGGAGCCGCCGATGCGCTCCACGAACAGGCGCAGCGGAGGGATCAGGCCGCTCCACAGCGCGCGATCGGAGGCGCGCGCGGCGCGGCCGACGAGGTCGCGCGCCTTGTACTCCAGTTCGGCGCGAATGCTCCGCACCAAAGGATCGGCCGCGGCCGCGCGGTCCGCCTGCGTGCCGCTCGCGGCAAAACCGAACGCGCCGGCCGCGTGCTCGAACCGGGCACCGGATGCCGCCTGCCGGAGCTTGCCGGAGAGGTTTGTCCAGGTTTGCCTCGGGCGCTGGCTCGCCTCCGCAAGCGATCGGTCGTTATCGACTCGGTCGGCGAGCTTCGCGAGCAGCTCGCGTTCAGCCAGGTCCCGAGTCCAGTCGGCTTCCGCCTTGCGGACCGCCTCCTCGAAGGCGAGGCGCTCTTCCATGATGCGCTGTTCCGAGATCGGCGGATCGAGGTTGCGAAGCCGCTCGGCGAGCGTCGTGCGCGCCCGCTGATAGAGCGCTTGGCGCGCTTCTTCGGTATTGCGGTCGAGCTTCGCGAGCGCCGCGAGGACCATGGGGTAGAAGTCGGTCATGGCAATCGTTTGCCCGGGCCGCGCGATGCGACGCCGCGCGGGCGGCGGGCCGTCACCTCGAATTCCTCGCACCCGTCCCGGAAGCTCGATTTTAGGGAAATCCTGATTGGAGGCCACGCCCGGAATTGAACCGGGGTAAACGGTTTTGCAGACCGCTGCGTAACCACTCCGCCACGTGGCCTAACTGTTTGTTCTTATTGGGGCTCGGGGGAACAAAACCCGCCCAAAAAACCCGTCTGCTACCGATTTGCTACCCCTTGCTCCCTGGAATTTCAAGGGCCGCGCCTAGGATGGCGTCAACCTGCTTGGCGGCATCCTCCTGCATTGTCTCGGTGACATGGCTGTACAGGTCCATGGTGATGCCGATGCTCGAATGTCCAAGGCGCTCCTGAGCCACCTTCGGGTGCACGCCGCTCGCGAGTAGCTGTGTCGCGTGGCTGTGCCGCAGATCATGAAACCGGATACGAGGCAGGTTTTTCACGCCAGCCATGAACCGAGCAAACTCGTAGGTGAGACTGAGCGGGGAATGGGGCTCGCCATCGACCCGGCCGCATACCAGGGTATCGCCTGACTGTCGGATGCCGAGCTTCAAGAGTTCTTCGGCCTGCTCGCGTTTCAGCCGCCGCAGTTCCAACACTGCGAAGGCGGGGAGGGTCACAGCACGCGACTTGCCGTTCTTGGGCGGCTTAAACCGAATGGCGGCCTTCGTCTGCTCTATGCTTTCCACCACATGCAACACGGCGCGGTCTAAATAGACGCTTTTCCAGCGCAGAGCAAGAATCTCGCCCCTCCTCAGGCCAGTCGCAAGGGCGATCATGCTTGGCCAGTAGACGCGGCTATGTCTGAGGTGTCCCAGAAGCGTGGCTGCCTGCTGGGGCGTCAACGTCGCGACGGCCTTGCGTTCGACCTTCGGCGGCTTCACCAGGGTGGCCGGATTGTGAGGCAGCGCGCGCCATAGCACGGCCTGTTGCAACGCCTGACTCAGAACGCGGTGCATGTGGTGGACGGATCGAGGCGCTAGGGCTCCGCCATCACGGCGGCGCGCCCTTGCGTAAGCGGAGGAGATTTGCGCGGGCTGCAGCTTCGCTAGGGGCTCGGAACCAAGCACCGGCACGATGTTGTTGCGCACGATCTCGGCATAGCGTTCGCTGGTTTTCGGGCTGACCTGTGTTCTGATGTGCTCAAGCCATCGTTCAAGAAAAGCCGATACCGTGGTTTTGGCCGGCTCGATATAGCGGCCCTCTTTCATTTCGGTGTTGAGTTTTGCGAGATAATCTCTCGCCTCGCGCTTGGTGCCCTTGAAGCTGTGCCAACGCTGTTTGCGTTTGCCGTTGGCGTCACGGGTTTCCAGCACGATCGCCCAGCGATTGGGGCCGCGCTCGACAATGTGTCCGCTCATTGCTTGCCCCCTTCCTTCAATACGCCCGCGATCCACCGAATCTCCGACTGGACGGTGTTTTTGATGGTGTCGATGATCACGGGGTCCTCAAACGAGCGTTCGAGCCGGTAATTGACTTCTGCCGAGACGGTGCGCCGACTTGTTTTTGCGGCCGCCTCAAGCTTCGCCAACAATTCATTGGAAACCCGAAACCGGATGATGCCCTCGGCTCGTCGTCGCGGCATGGCCGCCCCCCTATCTGCTGTCTCGCGGATAAAGTAGCACGTTCTGGCATAAATTCAATATCCACCGGAGCTAGTTTTCCACAGGTAATCTGCGCATGGAACGATGCATGGGTGATAAAAATTAACACCCGCCGGTCCTTCCTTTTACTACATCCTGAGTCGGGCCGTGGTGGCCCCACAAGGGAATGACGGACAATGAACGCACCAGCTCAACTGAGGCGTGGCCAGAAGGACCCCACCCCCTGGACACGGCCGACTGGCCCCACCTGCAATGTCGTGCACGCCGCAGGGTATTTTTTCGGATTGGGCAGAACTTAGGCCCCGGGGGGTATCGAGCGGGTTTGGAGTCCCGGTTGCGTCAGGTAGCAGCCCCTATTTCCATCGTCGTTGAGCCTACCAAAAAATTATTTGTGCTATCCGGTGCCGTTGTGTCCTGAGCAGCGGATAATGTCCGCTAATTACAGTCGGCTGGCGTTTCGTTGGATTGAATTGGCCGGTGGGAATTCAGAGAGGCGCGGGTAGGGGACTCTTTAAGCGCGGCACCGCGAGATGTTGTGGATATCGGAACAAACAAACACGCAAACGGACAGTACGGCACGACATAGCACCACACTCTCGTTGCAATGTTTCCTAACACAGTGAGATACTTGACTCATATTTGCGGATCTAAGAGGGGGCCATGAGCGATAGCAAGCGCAATGTTCTCGTCGGCGTCTACGTAGAGCCGGAGTTGGCGAAGGCATTTGCGGAATCGGCCGGCGCGATGAAGCGCAGCGTGTCGAGCCTTGGGAGGTTGGTTCTCAAGCAATTTGTCGAACGAGAGCGGCAGCGCGAGCCGGTGGGGGTGGCATGAGCGCGGCCGCCGAATTTGAACTCGCGCTCAGATTTGAGCATCCGGAGATCGACATCCGGTGCGAAACCTTGGGGACGGCCGGCTAATTGTTCGCATCGAGCCTGGTCACCTGATCGCGCTGCCGAGATACTTTCCCTGGAATTCAGGACGTACCGATATATAGGAGATGACAATGCAGCAGATGAAACTAGAGCAAATGAAGCACGAGCTCGAGCAGAGGCGAGCGCAGCTTGAGCATGATCGCGAGCGCGAGAAGGCGAATCAGGCCCATCGCATCGAGCGATTGAAGCTCGACCCTGCGGGGGCGCTGCAAGCCGAGCACGCCGACCGTTTTGCCCCGGTGCTTGAGAGCTTCCAGCGGGCCCTTGCCGAATTGGCTGCGGCGCATCTGACACCGCGCCGGCGCACCATCGTGCGCGGCCCGGACGGCAGGGCCAGCCACGCGATCGACGAGATTATCCAAGTCGGTCCTGGGCAGACGGCGCACTGATGCCTAGAGGCGGCAAGCGACCCGGTGCCGGGAGGCCGACTAACGACGCTCGGGAGGAGGCGGCAGAGAAAGCCGCCGCAAAGATCGTCGAGGGGTTGGCAGATGCCGATCCGCATACGGCGCTGCGCCGGCTGTTGGCCTGGCACGACAAGGAATTCGCGGCGTGCGCAGCAAAATTGCCGACTGCGAACCGCACCAATCGTTTTTTGATCGTTAACCAGATGCAGGAGCACAGCGTTGCCATCCGGCTTACGGCCGAACAGCTGTCGAAATTTGCCCCTCCGCAAGAAGACGCGCCTCGGTCCGTCATCAGGGCGCCGGAGCTGTGCACAACCACTGAGGAATGGCTAGAGAAATATGGCCCCGCCAAGCCCGGCAACGAGTCGCGAGGGCCCGCCGCAAGCCCCGAAATAGAGCGACTGCATCAATTCGCCGATGCCGCCAGCGAGCCCCCACCGAAGCCCAAACTGGTCTGGGATGCGGACCAGCCGCCAGCACGGGAACAATCAACAGAGTGTTGGGGTGGCCCACAAGAATTCGGACCATTAAGACCGGCACAGATTGCGGATCTGAAACGCCGCAGGCGTCTATAAGAGATCACGGGATCGCAAATTGCGGCGCGCGCGTTCGCGGGCCTGTTCAACCCGGAGGAACCGACCGAATGGGAAGCGCCGCACCGGCAATCTGGTCATCGACAATGATGACGGACCGGCAAATTGGCGTTGATGTCCGCATTGCTCCCGAAAGCGGCCGTATACGGGACAGTCGATCGATGTCTCAAAAGTGCCATGAACGGACTCATGCACCGCAGCAACCAGCCGATCAGCTTTCGGGGGCAAAACCGGTCCGTTCGACGGCGTGCGGCCCAGAGTGAAGGGCTGGATTCACTCAATCACCCGATCCGCCCGCACCAGCACTGAAGCCGGAATCGTGATGCCCAATTCTTTCGCTACCTTCTTGTTCACTGACAGCTCGAAGCGACTCGGTTGCATGATTGGTAGCTCGGCCGGGTTCGAGCCACGGGCGATCTTGTCGAGGTCAAGGCGACCCCCTGGGCAGCGTCCTCAGTACGTTCGCCGTAGCTCATGAGTGCTCCATCTTCGACAAACTCGCGGTAGGGAGCAAGCAAAGGCAAGGCCCGCTCGCGCGCGAACGGAATGATTCGCCGGCGCAAGTTGAAGGTCGCAGGATCGTCCGGGAGGACAAAAAGCGCGTTCGCATTCGACTTTGCCACGCTGTCCAGTGCCGCATCCAAGCCCTCGGCCTGCTGCATTTCGATCCGGATGAGATCAACGTATAGGGATTGCGCTGCAGCGAGCGCCTCGGCCCAGGCTTCTTGATGGAAGGGGTTTCGGGCATTCACGAGGACGGCGATCCGACCGGCCTCCGGCACCGCTTCATGAAACAGTTGCAGTATTTTCGGCACCAAATCGAAGTGCTGACTCGATCGGCCGGTTACGTTCGTCCCCGGGCGCGCGAGACTTGCTGCCAAACCCTGCCCGACGGGATCGGGCACACTCAGCATCACGATCGGAATGCTGTTAGTTGCGCCCTTCGCGGCTCGCGTCGTTCCGGTGCAGACCGTACGATCGCGTCGAGGTCCATTCCCGCAAGTTCGTACGCGATAACGCTAAACTGCTTTCCATCGAGATGCCCGTAGCGGCGTTCGATGATGAGGTTCTTGCCCTCGATGTAACCGTGGTCGCGCAACCCGGCAACAAGTCCGCGATCATGCGCAGTGTAGAACGGCTCGAAGCCGGACATCAAAACGCCGACGCGAATGGGTTTCGACGATTGTTGGCTAAAGGCGAGACTGGCACCAAAGATTAGTACGGCGAAAAGTCCCAAAAGGACGGTACATGAAACTCTCTTGCGGTCACTCACAGCAGACCTCCAGTTCATTCAATTACAGCGACTGGCGAACGGTGCATCCGGGCTCACGACCAGCGCCCGCCAGGATCCAGGTAGGGTGCTGCCGATCCCTCCTGTGCTGCTGCCACGCAAACGATAGCACACTCCAGAAGTCCGCTGCACTGCGGCATACCAGTCCCTCTACGTCCGATAATGGGATGGTCCGGCCGTGCTCCTGCCCCGCCAGCAAGCGAAGCTGGGAAGGGGCGCCAAAGCCAAGGAGCACGCCATGTCTCAGCAAGTCGGCACGACGATCGCCGTAATGGGCGTCGATATTGGGAAGAACTCGTTCCACGTCGTAGGCCTCGATCAGCGCGGTGCCATTGTCCTGCGGCAGAGGTGGTCGCGTGGCCAG
>JBKPDF010000022.1:0-71668 GCA_046727735.1 Pseudomonadota bacterium | reverse complement strand
GCCGCGAGCGGCTCGGCAGGAGGAGCGGGCTCGGCGCGATCCGCCGCGGCTGAGCTCGCCGCGGGCCTGCCGCTCGCGCGCGGCAGCGGCAGGCCGGCGCTTCCTTGCACGATCTCGGCCCGGACCGGGCGAGGCGGCGAGAACAACGCGCCCGCGCCGAAGCGCACATCGAAATCGATGAGATCGACGACGCGCGCCTCGCTGTCGATCGCCTCGGCGATGAGATCGATCCCGAACCGTCCGAGCCGATCCGACAGCTCCGCGGCTTCCACCCCGGACGCCTTGGCCTCGGCGCGGTTGAGCAGCAGCGCCGCCGGGATTTTCACGAACCGGAAGCCGCGTTCCGCGAGCTCGCGCGGCTCGACCACGAGATCGCCGAGGCGGTGCATCGCGAATCGGAAGCCGAGGGCGGCAAGCTCGGCCAGGCACTCGCGCTCGGTCGTGCCCATGGCGCGGACCTGTTTTTGCGCGAACTCGAACACCAGCAACGAGGCGAGCGCGCGGTTGGCCTCGATGAAGTCCGAGACCTCGCTCAAGAAAGTCGGGTCGAGCAGCGACCGCCCGCTGAGATGGCAGAACACGCCGACGTCGCGATTCTTGGCGAGGAGCCGGCGGACCACCTGCACGCTGCGGAACAGGAGGACATCGTCGACGACCGCGATCGAGGACGCGCACTGCGCCTGCCGGGCGAAGTCGCAGGGATCGAGCAGTTCGCCGGCTTCGGTCCGCAGCCGGGCGGTCGCCACGTAATAGCGCACCTTGCGCTGCGGCAGGGTGACGATGGGTTGGAGGTAGAGCTCGAACCGGCCCGCCTCGGCGGCTTGGCGGAGGACGCTCGCGACGTCTTGCGGAGCATCGGCGCACGCACCCTCGCCGCCGTTGCCCGCTTGCGCCGCCGCCCCGACATTGCCGCCCTGGGCGGCCACAACGGGCGCGGGCTCCGCGATTGCATCGAGCGCGAGCGACAAAGCCGCGAGCGGTCCGGCCTCGGCCGATGGCCCGTTCCGGCCCTGCAGCATCGCCTCGTGCGCGGCAACCGATTCCGCGAGTTCCTTCGCCGAGCGGCGCAACAGCTCGATCTCGGCCGAGGTCGGCTCGAGCGCGGCCCGAGTCCGCTCGGCAGCGCGGGCGATCTCGATCTCGGCTGAGGCGAGCCGCCGTCCGGTCTCGGCGACCTGGCGCGCGAGGTCCGCGGCCCCGCGCGAGAGGTCCGCGACGCGGTCGCCGAACTCGGCACGGTCGCGCGCGCGCGCGATCAGCACCTGGAAGAGGCCCAGCACGGCGATGGCCGCGACGCTCACGAGCGTTGCTTCGAGCCGGTCGAAGGCAAAAAACCGGTGGAGCGCGCCGCCGAGCGAGCCGGCGCACAGCACGAAGAATAGGGCGAGGAAGATCGCACCCAAGGCGGCCGGCCCCCTGTCCGGCGCAGGGCCCGCACCTCTCTGTCTCTATTCATTCGTGCGGCGGGCCTTCTACAATGTCCACGACGAACGCGCCCGGCGCAAGCGACTTCGCGAAAGTCCGGAATTTTTCGTGACATTCGCCGCCTGCGCCGGACGATGCCGGAGGCCCGAATGGCACAGGAAAGACACGCGCAGGTGCTGATTCGGCCGCTCGAAGCGCCCGACGAGTCCGATTGGCGGCGGCTGTGGGCGGGCTATCTCGCCTTCTACCGCAAGGCCCTCAGCGAGGAGACGAGCGCGGCGACGTTTCGCGCGCTGATCGATCCCGCCCGCCCCGAGATGCTCGGCAGGGTCGCCGAGCTCGACGGCCGGGTCGCGGGCATGCTCAACGCCATCATCCACCCCAATACCTGGTTCACGGTGCCGGTCTGCTATCTCGAGGACCTGTTCGTGGAGCCCGAGTGCCGGGGGTGCGGGCTCGGCCGCGCGCTGATCGAAGCGCTCGCCGAGGAAGGCCGGCGCGCACGCTGGGCTCGCATCTATTGGCGCACCGCCGACGACAACGTTGACGCACAATTCCTCTACGACCGGCTCGCCCGCCGCTCCCGCTGGGTGACCTATGAGCTGGAGTTGAACTAGCCCAATCCCCTAATCACCCGCCCCACCTTGTCGAACAGTTCGGCGATCTCTGCCTCGCGGATGATCAGCGGCGGGGAGAGCGCGATGGTGTCGGCGGTGATGCGCATCATCACCCCCTGCTCGAAGCCCTTGACCATCGCCTCGTAGGCGCGGCCGCCGACGGCGTCGGGCCGCGAGGCGAGATCGATCCCGGCGACGAGGCCGATGGTGCGGATGTCGAGGACGTGCGGCAGGCCCTTGAGCCCCATCGCGGCCTCGGCCCAGACCGTTTCGAGCTTCTTCGCGCGCTCGAACAGCCCCTCCTCGCGGTAGACGTCGAGCGCGGCGAGGCCGGCCGCGCAGGCGAGCGGATGGGCCGAATAGGTGTAGCCGTGGAAGAGCTCGATGACGTTCTCGGGCCCGTTCATGAAGGCGTCGTAGACGGATTTCTTCACCATCACGCCCGCCATCGGTACGGTGCCGGACGTCACGCCCTTGGCGAAGGTGATCATGTCGGGCTCGACGCCGTAGCGCTCCGCCGCGAACGCATGGCCGAGCCGGCCGAAGGCGGTGATGACCTCGTCGAAGATCAACAGGATGCCGTGCTTGTTGCAGATCGCGCGCAGACGCTCGAGATAGCCCTTGGGCGGCGGCAGCACGCCGGTCGAGCCCGCCATCGGCTCGACGATGACGGCGGCGATCGTCGAGGCGTCGTGCAGCGCGACGAGCCGGTCGAGCTCGTCGGCAAGATGTGCGCCCCATTCGGGCTCGCCTTTGGTGAAGGCCTGCTTTTCGCGATTGTAGGTATGCGGCAAATGGTCGACGCCGGCGAGCAGCGCGCCGAAATATTTGCGGTTCGCGACGATGCCGCCGACCGAGATGCCGCCGAAACCGACCCCGTGATAGCCGCGCTCGCGGCCGATCAGCCGGGTGCGCGAGGCCTGGCCGCGCACGTTGTGGTAGGCGAGCGCGATTTTGAGCCCGGTGTCGACCGCCTCGGACCCGGAATTGCAGAAGAAGGCGTGGTCGAGCTCGCCGGGCGCGAGCGCCGCGAGGCGGTTCGCGAGCTCGAAGGCCTTCGGGTGGGAGAACTGGAACGCCGGCGCGTAGTCGAGCTCGGCCGCCTGGCGGGCGATCGCGGCGACGATCTCGTCGCGGCCGTGGCCGGCATTGCAGCACCACAGGCCCGCGGTGCCGTCGAGCACGGCGCGGCCCTCGACCGTGTAGTAATGCATGCCCTTGGCGCGCGCGATCAGCCGCGGCGCCTTCTTGAAGGCGCGGTTGGGCGTGAACGGAATCCAGAAGGATTCGAGATCGTTGGGAACCGCGCTGGCTCGCGCTTCGCTTGTCGCCTGCGGCATGTCGGCCTCCCTGTTGGATTTTTTGACGCGGGCGCATCTCGCGCCCGAAATCTCGCGCCGGTATAGCAGCCGCCGCGCACGGGCGAAATCGGCGCCGGGAATGCGCCGCGCGCCCGATTGCCGCAAATCGTTTCCGCACGCCAATTCAAGGGAAGCGGTGCAGCCTATGGCATTGGCCGCCGCTTTGCCGCTCAGAGCTGACCTAAGCAGATTCGAAGAA
The DNA here is from genome assembly GCA_046727735.1 of Pseudomonadota bacterium. Lineage (GTDB taxonomy): Bacteria > Pseudomonadota > Alphaproteobacteria > Rhizobiales > Xanthobacteraceae > AP-16. Next base: position 68,066 of record JBKPDF010000022.1, on the reverse strand, counting down.
AAGTCATCCGGCACTAGTGCTCCAAACTGCGCCAAGGTGTCCGCCTGCTGACTGAATCCGCGCTCGCCCCGAGCGGTGACCGGGCTTCGAAGGCGGCAATGAGCAGATCGCGGACGCGCTCCTGTGCGGCTGGTAGCGCGTCAACAACAATCAATCCCCGATCGATGGCCGAGCGGGCCGACAAGCGACCGGCCAAAAGTTCCGCGATGGCCGCCTCATCGGAAACGACAACGATGTCTCCAGACGCGGCCGATGGGGCGTGGATTTGGCTCGAATAGCCGGCGGACACCCGCGTGAAACGCGTCCAAAGGCCGGAGTCGATCAACAGTACCGCGATCGAAACGACAGGGAACGAGGCCACAATTGCAGAAAGACGGCCTTTCAATGCATGTAGGCGACCGGTCGCCCGCCATAGACCCGCGATGCCGGGCACGATCGGTTCGAGGGCGCTTGGCGGCAGCATTCCGTCCTTGACCGCCCGCCGCACCGCCACGGCGACTTCAATCGATCTCGGATGCGGTACACCGAAACTGTCGTCAAAGATGCCATCGAACGCGCACGCTTTCGCCGGGACGGACAGGCAATGCACGGCGAACAGGACAGCCGATCCAGCACACATGATCGTTCGCGCTATCGAGTTCGATCGACGCAATGCGCCGGATCGAAGGCGTCGCCTCACGGTTTCGCCTGCAGCGGCTCGACGATCGGAAAATCCGGCGCAAGTTCGTCGAGCATCCCGATCAGTTCGCCGAGCTTGCCGGGTTCTCCCTCAACCTTGATGTCGCCGGCCTTGATAGCATTCGGGAACGTCGTCTGCCTGACCAGGATCGAATTGAGCGTCGCCCGCGTCAGAGTGAAGGCAGCATCCGCCTTGGCGGCCAGCTTGCCGCGCAGGTGCGTCAGCGCCGAGTTCTCCAGATTTAGGGCGACCTTTTCTCCAACGTCGGTGAACGTCCAATTGATCACAATCGTCTTGCCTTCGGCCTTGTCGGCATTGAGGCGGGCCCCCCACAAGTCGAAGATGAGGCCGACGGGAATTGCCTTCACCATGTCCAACGAGGAGGCGCCGATACCCGGAACCTTCGTCACGCCGTTGCGCAGCTCCATCGCGCCCATCAAATAGGCGTTGCGCCATGTGGCCGCCTCGGCCTGGTAGCCCAATTGCTCGAGCGCGTCGGCGCCGAGTTCACGCGCCGGTCGGTTGGCGGGATCGGCGAACACCACCTGGTTCATCACGCTTGCGACCCAGCGGTAATCGCCGACCTTGAAGTCGTCGCGGGCGCGTGCGATCACGGCATCGGCGCCGCCCATGTAGTTCACCGTCCGGCGCGCCTGCTCGACCGGAGGCAGCGGCGACAGATTGGCGGGATTGGCGTCGTACCAGCCGAGATATTTCTGATAGACCGCCTTGGCATTGTGGCTCAGCGTTCCGTAGTAGCCGCGCGTGGACCAATCGCCGGCGAGGCTCGCCGGCATTTTCAGGGTTTCGGCAATGTCGGCGGGCGTATAGGCGCGGTTGAGCAGCCGCAGCGACTGGTCGTGGATGAACTTGTACATGTCGCGCTGCTTCTTGAGGAATGCCGCGATCCTTTCCGCGCCCCAGGTCGGCCATTGATGCTGCGCGATCAGCACATCCGTGCGGTCGCCATAGCGATCGAGCGCTTCGTTGATGTAGTTCGACCACAATCTGGCGTCGCGGACTTCCGCGCCTCGGAGCGCGTATAGATTGTGCATGGTGTGATTCGTATCCTCCGCCATGTTCAGGACTTTGAACTGGGGAAAATACAACGTCATCTCGACGGGAGCCTCTGACCCGGGCACCAGATGGAATTCGATTTCGACCCCATCGATCGTGCGGGTCTCGTAGCTGTCCCTGATCAGGTCGGTCGGAGCGATCAACGTGAAGGTGCCGCCGCGCGGGATATTCTTGCCATGGCCGGCGTCCACCTGGCCGCGTTCGCCGGGCGGCAGGACCGGGCCGAACTGATACAACGAGCGTCGAAATTTGGCATTGCCGGCCACGACGTTGTCGGCCACGGCATAGTCCATGAAATCATCGGGCGCGAAGACTTGCACTTTGCCGCTGCGGACATCGTCCTCGCCGATGACCCCCTTCACGCCGCCGAAATGATCCCCGTGCGGGTGCGTGTAGATGACCGCGACGACCGGCTTGCGCGGACGGTTTCTGGAGTAGAGCTCCATGGCGGCCTTAGCGGACTCGGCCGCGGACAGCGTATCGATGACGACCAAGCCGCTGTCGGACTCCACAATCGTCATGTTCGAATCGTCGAGGCCGCGTATCTGGTAGACGCGGTCGGTGACCTTGAAGAGGCCGTGGACGTTGTTGAGCTGCGCCTGGCGCCACAGGCTCGGATTGACGGTCGCCGGCGCATCGCCCGTTACGAACGCATAGGGCTTCATCGACCAGATGGTTCGTTGTCCGTCGGCCGACATGATGGCGTCCGGCAATGCCGCGATGAAGCCGCGCTGCGCATCGTCGAAGTCGGCGCGGTCGTTGAACGGCAGCGAGCGCAGGACTTCAGCGTTCGTCCGGCGCGTCGCCGGTTCGGCATCCTTGGGCTGCGCCGAGGCGGCAGCAGCGCTCATCATGAAGGCCGCGCCGGCGGACAATCCGGCAAGCGGGATTTTGCGAAAGACATGAGCAGCCATGTGCATTCCCCCAGCCTTGGGCCGGGGCAGCCTGACAGGGTGACGAGCGCCGGTCTTTGCGGAATCCGACAACAGCTGATCGAATCGTGAAATCCGACTTATCGATTCCGGAATCGAGCAGGTGTCAGGCGGTGAAACGCGGGTTCAGCCGGGCCAGACACTGGCGGCGATAACGGCTCGGCGTCGTTCCGGCCGTCAACTTGAAGGCACGATTGAACGGCGCGAGCGACTGAAAGCCGGTGTCGAGTGCAATGGTCAGTATCGGCACGTCTGCCTGGACCGGATCGGCGAGCGCGGCTCTGGCTTCGGCAAGGCGATAACCATTGACGAAGCTGTTGAAATTGCGGTGACCCAGCCCCCGGTTGATGAGCCGCCGGAGCCGGTATTCAGGGATCCCTAGCTGCGCGGCCAGCGCCGCAACGGTCAGCCCGTCATGTCGATAGAACCTTTGCTCCTCCATCAGCTTGCGCAACGCCGCCAAAAGCGCCTTCTCCTGCTCGTCGAAGGGCTGTGCCGCAGGGGCGCGATCCGGGCCGGCCTCCGTCGGCGGCGAGGGAGTCGGATCGGACTTCGCCAGGGAAAGCGATGGCGCTTCACGCGCGAGCCCGAGCCACGATAACGCGAAGGCGAACGTTACCGCCGCGAGGCCACCGGCGTTGGCGATGCTGAACGGGGCGGTCGCCGAGCTGCCGGGCGACACCACATCGGCGATCATGATCAACGCGGCGTATGATGCGGCCGAAACTGCCAACAATGCACGCACGCGGCGGCGTACCTCGACTAGATCAGTTTCCCGCCCAACCAGAGCGTGCCAGGCAGCGAGGCCGACGAACAGCAAAGACAGTCCGTAGTAGGCGAGGCCCACGATCGGCGGACTGTCGTGCATGCTCCACATTCCGAGAATCACAAGGCCAAGCCAGGCAAAACCGCGACGCCATGTAGGCTTGTACTCGTCGTCGAAGACGGCTGCCGCCGCCATCCAGAACAAGGCCGGTACTCCGAGGCTGACCACCAGGAGTAAAAGCCCAATAGGCGTATCGAGCCGGGCGACACCCGGCGCCGAGCAAATCACGTAACCGGCGGCGCTCAGCAAAAACAGCGCGCAGTTGCGCCCCGGCGGCGAGCGTCCCGCGTCACGGAGGAAGAGGGTGGCGATCAGCAGGAGAATTGCCACTGTGCCGCCGCGCAAGCCGGCTTCAATGATCGACATCGGGCTCTCCATGGCCAAGTTCCAGCGCGGGAGCGAGGCACTCCATCCGCGCTACGCGGCCAGAACGGCGTCGAACTCTACCACGACCGATGGTAGCGACGGGTAGCTACGCTCCCGCGAATCTTGGCATCGGTGTGAGCATCCGTCGCACGGCTTTCGGGCTCTCCGCTCCTGGCACGCTCCCGACCTGTGGTCCGCTACCGGAAGATCAGTGGACGCGCGCTGCAGAGCCCAGAATGACCGACCCTGACCCCAAGCGGACCTTGATACCTGTCCTTAGTCACTGCGATTTCGGACCACGTTGAACAACGGACTCATTATCTGCGAAGGATATGGTCGATGCCGGCGACTTCGGCCAAGAAGCCTATGGCATCGGCTGCAGGATTGGTGCAGCATTCCGTACCGCTGTGCCGGAAATACCGCGGCAATGATCGCGAGAGCGGCGCATGCGAGGGAGGATAACCCGTGGTACCTGCAGCCTTCAGCTATCACCGTCCTAAATCCGTGCAGGAAGCCGCCGCGCTCCTGGCCGAACTCGGCGAGGATGGCCGAGCGCTCGCCGGTGGCCACAGCCTCATCCCGATGATGAAGCTGCGCCTTGCCTCGCCGGCCAATCTGGTCGATCTCGCCGGGATCCGCGAGCTCAAAGGCGTGCGAACCGACGGCAACGACATCGTCATCGGCGCTATGACCACCCAGCACGAGCTGATCGCTTCCGATCTCCTCGCCGACAAGATTCCGCTGCTTCGCGAAACTTCGTTGCAAATTGCCGACCCGCAGGTCCGGTACGTCGGCACGCTGGGCGGCAACGTCGCGAACGGCGATCCCGGCAATGACATGCCGGCGGTGATGATGTGCCTCGGCGCGGCCTATCACGTCCACGGCAACAGGGGTGAACGGCGGATCCCCGCCCGCGAGTTTTATCAGGGCGCCTATTCGACCGCGCTCGAAACCGGTGACCTGCTGACCGCGATACGCATTCCTGTCCCGGCCGCGGGACACGGCTGGGCCTATGAAAAACTCAAGCGCAAAGTAGGCGACTACGCGACGGCGGCGGCCGCAGTGGTCCTGACCATGAAGGGCGGAAGGGTTGAAAGCTGCTCGATCGGCTTGACCAACGTCGCCGAAACGCCGCTCCGGGCGGAGGAGGCGGCAAAAATCCTGACCGGGTCCACGCTCGACCCCGCCACGATCAGGAAAGCGGCGGCCGCCGCGGAGGCGATCACATCGCCAGCGAGCGATGCCCGCGGACCGGCACAGTACCGCACCAAAATGGCGGGCGTCATGCTCGCCCGTGCGCTCGAGCGCGCCAAGTCGCGCGCCCGCGGCTGAGGGAGCCAGCGATGGCGAAATCCCATATCGAAATGCGAGTGAACGGCAACAAGATCGAAGCTCTGGTCGAGCCGCGCACCCTGCTGATCCATTTCCTACGCGATCAGCTCAATCTCACCGGCCCGCATATCGGCTGCGAGACGAGCCATTGCGGTGCCTGCACGGTCGATCTCGACGGCAAGTCGGTGAAGTCCTGCACCATGTTCGCGGTCCAGGCGAGCGGCGCCGATGTCCGCACCATCGAAGGCATCGCCAACGCCGACGGCACGCTGCATGCAATTCAGGAAGGTTTCCGCGAGATGCACGGGCTGCAGTGCGGCTTCTGCACCCCGGGAATGATCACGCGCGCTTACCGGCTGCTGCAGGAAAACAACAATCCCTCGGAAGAAGAAATCCGCTTCGGCATCGCCGGCAATCTCTGCCGCTGCACCGGCTACCAGAACATCGTCAAGGCCATTCAATTCGCCGCCGCCAAGCTCAACGGCGTGCCGTTCAAGGAGGCAGCGGAATGAACGACGTGACCCCCACCTCCGCCGAGCGTGCTGCCAAGCTCGAAGGCATGGGCTGCAAGCGAAAGCGCGTCGAGGATATCCGCTTCGTTCAGGGCAAGGGCAATTACGTCGACGACATCAAGCTGCCCGGGATGCTCTATGGCGATCTGGTGCGCTCGTCCCACGGCCACGCGCGCGTGAAGAAAATCGACACCGCCAAAGCCACGGCGTTGCCGGGCGTCGTCGCGGTAATCACCGCCGAGACGCTCAAGACCGTAAATTTGGCCTGGATGCCGACTCTCGCCGGCGACGTGCAGATGGTGCTCGCGGACGGCAAGGTGCTGTTCCAAAACCAGGAGGTCGCCTTCGTTGTCGCCGAAAGCCGCGAAGCGGCAGCCGACGCCGTCGAACTGGTCGAGGTGGAATACGAGGCACTGCCGGTCAATGTCGACCCGCTGAGGGCGATGGCAGAAGGCGCACCGGTGATCCGCGAGGATCTGAAGGACAAGACGGACGGCGCGCACGGCAAGCGTAAGCACTACAATCATGTCTTCGCCTGGCAGGCCGGCGACAAGGCTGCAGCCGATGCCGCCTTAGCCAAGGCCGACGTGACCATCAAGGAGCTGATCGTCTATCCCCGGGTACACCCATGTCCGCTGGAGACGTGCCAGTGCGTCGCCTCGTTCGACAAAATCAAAGGCGAGTTGACGCTCTGGGGCACGTTCCAGGCGCCGCATGTCATCCGCACCGTCGGCTCGCTGATCTCCAAGATCCCGGAGCACAAGATCCACGTCATCGCCCCGGACATCGGCGGCGGTTTCGGCAACAAGGTCGGCGCTTATCCGGGCTATATCTGTGCGATCGTCGCCTCCATCGTCACCGGGCGGCCGGTGAAATGGACCGAAGACCGGATCGAGAATCTCTCGACCACCGCGTTCGCGCGCGACTTCTATATGGACGTCGAGATCGCCGCGACCAAGGACGGCAGAGTGACGGGTCTGCGCTGTTACACCATCGCCGATCACGGCGCGTTCGATGCCTGCGCCAACGCGACCAAGTGGCCGGCCGGACTGTTCTCCATCATTTCCGGTTCCTACGATTTCCCGGCGGCGTATTGTCTGGTCGACGGCGTCTATACCAACAAGGCGCCGGGCGGCGTCGCCTATCGCTGTTCGTTCCGCGTCACGGAGGCGGCCTATTGCATCGAACGCGCCATGGACATCATGGCGCAAAAGCTGGGCATGGATCCGGCCGAGTTCCGGATGAAGAACCTCATCCGTCGCGAGCAATTCCCGTACACGAGCGCGTTCGGCTGGCAGTACGATTCCGGCGACTACCAGACGGCCCTGAAGAAGGCGATGGAGTCGGTCGGCTACAATCGGCTCCGCGAAGAGCAGAAAGCCAAGCGCCAGGCGTTCAAGCGCGGCGAGACCCGCGAACTGATGGGTATCGGCGTCGCGTTCTTTACCGAGATCGTCGGCGCCGGGCCGTCTCGCGCCTGCGATATTCTCGGCATCGCCATGTTCGACTCCGCGGAAATCCGCATTCACCCGACCGGCTCCGGCATTTGCCGGCTCGGCACCAAATCACAAGGCCAGGGTCACGAGACGACTTATGCCCAGATCATCGCCACCGAACTCGGACTGCCGGCCGACAGCATCACGGTGGAAGAGGGCAATACCGACACGGCGCCCTACGGTCTCGGCACCTACGGCTCGCGCTCGACGCCGGTATCGGGCGCGGCGACCGCCATGGCCTGCCGAAAAATCAAGGCCAAAGCGCAGATGATCGCCGCCTATATGCTCGAGGTGCACGATGACGATCTGGAATGGGACGTCGACCGTTTCCGGGTGAAGGGCAATCCCGAGCGCTTCAAGACCATGACCGAGCTGGCCTGGGCGGCCTATCACGAAGTGCCGCCCGGCATGGAGCCCGGCCTCGAGGCGATCAATTACTACGATCCGCCGAATTTCACGTTTCCGTTCGGCGCCTATATCTGCGTCGTCGATGTCGACGTCGATACGGGCCAGACCAAAGTGCGCCGCTTCTATGCGCTCGACGATTGCGGCACGCGGATCAACCCGATGATCATCGAAGGCCAGATCCACGGCGGATTGACCGAAGCCTTCGGCATCGCCATGGGCCAGGAAATTCATTACGATGCCGACGGCAACGTCACTACCGCGTCGTTTTTGGATTACTTCCTGCCGACCGCGGTCGAAACCCCGCATTGGGAAACCGACTGGACCACCACGCCGTCGCCGCATCATCCGATCGGAGCCAAGGGCGTCGGCGAGAGTCCCAATGTCGGCGGCGTGCCGTGCTTCTCCAACGCCGTCAATGACGCGTTCGCGTTCCTCGGCTCCACGCACATCCAGATGCCGCACGACCATTGGCGCACCTGGATGGCGGCCGAGAAGCTCGGGCTGCACCCGTAACGTCACTCTGGGCCGAACGGGCAAACAGGCGGAATCCGCGCCCACTCTTGTTCGATGTGGCACGACCGGAGCGGAATTCGTACATTCTCGATTCCGGGCATGACGTCTTATGGTGCCCGGGATGACGTGCCATGACCCTCAACCGCGAAGAAATCGCCGATAAACTCGCCGCCGTCGGCTATGTCGCCGATCATGATATTGCTACCGCATTGTGGCTTATGGACTTCCTCAAGCGGCCGCTCTTGCTCGAGGGCGAAGCCGGTGTCGGCAAGACCGAAGTCGGCAAGGCGCTGGCCGCCGTGTACGGCGCCGAACTGATCCGCCTGCAGTGTTACGAGGGGCTTGATCAGAACGCCGCCCTTTACGAGTGGAATTATCAGCGCCAGCTTCTTGCCATCAAAGCCCGCGAGAGCGTCGGCGAGAATGCCGAGGCTATCGAGGAACATATCTTTTCCGAAAAATACCTCCTGGAACGCCCACTCCTCGCCGCTATCCGCCGCGACAAAACGCCGGTACTGTTGATCGACGAAGTCGATCGAGCTGACGAGGAATTCGAAGCGTTTCTGCTCGAACTCCTCTCCGATTTTCAGGTCAGCATTCCGGAGCTCGGCACGATCAAGGCGACGGTGATCCCGCGCGTCGTGCTGACTTCGAACGGCACCCGCGAATTGTCCGACGCGCTGCGCCGGCGCTGCCTTTATCATTATATCGATTTTCCCGAGGTCGATCGCGAAGCAAAAATCATCCTCACCCGCGTGCCAGGCATCGATACCGCGCTCGCCCTGCAAATCGCGCGCATGGTCGCCGCGGTCCGCAAGGAAGATCTACGTAAAGTGCCGGGCGTCGCCGAAACGCTCGATTGGGCGGCGACGCTGTTCGGCCTCGAATTGCACGATCTGCGGCAGGAACCGGAGACCGTCTACGAGACGATGATCTGTTTGCTCAAGACGCAGGAAGATCGAGCGCGGGTGACGCGCGAGGTCAGCGCGCGGCTGGTCGGCAAGGTCGCATGATGGCCGGCAACGTCCATGAAGTCGCGCGTCCGCCCGTAAGCAGGAACCCGGCGCTCGATGCACGCCTCCGCAGGAATGAGCGGAATGAGTTTCTCGGCGCCCCGGCGTGCCGGCGGCTCGCCGGCTTTGCGAGGACACTGCGAGACAACGGCTTTCGCATCGGGCTTGCCGAGACGCGCGACGCACTGGCCATCCTGACGTCGCCCGCCGCCGCGCGCGCGGCATCGCTCAAGCCGGCGCTGCGCGCGCTGTTCTGCGCGACCCGTTCCGATTGGGGGCGTTTCGACGAAATCTTCGACGCGTTCTGGCGCGGCTGTGACATGCGGCGGCGGCAAGTCTTGTCAGGTACGCCGAGCGGCCCGCACGCGGCAGCGCGGCGGCTCGCCGAAAGTCATGTGCCGCAAGACGCGCTCGGGCCGCCCGATCGTACCGAACGGCGGAACGACGGCGCCGAGGCTCGCGGAGACGGCCGCGGGCAGCGCGGCGGCGCATCACGCACCGAAGTCCTGGCCGAGACCGACCTGCGTCACATCGTCGATCCCGACGATATCGCGGCGACGCATGCACTCGCCTATCGCCTCGCCCGCGTCATGCGGCTCCGCCTCGTTCGCCGCGAACAAATCCGCCAGCGCGGGCGGCGGCTCGATCTGCGCCGCACCATTCATCGCAATATCTCGCACGGCGGCACGATGATGGAGCTAGCCTGGCGCCGGCGTAAGATCAAACCGCTGCGACTCGTCGTGCTGCTCGATGCTTCCGGCTCGATGAATCCGTACACCGCGTTTTTCGTCCGGTTCTTGCACGGCGTGGTCGATGCATTCCGTGAGGCCGAGGCCTTCGTGTTTCACACGCGGCTTGCCCATGTCTCACCCTCGCTGCGCGACCGCGACGTGACGCGCGCCGTGGACAAGCTCTCGGTGATGGCGCAGGGCATCGGCGGCGGCACCCGGATCGGCGAAAGCCTATCCGCCTTCAATCGATGGCATGCGCGACGCGTGATCAATTCCCGCACGGCGGTGATGATCGTTTCCGACGGTTACGACACCGGCGAGCCGGCCCGGCTCGGAGAAGAAATGCGGCGCCTGCGCCGCCGCTGCAAGCGGATCATCTGGCTCAATCCGCTGATCGGCTGGCGCGATTACTCGCCGCAGGCGCGCGGCATGCAGGCCGCCTTGCCCTATGTCGATCTGTTCGCGCCCGCGCACAATCTCGCGAGCCTCGCTGCGTTGGAACCTTATCTCGTGAGGATCCGATGAATCGCGCCGACGACATCCTTCAATCCATTGCAGCGCGCAGTCGCAAGAAGGCGAGGCAAAGGCCGTGCTTGCCGAGCGCGGCGGCGTCGCCGAACGATTAGCCAAGCTGAAGACGCCCGCGAGGCTCGATCTGGGTGCCACAACCCCGGACGAGATCGCAATCTCCATACTGGCCGAAATCGTCGCGGTGCGGCGCGGGGGAAACTTTGAAGCATTGTGCTGGACCAGCGCTAGCCGCTAGGCATCGATCGGCTTGAGTCTCCGCTGGGTACCTAGCGGCTCACTCCGCAGGCCTATTTAGGTCAGCTCTGAGCGGAAAGCGGACGCAACTCGTTGACCCGGTACGACCGCTAATGACCCGTTCCGGACGTTAGTCGCCGTCTCACTCGATCACCTCGTCGGCGCGGGCGAGCAGGGAGGGCGGGATATTGAGGCCGAGCGTCTTAGCGGTCTTGAGATTGATGGCTAGCTCAAACTTGGTCGGCTGCTCGACCGGCAGATCGCCGGGCTTGGCGCCTTTCAGTATTTTATCAACGTATCTTGCCGCTCGGCGGAACTGAATAAAAAGGTTTGGCCCGTATGACATGAGGATGCCCGCATCACTCATGTCCGCAACGATAGCCGATGATGGCAAACCATGCGCTAGAGCCAATTCGGCGATACGCTTCCGCTCGTTGTACAGCATGGGGTCGCCTAGGACAACAAGTCCGCTCGGCTTCACTGCCCCGTGCAGCGGCGGCTCAATCGAAGCCTCCGGCGTAGTAATAGGCGAGCGCCTTGATCTCCGCCGGGCTAAGTTTTGCAGCAATCAGCCGCATCCGACCATATACGTCGTTTCGACGCTGTCCGGAGGCAAAGGCTTCAAGCTGCCGGACCATGTAGTCCTCCACCTGTTCGTTGAGAGTCGGGGTTTCGATAGGGCCGCCTGCACCCGCTCGATGGCAAGCGCGGCAAGGTGGTATATTCCGCGCGGGATCGCCTAGTTCAATCAACCGCATGATGTTTCGCGAGACGACGCCTAACGCGGGCCGACGCTTTGGTTGGCCGGCATAATAGGCCGCAACATCAGGAAGAGCCGCTTCGTCGATGGCCTGGGCTATCGCGCTCATCTGGTCGTTCTGGCGGCTTCCCGTTCGATAGTCGCTGAGTTGCTTGTAGATTGCTGCGCCGGATTGACCATTGAGGTTCGGGAAATCGGGGGAGACGGAAACCCCGTTCTCCCCGTGGCAAGCAAAGCAGACTTCCTGCACGGTCGCGCGCCCCCGGCTTGCATCGGCGTGAGCGAGGACCGTCAGTACCTCTGGCGACCAAACGACCTGGGATACGGGCATTGCGGGTGCATTGCTGGTTGGCTGTCGCTGAGCGGGGGATCCTGCCAGGATACCCAGCGAGCGGCAGATTGCGGTGTAAGCGTCGAGCCCAGCCCCCCTGCCTTGGACGATCGGTATGATCAGGATCCCGAGCAGGATCCCGAGCGCCAGGATCCCAATCACTGCCGCGCTGGCCCACACGCGCCAAGTCCGGTCGGCAGGGGGACCGTCCGCGGATCGATCGCTCATCGCGGCGCATCCACGATCCTGTGCACGATCGCCCCCGGCGATGGCGCAACCAGGTATTGTCCGATCGGGAGCCCGTAGGCAACAACCATCAGAACCAGCACGAGTACATTCCAAATCCCGAAGCCGTTCAGGGCCGCCGGCACCGTACGCACGGGATGCACGGGAATTGTGTAGAGGGGTCGAGGAAGGTACGCAGCTACGCTGCGGTGTACGATCACAAGATTTCGGACGAGCAGCAACGCCGAGGCGAGCAAGATGAGACCGCCGATAAGAGAGGCAATGACCCAGGGGCCCCAGGTGGCGATGATTGGATCATTGTAATTGAAATTCGCGACCCGGCGCCATTGACCTTGCAGGCCCAACCAGTGCCACGGCATGGTCATGATCATCATTCCGACGAACCACAGCCAGAGCTGCAGTCGCAGCGGTGCAAGCGAAGGATGCTGCTTCCCGGTCAAAACCGGCCAGATTTCATATGCAATCGCGAAGTACATGATCACGACGGAGCCGCCAAATATCAGATGAAAATGAGCCGTCACCCAAGAGGTATTGTGCACCATGGCGTTCATGCCGTAGCCGTTATTAACGATCCCGCCGAACCCGCCGAAACCGAGCATGACGAACGCAAGCCCCGTGGCAAGCACCATCGGGCGTTCCCATGGCAAGGCAACGATCCAGCCGAACACACCTCGTCCACCGCGAAGCCGACCCGCAATTTCGAAAGAAGCGCTGATCGTGAAAATGGTCAGCAGTGTCGGAACCGCAACGAAAACGGTGAGCAGCATTTGGACGAACTTGGTGCCGTTACCGTGTTCGGGGTCCATCATCAGGTGGTGCATTCCGACCGGCAAGCTGTAAACGAGAAACAGAACAAACGTCAGTCGTCCCATCGTGTCGCTATAGAGCCGGCCGCCGGCAGCTCCCGGCGCCATGGTGTAAAAAGCGATGTAAGCGGGTATCAGCCAAAAATATACGATCGCGTGTAGGGTCCAGGAGAACAGCGTTCTCGAGAGCCCAGCATCGATCGTTTGGGTCAACCCCAGGGACGCGGGGATGACTTGAAATAACAACTCCACCGCAACGCCCGCCGTAGTCCAAATCCACATTATCGCGTTCGCAACGGTCGCGAACATCGCAAGCGGAACCGGCTTTCCGGGATTTTCACGCTTCCAGCCAACCATCCCGATGATCATCAGCGCGCACCAGATCCATGACGCGGCAACGACCAGCACTAATCCGATGTAGAAAAACGGGCTGCCGGTGAGCGGGGGATAGAACGTGAACAGGACGGAAGCGGAGCCTGCAAAAATCGGGACGGTCGCCATCACGACTCCGGCGACCCCGCAAGCAAAGCCGATCCAAGCCCAGACGACGCTGGGCAGGGGGCGCGCCAGCGAGGTAGCAGCGACGAAATATCCGAATCCCATGATGAAGAACGTCGTCAGCACGTAGGCCATCGAGACCCCATGGGCGGTAACCGAAATGAAATATTGTCCGGGAGTTCCGGTCTGCGCGCCGAGCGGGCTACGCACCCACATCTGCCACGTACCCAGCGCCGCAGCGACGACGAACGCCGCGAAGGCGACCCACAAATGCGCAAGACAGAGACGATTAACGTTGCGCACAGGCCGCTCTCCCGTTTGCGTCCGGTCTGAACTCGTTTTGAGGCACGACCTGCACGGTGCTGTACATTTCACTATGGCCGAGCCCGCAATACTCATGGCAAGGCATCAGCAGATCACCGGTCCTCGTGAACACCGTGTGCACCTGCGCAACGTATCCGGGAACGACCATGGTGTTTACGTTGGTGCCGGTCACTAGGATGCCATGGATAACGTCCGGGCTGGTCATCCGAAGTGCTACCGTTTTGCCCTCAGGGACCTGAATGCAATGCGGTACGAACATGAACTGCGTTGCAATGACGCGCGCGGTGATGCCGCCATCGCTGGCCACCGTGGTTCCTAAATTCTGCTCCGCGAACTCGCCGGAGAGGTGAAGCGTCTTGGGGTCGATACGCTCGACATTGCTCGGCGGATTGACGCCCATCGTCAAAGCCGTGACCAAGACCATTCCGATAAGCGCGACGACCAAGACGGCGACGCCAACCGACCACAGCACCTCGGTGAGCAAAATACGCCGTTCGCTCAATGGAGATTGAGCGTGCGTCATCGCTAGCCCACCGTTCCGCGCGGGAGAAAAATGAAGAGATAGATGATCAGCCAGCCGAGGACGAGTAAGGCAACAGCCCCGCCGGCGAGCACCCCCGCGCCGAGCGGCACGGTCCGCATCACTCGCTCAAGATCGCTCTCGGTCAATCCATCCGGAGTGTCAGGTGAGCCCGAATGCCGTTGGTTGTCCGGCATAACTGTCCCCAGAGTCATCCGCCCATCAACCCATGTGTGGACGATGCTCCTCTTCAGGTGCTTATAATTCGGCGTCGATCGGATGTCGAGGCTCCATCCTGCCGACCCGATGTGGCGGATGCGCTGAAGCTCAAATATACGCCCGCGGAGGCCGCGCTGAGGTTGTGACACCTGTCACAGCATTGGGGCAGCGGACGGTAGAAAATGATGGAAGCCGGCCTTTCGGGCCGAGCCCGTCTTCGGGCCAAGTAACGGCAGCTGGGACCGCTACCAGTTCAACGGCTACAAGGTGGTGTTCGTGCCGTTCAGCAACGGGCGTCCGAACGGCAAGGCCGAGGATGTCGTCACGGGTTTCCTCAATGCGAACGGCGAAGCGTGCGGCCGGCCGGTCGCGGTGGCAGTCGACAAAACCGGCGCCCTCCTGATCGCCGACGATGTCGGGAACACCGGGTAAAGCGCAAGCGGCGCCGCCCGCGCGGATGCCGCCGCTCAGCGCGATGATCCGCTTGCTCTGAGCGGCTCCCGATGACATACCGACGCTCCCGAGCGAGCCCATGCGCAATCCCAAAGACAATCGCGTCAAAGCGCGGCTGCCGCGCGGATTGGCCGACCGCGGCGCGGCCGAGATCCGCGCGAAGCACCGCATGATCGAGCGCATCCGCGCCGTCTACGAGCGCTACGGCTTCGAGCCGGTCGAGACGCCCGCGATCGAGTACACGGACGCGCTCGGAAAATTCCTGCCCGACCAGGACCGGCCCAACGAGGGCGTGTTCTCGTTCCAGGACGAGGACGAGCAATGGCTCTCGTTGCGCTACGATCTGACCGCGCCGCTCGCGCGCTACGTGGCTGAGAATTTCGAGACGCTGCCGAAGCCCTATCGCAGCTACCGGGTTGGCTGGGTATTTCGCAACGAGAAGCCCGGGCCGGGACGCTACCGCCAATTCATGCAGTTCGACGCCGACACCGTCGGCTCGCCGTCGATGGCCGCGGACGCGGAGATGTGCATGATGGCCGCCGACACCATGGAGGCGCTCGGCATTCCGCGCGGCGATTACGTGGTCAAGGTCAACAATCGAAAGATGCTCGACGGAGTCTTGGAAATAATTGGCACCGGGGCTGACGAGGATTTGGGAAAGCGGCTCACCGTCTTGCGCGCGGTCGACAAACTCGACCGGGTCGGTGTGAAAGGCGTTCAGCAGTTACTGGGCAGTGGCCGTAGAGACGAGAGCGGCGACTTCACGATAGGCGCTGAGTTACTGGCATCAGCTGTGAACGTTACTACAAGCGCCATCACCCAAATTCCGTTTGTAGAGTTCTCGGACAAGTCACAGCTTGAACACAGCATTCAGGAATTCGAGAGGGGAAATCGACGCCCGTTCAATGTAGATGAGTATCGCCGCAACCTAATGTCCTGTTTAGGGGGAAAGCAAATTCCGGAAACTTCCGAACACGGCCTGCGGGAACTCGAAGAGATATCGAATATCATCTCTGGATGTGGTTACGAGGATCGCATCCTGATCGATCCCTCCGTTGTGCGCGGGCTCGAATATTACACCGGCCCGGTCTACGAGGTGGACCTCACATTCGAGACCAAGGACGACGAGGGCCGGCCGGTGCGGTTCGGCTCGGTCGGCGGCGGCGGGCGCTATGACGGGCTGATCGCGCGCTTCCGCGGCGAGAGCGTGCCCGCGACCGGATTCTCGCTCGGGGTATCGCGGCTCGCGGCCGCGCTCGCCCATATCGGCAAGACCGATGCGAAACCGGATGCCGGGCCGGTGGTCGTCACCGTGCTCGACAAGGACCGCATCGCCGACTATCAGCGCATGGTGAAGACGCTGCGCGATGCCGGCATCCGCGCCGAGCTCTATCTCGGGTCAGGCAAGCTCGGGCCGCAGTTCAAGTATGCCGACCGGCGCGGTTCGCCTTGCGTGATCATTCAGGGCGCCGACGAGAAGGCCAAGGACGAGGTCCAGATAAAGGATCTGATCGAAGGTGCGAAAGCCGCCGAAGCGATCGCCTCTCACCAGGAATGGCGCGAGAGCCGGCCGGCGCAATTCGCAGTGCCGGCGGAGAAGCTGGTCGAGGCCGTGCGCGAAGTGCTCGCCCGCCACGGCGTGAAATGGGAGTGACACTTTTGCAGCCGACTCGCCGCACAGGCAACATTGCTTTGGCGGTCAGCGGGCCGCGTTCGACTCCTTCTCCCCGTCGGGGAGAGGGATGGGGTGAGGGGGATCGAGTCTTGCGGGACAATACGGATCGTGACCCCCTCACCCGATCCTCGCCCTTGGGCGAGGATCGACCTCTTCCCTCCGGGGAGAGGTGAAAGCGCGATCGCGGCTCGCGCGAAACCAGGTACGAGAAGCCCGGAGGAAAAAGCATGCCGCTCGATCCCGCCGCGAAGAATCTGCTCGATGTGCTCGTCGCCGCCGGCCGGCCGAAGGTCTGGCAAATCAGCCCGGTTGAGGCGCGTGAGGGCCTACGGGCGCTCGCCGAGGCCGCCGACGCCAAGGACGTGCCGATCGGCCGCATCGAAGACGGCACGCTGCCCGGTCCCGCCGGCCCGCTACGTTATCGCAGCTACACGCCGCGCGATGCCGCGCGCGAACCCTTGCCGGGGCTCGTCTATTTCCATGGCGGCGGCTTCGTGATCGGCGACCTCGACACCCATGACGGACTGTGCCGGCAACTTGCGAATGCGAGCGGCTGCCGCGTGATCTCGGTCGCGTACCGGCTCGCGCCCGAATACAAGTTCCCGGCCGCGATCGAGGACGCCTATGCGTCCGCGTCCTGGGTAATCGCGCAAGCACACGAGTTCGGCATCGACCCCGAGCGCATCGCTGTCGGCGGGGATTCCGCGGGCGGCAACCTTGCCGCGGTCGTGTGCCAGCTCGCGAAGGAACGGGGCTCCCCGAAGCTCGCGCTGCAGCTGCTGCTCTATCCGGCGACCGAATCCGGCGTCGACACGCCCTCGCGCCTCGCGCTCGCCGAAGGCTATCTGCTGGAGAAGCGGTCGATCGAGTGGTTCTTCCAGCATTACGTCGAGCCCGGAACCGATCCGATCGACCCGCGGCTCTCGCCGCTGATCGCGACCGATGTTTCGGGTCTGCCGGCGGCGCACATCCACACCGCCGAGTTCGATCCGCTGGTCGACGAGGGTAAAGCCTATGCGGACAAGCTCGAGGCGGCGGGGGTCGAAGTCGAGTACACCTGTCATGCGGGAATGATCCATCATTTCTTCTGCCTCGCCGGCTCGATCCCGTATGCGCGCAGGGCGATTGGCGATGCCGGCGCCGCCATGAAGCAGGCGCTCAACCAAAAAACGGCGGTCGTCCCGGAGGCCGCGAAGCGGCAATCCGGGACCCATGACCACGAGTTTCGCAATGTCTCATGACCTGTGGTCATGGGGCCCCGCTTGCCCGGGGACGACGAACCAACAGTGCGCAAGCAGTGTGCATGATTGACTTAATCGCGACGTGCTCACTCCTGCTCGGCGCAATCGATATGAGGTAAGCCATGAAACTCTATGATTTCCCGCATGCGCCGAACCCGCGCCGCGTTCGTGTCTTCCTCGCCGAGAAGGGCATCGAAGTTCCGCGGGTGACGGTCGACATCATGAAGGGCGAGCAGCGCACGCCGCAGTTCACCGCGCTCAATCCGCGCCAGGCGGTGCCGGTGCTCGAGCTCGACGACGGCACAGTGATCACGGAATCGATCGCGATTTGCCGTTACTTCGAGGAGACGCAGCCGCGGCCGCCGCTGTTCGGCACCTCGACGCTCGCGCGTGCGCAAACTGAGATGTGGCAGCGACGGATCGAGTTCGGTCTGATGGCGGCAATCGGCAATTTTTTCCAGCACTCGCATCCGCTCATGGCGAGCGTTCAAGTGCCGCAGATCGCTGCCTGGGCCGAGACCAGCCGGGCGCGGGCGCTGAAATTTTTGCCCACGCTCGAGCGGCAGCTTGCGGACAAGCCGTTCGTCTGCGGCGACACTTTCACGGTCGCCGACATCACCGGGCTCGTCTCGCTCGATTTCATGAAATTCGCCGGGATCGCGCTTCCCGACGACGTCCCGCACGTGCGCCGGTGGCACGAGGCGCTCGCCGCACGGCCGAGCGCGGCCGCGTGATGTGCTTGCTGACCGAAGAATGGCAGGTCGTCCCCGCGAAAGCGGGGACCCATGATCACGGATGATGCGAAATCGAAATTTCGGTGGTGATGGATCCCGGCTCGCGGCCGCTGCGCGGCCTTGGCCGCGATGACGGGCTACCCGTAAGCATTAACCTTACCGTTTCGGGCAAGGTCGCGTTTCACGGCCCACTGGCCATGGCCGTCGAAACCTTAACTGAACCGTGGTAAAGCCGCGCTCCGCGAACAAATGTCGAGCCGACAGCGCCATGTTGCAGCCGACAGGAGACAAGAACGGCCCCGATGCGCGTGCGCAGGCGCTGGTCGCGTCCTATTCGCGCGCCGGCTATTTGCGGGTCGAGCCCGCGATCCTGCAGCCGGCCGAGCCGTTCCTGGATCTCTCGGGCGAGGACATTCGCCGGCGCATGTATCTCACCAGCGAGCCCTCGGGCCGCGAGCTCTGCCTGCGTCCCGATCTGACGATTCCGGTCTCGCGCGATTACCTCGCATCCGCGGCGGGCGCGGCCGGGGAGCCGATGGGTTTTTGCTATCTCGGTCCCGTTTTTCGCCAGCGCGGGAGCGAGCCCGGCGAGTTCCTGCAGGCCGGCATCGAATCCTTCGGCCGGCGCGACACCGCCGCCGCCGACGCCGAGATGCTGGCGCTCGGCCTCGAAGCGCTCGCGCATTACGGGATCGACACGCCGCACATCCGCATCGGCGACGTCGGCCTGTTCACGGCGCTGGTCGAAGCGCTCGATCTGCCGCCGGCCTGGCGCCGTCGCCTCGCCAAGGATTTCCACCGCACCGGAAGTTTGGCGCAGGATCTCGACCGGCTGCGCCTCGGTGCCGCACAGGGCGGCCCCGAGTACCAGGGCCTGCTCGCCGCGCTCGCCGGCCAGGATCTTCGCGCCGCGCACGCGCTCGTCACCGATCTCTTGTCGATTGCCGGCATCACCACCGTGGGCGGGCGCACTGTCGGGGAGATCGCCGACCGCTTTCTCGAACAGGCGGCGCTCGGCGGCAGCGCGCGCTTGCCCGAAGCGACCCGAATAGTGATCGAGCGCTTCCTGAACATCGCCGGCGATCCGGACGCGGCCGCCGCCCAGCTGCGCTCGCTTGCCGAGGAAAGCGGCATCGCGCTCGGTCCGGCCATTGATCTTCTCGAAAGTCGCACCGGATTTTTGGCCGCACAGGGAATCGATGTCGCGCGCACGTACTTCGCGACCGCGTTCGGCCGCGGCGTCGATTATTACACCGGCTTCGTATTCGAAATTCATGATGCCCAAGGGCGCGTCCCGGCGCAGTTCGTCGCGGGCGGCCGCTACGACGCCCTGCTGTCGCGGCTCGGCGCCGCGCAGCCGATCCGCGCGGTCGGGTTCGCGGTCTGGATCGAGCGCCTCGAGGCCATTGGGAAGCAGCCATGAGCGCCTTCGTGCTCGCGGTGCCCGCGAAGGGCCGGCTGCAGGAGAACGCGCACGCATTCTTCCGTCGCGCCGGCCTCACGCTGTTGCAGCCGCGCGGCGCGCGCGAGTACCGCGGCACCCTCGATGGAATTCCCGGCGTCGAAATCGCCTATCTGTCGGCTGCCGAGATCACGACCCAGCTCGGTCAAGGCGGGGCGCATCTCGGCGTCACCGGCGAGGATCTCGTGCGCGAGATGATCCCCGACACTGAAACGAGCGTCGTGCTCGTGGAGAAGCTCGGGTTCGGCCATGCCAATGTCGTCGTCGCGGTGCCGCAGGCGTGGATCGACGTGCGCACCATGGCCGACCTCGACGATGTGGCGACGGCGTTCCGCCTGCGCCACGATCGCAAGATGCGGGTTGCGACCAAATACGTGAATCTGACGCGCGGCTTCTTCGCCCGACACGGCATCACGGATTATCGCATCGTGGAAAGCCTCGGCGCGACCGAAGCGGCCCCGGGGGCCGGCACCGCCGAGCTCATCGTCGATATCACCACGACGGGCGCGACGCTCGCGGCGAATGGACTCAAAGTGATCGACGACGGCGTGATTCTGCGCTCGGAAGCCAATCTCGTCGCCGCCCGCAAGGCGCATTGGGGCTCCGCCGAGCGCGCGATCGCGGAGTCGATCCTCGATCGGCTCGCCGCGGAGGCGCGCGCGCGGCAATTCCGCGAGGTGCGCGCGCGCTTTGCCGAGTGCGACGCGCGGCTGCTCGCGACCGCGCAGCAGCGGTTCGGCGTGGTGGCGCCGTTCGGCGGCCCGACCTCCTCGGGCATGCTCACCCTGCACTGCCCGCCGGCCGCGATTCCCGCGCTCGCGAGCTTCTTGCGCGAGAACGGGGCCGCCACCGTATCGATCACCGAGCTCGATTACGTGTTCGCGCGCGAAAATCCGCTCTACGCCCGGCTCGAAGCCGCGTTAGGCGCGTAGCTTCACCCCGGCCTGATCGACGCTAGGGATCGCACCGGAGGGCCGGGCCTATTTCACTTCTCTCCCGATACGCATGAGAGGCAACCATGCAGGACGAAGATCCGCGCCCGCCTGCCGGGTTCGAGCCGCTGTTCCGCACCAGTCCGTTCCTCGAGACGGTCGGGCCGTTCTTCTACCGGAAAGAGTCCCGCGGTTTCATCGTCGGGATGCGCGTGCTGCCGAAACATTTGAACGCGCGAGGCAGCGCGCATGGCGGCCTGCTGCGCACGCTCGCGGACGTCGCCCTCGGCTACCGGGCGGCGCTGAGCCAAGACCCTCCGGCCGCGCTGACGACGGCGAGTCTGTGCGCGGATTTTGTCGGCGCGCCGAAACTCGGCGATTCGGTCCAGGCGCACGTCGAGGTGCAGCGGATCGGCAGCCGGCTGGCTTTCGCCAATGCGTTCCTCACGGTCGACGGCGATCGCCTGGTGCGGGCGAGCGCGGTGTTCTCCCGCAGCCCCGGCGCTTTGCCGGGCCGCGGCGAGTAAGCGGATCCGTGCAATTGGGCTGGGTACCGAGCGTCGGGCACACTTCGCCCTCCCCTGGAGGGGAAGGGTCGGCAGCGACCCCCGGATTCAATCCGGGGGAACTGCCGGGGTGGGGTGATGTGAGCTTCACCCCCACCCCCCTCGCGTCTTACGACGCTCGGCGACCTCCCCCTCCAGGGGCAGGTCGGAGCACGCGGTGCGCCCAATGCGAACCAGACTTCCTCTCACTCCGCGGGCGCGGGCCGCGGCCGGAAAACGAGGAAGCGCGCTAGCGAGAAATTCACCAAAAAGCTCGCCCCGATCGCCAGCACCTTGGCGAGCACGACCGGGAGCAGCAGCAATTTGGCGGCAATCAGCAGCGTCGCCGTATTGGCGATGAGGCCGGCAATCCCCGAGCCGACGAAACCGAGATAGGCCCGCATGTGCAGTCTTCGGCCGGATTCGCGCGCAAAGGTGATGAACGAGTTCATCACATAGGAGCCGGTCACCGCCACCGTCCAGGACAACACGTTCGCGGCGACGAGCGAGGAGGTCAGGAACGTGATCGCGAGCAGAAACACCCCGAAATCGACGAGCGTGTTCACGACGCCGATCGTAGCGAAGCTCGCCGCTTGGCCGATGAGCAGCCGGCCGCCCAGCATGGTGAACAAGTGCTTCAATCGGGCGCTCGTGCTCATAGAGGTCCGCCTAGCATTTTTGCCGGCCTTAACCGAGCCTTATTGTCGCGCGCACGGCTTCGCGACAGATGTAGGCGCTTGCGCTATAGATCGCCCGGTATCCCACTGCCCGGCTCGGCTCCCCCGACCGCGGCAGGCGTAAAGAGGGCGCGAACAGAAATCCATGATTGCGGCAGGATCGAGCCGGTCGGTCGGCAATCCCCCATCGGCAGCGCCCGCAGAACAGGGCCTGTCGGTGGTGATCCCGCTGTTCAACGAGGCGGCGGGCCTTCCCGATCTGCACCAGCGCATCGGCGCGGTGCTGACGCGGCTACGCGCGACGCGCGGGCTCGCGAGCGAGATCGTCTATGTCGACGACGGCAGCCGGGACGCGACCCTCGCGATCGCCCGGGCGCTCCCGGCGGGCGTCACGGACATGCAGTTGATCGCCCTCTCGCGCAATTTCGGCAAGGAGGCGGCGCTGCTCGCCGGGCTCGACCACGCGCGGCTCCCGGCCGTGCTGTTCATAGATGGCGACGGCCAGCATCCGCCGGATCTCATCGAAACTCTCGTCGGGCATTGGCTCGATGACGGCTACGACGTGGTCTATACGGCCAAAGCTCACCGCGAGAACGAGTCGCTGCTGCGCCGGCTCGGCGTGAAAACGTTTTATTCGATGATCAACTGGGGCGCGCGGCAGAAGATTCCCGAGGACGCCGGCGATTTCCGCCTGCTCTCGCCGCGGGCCGCCGCGGCGCTGCGGCAGCTTCCCGAGCGCAACAGATTCTTCAAGGGTCTCGCGAGCTGGATCGGCTTTCGCCAGATCCGCGTCGACTACGAGCCCGCGCAACGCACCCACGGCTCGACTACGTTCAAGCTGCCCTCGCTCGTCGGCCTGTCGATCGAGGGACTGACTTCGTTCTCGGTAGCGCCGCTGCGGCTCGCGAGCCTGCTCGGCATTCTGCTCGCCGCGAGCGCACTGGTGTTCGGCGGCATCATCGTCGTGCAGACGTTCATCTACGAGGAATCGGTGCCTGGTTATCCTTCGCTTATCGTCGGCCTGATGGTGCTCGGCGGCGTGCAGCTCGTCATGATCGGCATCATGGGTGAGTACATCGGCAAAATTCTATCCGAGCTCAAACAGCGACCGGTGTATTTCGTGGCCGAGCACAGCCTCAAGCCCGCGGATTCCTCCGAGCGCGCGACGGAAGCGACGCGAACCGCCGCCGAATAGGTGTTTGGTCGATGCGGCGGATCTGGCTGTGCGCCGACGATTACGCCATTGCGCCCGGCGTCAGTGCGGCAATTCGCGAGCTGATCGCACGCGGGCGTCTCAATGCCATTTCGGTGATGGTGGTCACGCCGAGCTTTGCGGCGGAGGCGGCGCCGCTCGCGGCGGTTGCTGCCGAGCGGCGAGCGGCGATCGGGCTGCACGTGACCCTGACCGGGCGATTCCGGCCGCTGACTGCGTTTCGGCCCGCACCCGAGGGCACATTCCCGCCGTTGCGCGAGCTCGCGCGGCGCGCGTTCCTGGGGCGCCTCGATGCGCGTGCGCTCGCGGCGGAGGTCGAGGCGCAGCTCGCTGCCTTTGCGGCCGCATTCGGACGCGCGCCGGATTTCGTCGATGCCCACCAGCACGTCCACTTGTTTCCGCAGATTCGCGATGCGGTGCTGGACAGCGTGAAGCGCTGCGCGCCCGCCGCCTGGGTCAGGCAATGTGGCAGCGCGCTGCCGCCGCGAATCTTGCTCGGCGATTTCAAGACGCTGGCGCTGAGCGTGCTCAGCCGCGGCTTTCGCCGTCGTGCCGCAGCGCTCGGACTGACGACAAATCCGGCGTTCGCCGGCGTCTACGATCTCGATCCGTCGACGGATTTCGCCGCGCTGTTTCCGCGCTTCCTCGACGGTCTGCCCGACGGCGGCCTCGTCATGTGCCACCCGGGGCACGTCGATACGGAGCTTCGCCGGCTCGATGCGCTCACCGACCAGCGTGAGGCCGAGTACCTTTATTTCGCGAGCGACCGTTTCGACGGTGCGTTCGCCGCTGTCGGCGTGGAGCTCGCGAAGCGAACTGCGGGCAACCCATTCCCTGCCGGCCGGTGAGCGCCCATATGTGCTGATGCCATCCAGAGGAGCGCCCGATGACCCCGCAGGAACGTGAGCTCATCGCCGATCTGTTCGATCGCCTCGCCCGGCTTGAAAGCCAGCCGCGCGATCCCGATGCCGAGCGCGCCATTGCCGAAGGGCTCGCCAGCGCACCCCACGCGATCTACCCGCTGGTCCAGACCGTGCTGGTGCAGGACGAGGCGCTCAAAGCTGCCAATGCCCATATCGAGGCACTCGAAGGGCGCGGAGAAGGCGAGCAAGCGCGGCCCCCGGGATTTCTCGACAACATGCGCGAAGCGCTGTTCGGGCGCAGCGAGGCGCGGCAGGGCTCGGTGCCCTCGGTGCGGCCCGGAATTGCCGCGGTTCCCCAGCAAGCCGCGTATGGCCAGCCGTATTCCGGCGGACCGTCGTTCCTCGGCACGGCGGCAGCCGCCGCGGCCGGAATGGTCGGCGGCGCGCTGTTGCTCGACGGCGTGCGCTCGATGCTCGGCGGTCATCGCCAAGGGCCGTTCGCGGCGACGTTCGACGAACTTCATGCCGCTCCTCGGTTCGCAGAGGATTCGCCCTGGCGGGGCGGCTCCGACCAGCTTGCGCGAGAAGCGGGCCTCGACGATATCGGCCGCGGGCGCGACTACGGCAACGAGGGCGGCGCGCCGCAAGGCTTCATCGACGCCGAGGACGAGGATGCCCTGGACGCGGGCGATACGGATTTTGCCGACGACGGCGGCTTCGATGACGGCGGCGGAATGGATACCGCCTGAACGCTGCCGTCAGATCACCACGACTTTGGTCCCGACCTTCACGCGGCCGTAGAGATCGATCACGTCCTCGTTGCGCATGCGGATGCAGCCCGAGGAGACCGCGGTCCCGATCGTCCAGGGCTCGTTCGAGCCGTGGATCCGATAGAGCGAAGAGCCGAGATAGAGCGCGCGCGCACCCAGCGGATTCTCGGGCCCGCCCGCCATGTAACGCGGCAGGTCCGGGCGGCGGCGGAGCATCTCGTCGGGCGGCGTCCAATCCGGCCACTCGCGTTTCATCGAGATTTCCCTGATGCCCGACCAGGCAAAGCCCGGGCGTCCGACCCCGATCCCGTAGCGGATCGCCTTGCGGCGCTCCTCCACAAGGTAGAGCACGCGCTCGCGGGTATCGATGACGATGGTGCCGGGCTTCTCGGCGCCGGAATATTCGACGATCTGCCGATCGAAGCGGGGATCGGGCGCGCGGCGCGACCAGTCGAAGCGCTCTGTGGGCTCGCCGCGCGCCTGCCGCCACGCCGGCCTGGCCGGCTCGTAGCCCGCCGGATCGTTCGGCGCCGCGCGCATGCGGCCGCCGCCGAACAGGAATTCGAGCAAGCCGCCGCCGAGACTTCGCTCGCGCTGCTGCCATTCTGGGCGCTGTTCCGTGCTCTGCCAGCCTGCAGCCGGGCTCGAGCCATCAACGGGATAGAATTGCGGGCCGGCAGCCGCAGGGACCGCGGCAAGCACGCTCAGGGCAAACGCGGAGAGGACCAGGCGCTGCATCGACGTACTCGTGACTGGTTCGTCGGAACTGGTGCTGTGCGGCACCGTGCAGCCGAATAGCAGCGCAAGCCGCGACTGTTTGGTTAACGAATTGGCGCGCGTCGTTTGCAGGATTGCAACGCGAGCGTTTTCCTCGCAGTAGGGTTTCTTTTTGGTGACGCGAAATGGTTAACAGGATTCGGTGATCAGTAGCCACTGATCAGAATCGGAACCGCTGCCGATACAGCCGTACTGATCACTGATTACTGATTACTGACTACTGATTTCTGCCCTGGCCTGCGCAGTACCGCGAAGCACAACAGCGCGACGCCGGTCAGACTCGCCACGAGCATCAACGCCAGCGGATCGGAACCGCGCTCGGCCACGAACGCGAGCACCAAGGGTGCGACACCCTGCATGACCAGTGCAGGCCCGGCGATGCGGCCGATCAGCCGGCCGTACCCGGCAGCGCCGAACAAGGCGAGCGGCACCGTGCCGCGCGCAATGGTCATCAAGCCGTTGCCGGCGCCGAACAGGACGGCGAATGCCGCCGCGGCCGCGACCGTGAAGCCGAACAGCGCGAGCAGCACAAAGCCGAGGACGAGCACGCCCAGCGCAAGCCGCACGATCCACAACGGCTGCACGTTGCGCGCAAAGGCGAGCTCGCAAACCCGCGCCGTCACCTGCGCCGGACCGAACAGCGCGCCGATCACGACGACGGTCGCAGGCTCGATGCCGTGGCGCGAGAAGACCGCAAGCAGATGCGCGGACAGTCCGGAAGGCACGAACGCGTAGGCGGCAAATGCCGAGGCGACGAGCAGGAACGCCCGCCCCTTGGCAGGAAAGACCGCGGGAGCCGGCCCCGCGGGTCCGGCCGGGCGCGTTTCCGCTTCGGCCCGCCGGCGCGGCAGCGCGAGCCAATGCAGCGGGGCGGCGATCCCGGCGAGCAGCGCGGCATAGACCACATAGGTGGCGCGCCAGCCGAGCCCGTCCAGCAGCGCCTGCGTCGCCGGCCAGCTCACGGTCGACGCAAAGCCGCCGGCGAGTGTGAGCACCGTGATCGGTTGCCGCGCGCGCGCTCCGAAAATGCGGCCGAGCGTCGCGAAGGCCGGATCGTAGAGCGAGGCCGCCATCGCCACGCCCAGCACGACCCACACCGCCAAATACGACAGCGCTTCGGCCGCGTGCGCCAGACCGAACAATCCGAGCGCGCCGAGCAGCGAGCCGACCGGCATCACGCGATGCCCGCCGTACCGATCGATCAACCCGCCGACATGGCGCGCGACAAAGCCACCAACCAGCAAGCCGGCCGAGAATCCGGCCATCGCGAAAGTCGTGGTGAATCCTTGGTCGGCCGCGAGCCGCGGCAGCATCAGCACCGGGGTGTAGAACATCGTTCCCCAGGCAAGAATCTGAGTCACGCCCAGCACGAGGACGGCGCGCCACGGCCCGGCGAACAACGCGCGCACTCGGTTCATGGGATTCGCGGCCCGCTCGCGTTACCTCCGGCCTTGCGGAGGAGTTCGGCTCGCGTGCTCCGCGCGCAAGCCGGGAGGCGGATATGCGGGCTGACGAATCAAGCAATTACCCCGTCCCGATCCCCTCCGCGCAAAATGGAGGGAGCCGCCGGGCCGGCCTCTCGGAGCCAAACTTGACGGTTCACCGGTGCACGCGAACGACGCGGGGTGCTCAACCGAGCTCGATGTCGCCGTCGATCTCGAGCGAGAGCTCGATGCCGCCGACGTGAAGCCGCATCTTCGCTGGCAGCTTCTGATCGGGTTTGAGCGCGCCGCGCTCCGCCGCTTCGCGGACCGCTTTTTCGATCTCGCGCTGCGAAGTTACGCCGACCTTCTTGAGGAATTTGCGCACGCTGGAGTTCAAGACGTCTTCATTCATCGCGGTTCTCCTCGGAGGATTTGCCGTGCGGCTAACGCCGCACGAACCACAGCGGACATTCCTCTGCGCGCGTTTGTCCGACGCCGGGGGCGCATTACGCGGGCAAGCGCTTGACCAACACCTGGGCGCTCGCGGGACACAGCGACGCGAACTGCTGGGTCTCCTGAATCGCCTGCGGCACCACTGCGCGGTCGCAGCGAGCATAGCCGAGCCGGTCGAAAAACTCCGAAGCCGCCTCGGTCAAAAGCCACACCGCACGGCAGCCGTGCAGCGCCGCTTCGAGCTCCAACTGCACGACGACTGCCGTGCCGATGCCGCGGCTGCGCAACGGCGGAAAAATCACAATGGAGCGCAGCAAAGCGTCCTCGCCGTGGATTTCCAACCCGCCGAAGCCGACCGGAATCGCGTCTGTCGTTTCGAACCGCCAGAACAGCGGCCCCGGCGCCTCGACATCGTCGACCGGCAGCTTGGCCTTCAGCAGAGCCTGGAGCAGCGCGCCGCGCTCGCCGAGCTTCAAGGGCAGGGCAGTCAGACGAGGCAGTTTCGCTCCGGCTCGCATCGAAGACCCGTCGGCCGCGCCGGTGCCGGCCCTCATGCCCGTGCGCCGCAGCGCACGTACACTCCGGTTCCGTAGCGGCTGGCCACTTCCGGGTCCATCCAGCGCAGCACCAGCACGCGGCCGTCGAAGCTGACGACCTCGCGGTCCTGCGGGCTCGCCGGAGGACCGTCGGGACCCACATAGGTCTTGCCGCCGGGAGCGCCCTTGAGCCTGAGCTCGCTCGGCTTGGCGTCGTCGGCGAGATGCATCATGACCCCGCCGGTCGTGCCGCGATTGATCACATAGGGCTTGTTGCATTGCGCCTTGGCGGCGGCCTCGGTCCGCGTCCGGTCACCTTCCTTGTGATAAGACGCAAACCCCCACCGGCCGACGATCTCCTCCGGCTGGAAGGCGGGCGGAAGCGTCGGCAGCACGGCGGGCGCGGGCGGCGGAGCCGCAGCCTCTTCCTGAAATGGATTGTGGAACGACGAACAGCCCGCAAGCGCGGCGGCCGCCAAAAGCACCCCCGCAGCGCGGTGCGCGAACACATTGGGCATACCACCCTCCCCCGGTCGGGCACTCGCGGCGGACTCTGCTGGGCCGCGCACGTTCGCGCAAGCCGGATTTGCTGCGCGCAGAGCGGCGGTCAGCCCACCCCCCGGCCGGTTACTCGGCGGCGGAGGGATAGAGCGGCTCGGGACGCCCCGTCCCGGTGGCCGGCAAATCGAGCGGGCTGACGTCCGCCGGCAAGAACAGGTGTTGCAGCACTTGGCGTTCGATCGGCTTCTGCAGGATCGGAACGTGCGCAAACCGTCCGTCGATGCTTTCGGCGCCGTATCCGGTGACGAACACGAACGGTACTCCGCGGGCTGCCAGCGTGTCGGCGACCGGATAGATCAGCTCCCCGCCGAGATTGATGTCGAGGATGGCGGCGTCGACGCCGTCATCGCGCGCGGCCGCGACCGCCTCCGACGGCGTGCAGAACGGCCCCGCAACCGACAGCCCGAGCTCCAGCAGGATGTCGCGCATCATCATGGCCACGAGCGCTTCGTCCTCTACCAGCAGCACGCGCCCGGCAACGACTTTGGCCGACGCGAGCGCATCCTGCTCGACAATCGCTCGGTCTTCGGCAGCCACAGGCAGGACCGCCGGCTTCTCGGCGACGCAGGGCAGCACCAGCGCGCAATGCAGCCCCTGCGGGCGCCAGTCGAACGCAACGTGACCGCCGAGCTGACGTTCGATGCTGGCGCCGATCACCCGCGTACCGTAACCCTCGGCACTCGGCGGTTCGACCGCAGGCCCGCCGCTCTCATCCCACTGCAGCACCAGATCGTCGGCGCCGAGCTCCCAGGTCAGCCGCACCTTGCCGGCCGCGCTCGACAAGGCGCCGTATTTGGCGGCGTTGGTGGCGAGCTCATGCAATGCCAAGGCCAGCGCCTGCGCGGTTGCGGGCTGCAGCACCACTTCGGGGCCGCTCGCCGACACGCTGCCGGGCTCGCTGGGTCGGTAGGGCGCAAGCTCCTCCTCGACCAGCTTGTGCAGATCGGCACCCTCCCAGCGCGAGCGCGACAGCAGCATGTGGGCGCGCGAGAGCGCGCGGATACGGCCCTCCACCGCCGCCACGTAATCCTCGATGCTGTCGGCTCGGGTGAGCCGCACGATCGATTGCACGACCGCGAGCGCGTTGCGGGCGCGGTGATCGACTTCGCGCGCCAGCAGCACTTGGCGCTCCTCGGTGAGCTTGCGCTCGGTGATGTCCACGGTCACACCGCTGACGCGCACGATGCGCTTGCTGCCGTCGAGCGTGGCCGCCGCGGTGCCGAGGCACCAGCGCAGCTCGCCGCTCGGACGTCGGACGCGGAACTCGGTTTGATAGGATTGCGCGTCCGCGGAGACGCGCTTGAGCGCCTGTTCCAGGCGTTCGACATCCTCCGGATGGATGCGCGCGCGCACGTTCTCGGCAGTGACCATGAAGCTTCGCGGATCGACCCCAAAAATACGGCACTGCCCCTCGTCCCACACGCACTCCCCGCGCATCAGGTCCCAGTCCCACGAGCCCATCTGGCCGGCGGCGAGCGCCAGCGTGCGCCTCCGTTCGCTTTCCATCAGGCGCCCAGTCGATGCTTCCAGCTCCGCGGTGCGGTCGGCGACGCGCCGTTCCAGCTCGCGGTTGAGTTGCTCCAACTGCCGGGTCTTGCGGTAAAGCTCGGCGAATACCTTGACCTTGGCGCGGAGCACGTCGGGAATGACCGGCACCGGCACGTAATCGACCGCGCCCATGGCATAACCGCGCAACCGGTCCATGTCGGTGAGATGCACGGCGGAAATGAAGATGATCGCCGTCTTCTGGAACCGCGGATGCTCGCGGATCATCGCGGCGAGCTGGAACCCGTCGAGCTCCGGCATGCAGACGTCGACGAGAACGATGGCGATCTCGCGCTTGAGCAGTTGCTCCAGCGCCTCGCGGGCCGAGCTCGCCTTGATGAGATTCTCGCCGAGCTCCTGCAGCATGACCTCGTAGCTCAGGAGCTTCGCCGGCTGGTCGTCGACCAGGAGGATGTTGACTTCATCCTTCATCGTCGCCCTCGACCTAGCGGTGCAGCCACATCCGCAGCACGGACAGCAGCTGTTCGGTGTTGACGGGCTTGGCAAGGTAATCGGAAGCACCCGCCTCCAGGCATTTCTCGCGGTCACCCTTCATGGCCTTCGCGGTCAGCGCCACGATCGGCAGACGCCGCAGCTTCGGCTTCGCCCGGATCGCCTCGATGGTCTGGTAACCGTCCATTTCGGGCATCATGATGTCCGTCAGCGCGATCGCCAGGTCCGGAGTGGAATTGATCAGTTCGATCGCCTCCTTGCCGGTGGTCGCGGTAAGCACCCGCATACCGCGGCGCTCCAGGACGCTGGAGAGCGCGAAGATGTTGCGGGCATCGTCGTCGACCAGCAGCACGGTTCGGCCGACCAGATCCTCGTCCGAGCTGTTGAGCCGCTCGAGCATGCGCTGCTTGTCCGGCGGCAGGTCGGTGACCACGCGGTGCAGGAACAGCGCGGTCTCGTCGAGCAGCCGCTCCGGCGATTCCACGCCCTTGACCACGATGCTGCGCGCCATGGTGTGCAGTTGGGCGTCTTCCTCGGCCGAGAGCTCGCGCCCGGTGAACACCACGACCGGAACGTCGGACAGCTGGGCGTCGCTGCGAATCCGCTCGAGCACTTCGAAGCCGGACATGTCGGGCAGCCTGAGGTCGAGCACGACGCAATCGCTCGGCTGCTCTTTCAGCGCCGCCAGCGCCTCGGCGCCGGTGCCGGCCGTCGCGATCTCGATATCGTCGTGACCGAGCAACTCGGCGATGCTGAGCCGCTCGTCGGGATTGTCCTCGACGACCAGCAGGCGCTTGCGCCGTCGGGTGGTGTATTCCTTGATGCGCGCCAGCGCGTCCTCCAAGCCGTCCGTCGTGATCGGTTTGGTCACGAACGAGAACGCGCCGCGCGAAAGCCCGTGGTGCCGGTCCTCGTCGAGCGTGATGATCTGTACCGGAATGTGCCGGGTCAACGGATTCTGCTTGAGCTGGCTGAGCACCGTCCAGCCCAGCATGTCCGGAAGGAACACGTCGAGCGACACGGCCGTCGGCTGGTATTGCCGCGCGAGGTCGAGCGCGTCGGCGCCGCGCATCGCGACCAGCACCTTGAAGCCCGTGTCGCGCGCGAGATCCATCATCACCCGCACGTAATGCGGATCGTCCTCGACGATGAGCAGAATGGCCTCGCCGGGCTCGAGGTCGAGTCGGTCGTCCGTGATCTGCTCGACCGGCCGATCGGGCAGCTCCGGCAAGACCGAGGGGAACGGCCGTTCGAGGTTGGGTAGCACCCGGACGGGGTTCGAGGCGCCGGCGTACTTGATCGGCAGATAGAGCGTGAACGCGCTGCCGACGCCGGGCGAAGAGCGCAGGTGAATCTCGCCGCCCAACAGATTCGCGAGCTCGCGGCAGATCGCGAGCCCGAGACCGGTGCCGCCGTACTTGCGGCTGGTCGAGGCATCGGCCTGCTGGAACGCCTCGAAGATGATCTTCTGCTTCTCCAGCGGAATGCCGATGCCGGTGTCGGAGACTTCGAACGCCACAACGGCCGGCGACTGGTTGAGCACCGGATGCTCGGCGCTCCAGCCGCCGAGCGCCGCCGACACGTTGAGGCGCACGCCGCCGTGCTCGGTGAACTTGAAGGCGTTCGACAGCAGGTTCTTGAGCACCTGCTGCAGGCGTTTGGAATCCGTGACGAGGCTGCGTCCGAGGTGCGGGTCGATCATCACATCGAAGGAGAGCTGGCGGTTTTCCGCTTCGTGGCGGAACGGGCGCGCCACCATCTCCACCAAATTGGAGAAGAAGATCTCCTCGGCGTCGACCGTCACCGTTCCCGACTCGATCTTCGAAAGATCGAGAATGTCGCTGATCAGGTTCAACAGGTCGGTGCCGGCGCCGTGAATGGTGCGCGCGAACTCCACCTGCTTGAGCGTGAGATTGGCGTCGGGATTGTCCATCAGCTGCTGGCCGAGGATCAGGATGCTGT
This sequence comes from Pseudomonadota bacterium, assembly GCA_046727735.1. Taxonomy (GTDB): domain Bacteria; phylum Pseudomonadota; class Alphaproteobacteria; order Rhizobiales; family Xanthobacteraceae; genus AP-16. The sequence goes on along the minus strand of JBKPDF010000022.1, from coordinate 35,436 downwards.
TGAGCGGCGTGCGCAGCTCGTGCGACATGTTGGCGAGGAATTCCGACTTGTATTTCGAGGTCAGCGCCAGCTCGGTGGCCTTTTCCTCCAGCGCCCGGCGCGCCTGCTCGATCTCCTGGTTCTTGCGCTCGACCTCGACGTTGCGCTCCGCGAGCTGCTGCGCCTTCTGCTCGAGCTGCTCGTTGGTCTGCTGCAGCTCGCGCTGCTGGGCCTGCAGCTCGCCGGCGAGCTGCTGCGACTGCTTGAGCAGCCCTTCGGTTTGCATGCTGGCTTCGATGGAGTTGAGCACGATGCCGATGCTGGCCGTGAGCTGCTCGAGGAACGTGGTTTGCAACGTGGTGAACGCCGTGACCGAGGCGAGCTCGATGACCGCTTTGACCTCATTCTCGAACAGCACCGGAAGCACGATGACGTTGCGGGGCGCGGCCTTGAACAGCGCCGAGCCGATGGGCACTGCATTGCTCGGCATCTCGCTGACCAGAATGCGGCGCTTGTCCGCGGCGCATTGCCCGATCAGACCCGCGCCGACCTGGATGCGCTGGGGATGGCCGTTCACGCCGCCGTCGGCATAGGCCGAGAGCAATTTCAGCGTCGGCCCTTCTTCGCCCTCCATCTGATAGATCACGCCGAGCTGAGCGTTGACCAACGGGGTCAGCTCGGTGAGCAGCATCTGCCCGACCGTCGCAAGATCGCGCTGCCCCTGCAGCATGTTGGTGAACTTGGCCAGATTGGTCTTGAGCCAGTCCTGCTCGGTGTTGCGGTCGGTGGTGAGCCGCAAGTTGTCGATCATGGTGTTGATGTTGTCTTTGAGCTCGGCGACCTCGCCGCGAGCCTCGACCTGAATCGAGCGCGTCAGGTCGCCTTTGGTGACCGCGGTCGCGACCTCGGCGATGGCGCGCACCTGGGTCGTGAGGTTGGCAGCCAACAGATTGACGTTGCCGGTGAGATCCTTCCAGGTGCCGGCGGCGCCCGGGACGTTGGCCTGGCCGCCGAGTCGGCCCTCGACGCCGACCTCGCGCGCGACCGTCGTGACCTGTTCGGCGAAGGTCGCCAGCGTGTCCGTCATGTTGTTGATGGTCTCGGCGAGCGCCGCGACCTCGCCCTTCGATTTCACCGTGAGGTTCTGCTTGAGGTCGCCGTTGGCGACCGCGGTCACCACCTTGACGATGCCGCGCACCTGTTCGGTGAGATTGGCGGCCATGACGTTGACGGTGTCGGTCAGGTCCTTCCAGGTGCCGGCGACGCCGGAGACCTGCGCCTGCCCGCCGAGCTTACCCTCGGTGCCGACCTCGCGGGCGACGCGGGTGACCTCCGACGCGAAGGCGTTGAGCTGGTCCACCATGGTGTTGATGGTGTTTTTCAGCTCGAGAATCTCGCCCTTCACGTCCACCGTGATCTTGCGCGAAAGGTCGCCGCGCGCGACCGCGGTCGTCACCTCGGCGATGTTGCGCACTTGCGTGGTCAAGTTCGCCGCGAGCAGGTTGACGTTGTCGGTCAAGTCCTTCCAGGTGCCGGCGACGCCCGGCACCACCGCCTGGCCGCCGAGCCGGCCGTCGGTGCCGACCTCGCGCGCGACGCGCGTGACCTCCGCCGCGAACGAGCGCAGCTGCTCGACCATGGTGTTGAGCGTTTCTTTGAGCAGCAGGATCTCGCCGCGCACGTCGACGGTGATCTTTTTCGACAGATCACCGCTGGCGATCGCGGTAGCGACCTCGGCGATGTTGCGCACCTGCGCGGTCAGATTCGAGGCCATGAAGTTCACGTTGTCGGTCAGGTCCTTCCAGGTACCGGCGACGCCGGACACCTGCGCCTGGCCGCCAAGCTTGCCCTCGGTGCCGACCTCGCGGGCGACGCGGGTCACCTCCGATGCAAAGGCGTTGAGCTGGTCCACCATGGTGTTGATGGTGTTTTTGAGCTCGAGAATCTCGCCCTTCACGTCGACCGTGATCTTGCGCGAGAGGTCGCCGCGCGCGACCGCGGTCGTCACCTCGGCGATGTTGCGCACCTGCGCGGTGAGGTTGCCGGCCATGGAATTGACGCTGTCGGTCAAGTCCTTCCAGGTGCCGGCGACGCCCGGCACGTTGGCCTGACCGCCCAGCCGTCCGTCGGTGCCGACCTCGCGCGCCACCCGCGTCACCTCGCCGGCGAAGCGGTTGAGCTGGTCGACCATGGTGTTGAGGGTCTCTTTGAGCTGCAGGATCTCGCCGCGCACGTCGACCGTGATCTTGCGCGAGAGGTCGCCGTTGGCGATCGCGGTCGACACCTCGGCGATGTTGCGGACCTGGCCCGTCAGGTTCGACGCCATGGAGTTGACGCTGTCAGTGAGGTCCTTCCAGGTGCCGGCGACGCCCGGAACCTGGGCCTGGCCGCCGAGCTTGCCGTCGGTGCCGACCTCGCGCGCGACCCGCGTCACCTCCGCCGCGAACGCATTGAGCTGGTCGACCATCGTGTTGATGGTCTCCTTGAGCTGCAGAATCTCGCCGCTCACATTGACGGTGATCTTCTTCGACAAGTCGCCCTGCGCGACGGCGGTCGCGACCTCGGCGATGTTACGAACCTGGCCCGTGAGGTTCGAGGCCATCGAGTTGACGCTGTCGGTCAAATCCTTCCAGGTGCCGGCGACGCCGCGGACCACCGCCTGGCCGCCGAGCTTGCCCTCGGTGCCGACCTCGCGGGCGACGCGCGTCACTTCCGACGCAAACGCGTTGAGCTGATCGACCGTGGTGTTGATCGTCTCTTTGAGCTGGAGGATCTCGCCGCGCACGTCGACCGTGATCTTCTTCGAGAGATCGCCGCCGGCGATCGCGGTCACCACCTCGGCGATGTTGCGGACCTGCGCGGTCAGATTCGACGCCATGATGTTGACGCTGTCGGTGAGGTCTTTCCAGGTGCCGGCGACGCCGAGCACGTTGGCCTGGCCGCCGAGCCGCCCGTCAGTGCCGACCTCGCGCGCCACGCGGGTGACCTCGCCCGCGAAGGCGTTGAGCTGGTCGACCATGGTGTTGATGGTCTCTTTGAGCTGCAGGATCTCGCCGCTGACATTGACCGTGATCTTCTTCGAGAGATCCCCGCCGGCGATCGCGGTCGCGACCTCGGCGATGTTGCGGACCTGCGCGGTCAGGTTCGAGGCCATCAGGTTGACGTTGTCGGTGAGGTCCTTCCAGGTGCCGGCGACCCCCGATACGTAGGCTTGGCCGCCGAGCTTGCCTTCGGTGCCGACCTCGCGGGCGACACGCGTCACCTCGCCGGCGAAGGCGTTGAGCTGATCGACCATGGTGTTGATGGTGTCTTTGAGCTCGAGAATCTCACCGCGCACGTCGACCGTGATCTTGCGCGAGAGATCGCCGCGGGCGACCGCCGTCGTCACCTGGGCGATGTTGCGGACCTGGTCCGTGAGGTTGCCGCACATCGCGTTGACCGAATCGGTCAGGTCCTTCCAGGTGCCGGCGACGCCGGGCACGATCGCCTGGCCGCCCAGCTTGCCCTCGGTGCCGACCTCGCGCGCGACGCGCGTCACCTCGGAGGCGAACGAGCGCAGCTGGTCCACCATGGTGTTGATGGCTTCCTTGAGCTGCAGGATCTCGCCCCGCACGTCGACCGTGATCTTCTTGGAGAGATCGCCGTTGGCGACCGCGATGGTCACGTCGGCGATGTTGCGGACCTGGGCGGTCAAGTTGCTCGCCATCGAGTTGACGCTTTCGGTCAGGTCCTTCCACACCCCGGTGACCTCGCGCACCTGGGCTTGGCCGCCGAGCTTGCCCTCGGTTCCGACCTCGCGCGCGACGCGGGTGACCTCCGAGGTGAACACGCTCAGCTGCTTGATCATGGTGTTGACGATCGTCGCCGAGCGCAGAAACTCGCCTTGCAGCGGCCGGCCGTCGACGTCGAGCCGCACCGTCTGCAACAGATCGCCCTGGGCGACCGCGGCGATCGCGCGAGTGACCTCGGTCGTCGGCCAGAGCAGATCGTCGATGAGGCTATTGACGGACGCCTCCATCTCGCCCCATGCGCCGCTGGGCGGCCCGAACTTCACCCGCTGGCGGGTCTTGCCTTCCTTGCCGACCACGTGGCCGACCCGTTCGAGCTGCTGTGCCATCCGCTGATTGGCGGCCACGATCTCGTTGAAGGCGTCGGCAATCTTGCCGCCTAGACCGACTTGATCGCCCGCCATGCGTACGGAGAAATCGCCGACCCGCATCGCCTGGAGCGCGCGCAGCAAATCGTACATAGCGAGATCGCCGCCGCTGTTCGCCGCCTCCTGCCCGTTCTGTTCCGGGGCAACGACCGCCGGAATCGCGGGGTCGAGCTCGGCAGGAGCCTTACGGGTGGACGGCATAGGTCACTCCTAGAGTGGGGTGAGACATGAGCTGGCGAGAATGAGAGGGCGCGGTCGGGAGCGGCGATGGGGCCGTCGAGCGTCGGAAGCAAGGCCCCTCAGGGCCGCCACGCCGAAGAAGGAGGAAAGGCAAATGCAAAGGGCGCGGACGTCCATGCCTGGAACGCCTCCAACCCTTCCCCCGCGGGCAAGCTACCCGCGTCGGGACTCCGGCGCAAGCCGGGGAGGACCGAAATTCAGTGCATTTCCAGGGGCTAGCGGCCAGAATTGAGAGCTTCCCATTGGCGGGGCCGACGACGCAGCCTCGCCCCGAACCGGGCGGCTCGCCAAATCTGGGGGGCGGCGCGTTGCGGCCGGCCGAGTGCATTGACCTTGACACCGGCGGGTGGCCAGCCATATTTCCGCATCCTGGCACTCGCGCCGCGCGAGTGCTAACGGATCCTCCGATCGGTAACCTCGCTCAACCCCGCGCGTTCCGCGCCGATGAGGAAAGCATGGCCAAGCTCAAGTTCCGTCCCCTGCACGACCGCGTCGTCGTGCGGCGCGTCGAGGCCGAGACCAAATCGGCCGGCGGCATCATCATCCCGGATACGGCCGCGGAGAAGCCGCAGGAAGGCGAGGTCATCGCCGTCGGCCCCGGCGGGCGCGACGAGGCCGGCCAACTGATCAAGCCGGAGGTCAAGGCCGGCGACAAGGTGCTGTTCGGGAAATGGTCGGGCACCGAGGTCAAGCTCGAGGGCGAAGAGCTGCTGATCATGAAGGAGTCCGACATCATGGGCGTGATCGCCTGATGCCCGCCGTTTTCCAAAGCGCCGGCTGTCGCCACATCCCAGCCAAGCCACAATCCACCAACCGGAGTAGCAATCCATGGCCGCCAAGGACGTAAGATTCTCTGCCGACGCCCGCGAGAAGATGCTGCGCGGCGTCGAAATCCTCGCCAACGCCGTCCGGGTGACGCTCGGTCCCAAAGGCCGCAATGTCGTGCTCGACAAGTCCTTCGGCGCCCCCCGCATCACCAAGGACGGCGTCACCGTCGCCAAGGAGATCGAGCTCGACGACAAGCTCGAGAACATGGGCGCGCAGATGGTGCGCGAGGTGGCCCAGAAGACCTCGGATCTCGCCGGCGACGGCACCACGACCGCGACCGTGCTCGCGCATGCGATCGTGAAGGAAGGCGCCAAGGCGGTCGCGGCCGGGATGAATCCTATGGATCTCAAGCGCGGCATCGATCAGGCGGTCGCGGTGGTCGTGAAAGAGATCGAGCGGCGGGCCAAGAAGGTGAGCTCGTCCGAAGAAGTCGCGCAGGTCGGTACCGTCTCGGCCAATGGCGACCGCTCGATCGGCAAGATGATAGCCGGCGCCATGCAGAAGGTCGGCAACGAAGGCGTGATCACGGTCGAGGAGGCGAAAGCGCTCGAGACGGAGCTCGAGGTCGTCGAGGGCATGCAGTTCGACCGCGGGTACCTCTCGCCGTATTTCATCACCAACGCCGAGAAGATGATCGCCGAGCTCGAGGACGCGCACGTGCTGCTGCACGAGAAGAAGCTCTCGGGCCTGCAGGCGATGCTCCCCGTGCTCGAGCAGGTGGTGCAGTCCGGACGGCCGCTGGTGATCATCGCCGAGGACGTCGAGGGCGAGGCGCTGGCGACGCTCGTCGTCAACAAGCTGCGCGGCGGGCTCAAGGTCGCGGCCGTCAAGGCGCCGGGGTTCGGCGACCGCCGCAAGGCGATGCTCGAGGACATCGCGGTGCTGACCGGCGGGCAGCTGATCTCCGAAGATCTCGGCATCAAGCTCGAGAACGTGACGCTGCAAATGCTCGGCCGCGCCAAGAAGGTGATCATCGAAAAGGAGAAGACCACGATCGTGGAAGGCGCCGGCAAGAAGAAGGACATCGAGGGGCGCGTCAACCAGATCAAGCAGCAGATCGAGGAAACCACTTCGGACTACGATCGCGAGAAGCTCCAGGAGCGGCTCGCGAAGCTCGCGGGCGGCGTCGCGGTGATCCGCGTCGGCGGCGCGACCGAAGTCGAGGTCAAGGAGAAGAAGGACCGCGTCGAGGATGCGCTCAACGCCACCCGCGCCGCGGTCGAGGAAGGCATCGTGCCGGGCGGTGGCGTCGCCCTGCTGCGCGCCAAGAAGGCGATCGAGAAGCTCAAATCCGACAATTCCGACATCCAGGCCGGGATCAGGATCGTGCAGCGGGCGCTCGAGGCGCCGATCCGCCAGATCGCGGAGAACGCCGGGGTCGAGGGCTCGATCGTGGTCGGCAGAGTGCTCGACGAGCGCTCCGAGACCTTCGGCTTCGACGCCCAGCGCGAGCGCTACGTCGACCTCGTCGATGCCGGCATCATCGACCCGGCCAAGGTGGTCCGCGCCGCGCTGCAGGATGCGGCCTCGGTCGCCGGGCTTCTCGTCACCACCGAGGCGATGGTCGCCGAGCTGCCGAAGGAGAAGCCGGCCACGCCGGGAATGCCCGGCGGCGGCATGGATTACTGAGCAAGCTCAGGCGCGATGCGTAGAGGGCCGCGGCGACGCGGCCCTTTTGTTTGCTCGAGTCGATGGTAGCCCGGATGGACCGGCGCGAAAGCGCCGCGTAATCCGGGGGGTGCTGTCCCGCATTGCGCGGCGCGGTGCGGTCGCTCCGTCCAGGCTACGAGTGCAGGCCAGCGCTAGCCCCGGTCGGGATCCCGGATGCCCGCGCCCGCGCGGGCTCCGGGATGACCCTTCGAGCGTCACTTGCGCGTGATGCCGCAGTTCCGACCCGAAGATTTGTACTAAAACGCGCCTGCCAACCCGGCCCCACAGACAGGAGCATCCCGTGAGAGGCTTTTTCACCACGCTCGGCACCATCTGGGGCCTCGCCATTCCCTATTTCCGCTCCGAGGACCGCTGGCCGGGCCGCATCCTGCTCGCGAGCGTCATCGGCATCGAGCTCGGCCTCGTCGCGATCGACGTGCTGATCAACCAGTGGAATGCCCGGTTCTTCAACGCCATCCAGGACCACAATTGGGATGCCTTCGTGGGCGAGCTGCTGTATTTCTGCATGCTCGCCGCGATCTTCATCGTGATGGCGGTCTATCAGCTCTACCTCAATCAATGGCTGCAGATCCGCTGGCGGCGGTGGATGACCGTCCGCTATCTCGGCCGTTGGCTCGATCATTCCAATCATTACCGCATGCAGCTGCTCGGCGACGCCGCCGACAACCCCGATCAGCGCATCGCCGACGACATCCGCATGTTCGTCGAGCGCACGATGTATATCGGCATCAACGTGCTGAGCTCGATCGTGTCGTTCGCCTCCTTCGTCGTGATCCTGTGGGGGCTTTCGGCACTCGCGCCGCTGCACCTGTTCGGCGCCGACCGCACGATCCCCGGCTATCTGGTCTGGGCGGCGTTGATCTATGCCGTGCTCGGCACGGTGCTGACGCACCTCATCGGCCGGGCGCTGATCGGGCTCAATTTCAACCAGCAGCGCTTCGAGGCGGATTTCCGCTTCAACCTGGTGCGCACGCGGGAGAATTCCGAGCAGATCGCGCTTTTGCGCGGCGAGGCCGCGGAGCAGACGCGGCTCATCGATCGGTTCGCCTCGGTGGTGGGCAATTGGTTCCTGATCATGACGCGGACCAAACGGCTCACGTTCCTCACCGCCGGCTACAATCAGGCCTCGGTGGTGTTTCCCTATATCGTGGTCAGCCCCGCCTATTTCGCCGGTCACATCCAGCTCGGCGTGCTGACCCAGACCGCGCATGCCTTCAACAGCGTTCAGCGCTCGCTTTCGGTGTTCATCTCGGTCTATCGCGAGTTCGCCGAATGGCGCGCCGTGATCGAGCGCCTCGCCGGGTTCGAGAAATCGGTCGCGGTCGGCGAGGCCGCGGCGGTGACCCCGCCGGTCATTCGCGTCATCGCCGCCGGCAAGGGCCGCGAGCTCGCGCTCGAGGGCCTCGATGTGCGGCTGCCGACTGGAGCGCCGCTCGTCCGCGCCGACGGCCTCGCGTTTGCGCCCGGCGAGCGCGTGCTCCTGACCGGGCCCTCCGGGTCCGGAAAATCGACGCTGTTCCGCGCGATCGGCGGCATTTGGCCATTCGGCTCGGGAACCGTCGCCGTTCCCGAAGGCGCCCGCGTCATGGTGCTGCCGCAGCGACCCTACCTGCCGATCGGCTCGCTCGAAGCGGCGATCGCCTATCCGGCCGAGCCGGGAAGCTTCGAGGCGGGCAAAGTGCGCGAAGTGCTGCAGGCGGTCGGCCTCGCCGGGCTCGTGCCGCGACTCTACGAGGAGGCGCACTGGAACCGCATGCTCTCGATCGGGGAGCAGCAGCGGCTCGGGATCGCGCGCGCGATCCTGCACGCGCCCGATTATCTGTTTCTCGACGAGGCAACCGCCTCGCTCGACGAGGCCGCCGAAGCCGAGTTCTACCGCTTGCTCGCCGAGCGGCTCAAGCAATCGAGCATCGTGTCGATCGGCCACCGCTCGACCCTGCGGGCGTTTCATTGCCGGCATCTCGCGCTTTCGCGCGACGGCGAGCGCCAGAGGTTGCGCGAGGTCGCGCTCGAGGCCGCGGAGTAAGGCAATTGGTTGTCGTTCCGGGCGCGGTACAAACCCGGAACCCATGCGCGCCGATTGCGAATATCGCGACAGAGTTTCATGGGTTCCGGGTACACCGCTTCGCGGTGCCCCGGAACGACAGCGCTCACGCGATCAGTTGATAGGCCGGGATCGTCAGAAATTCCTCGAACGTATCGGCGAGCGACAATTTGCGGAACAGCGCGACCGCCTCGGTGAACCGGCCGGCCTGGTAGGCGCGCGCCCCGATCTCGCGCTTGACGCGTTCCATCTCCTCTTCGAGCGCGCGCTCGAAGAAATCGTCGTCGATCTTGGTGCCGTTGTCGAGCTCCGCCCCATAGGTGAGCCATTGCCAGATCTGCGCGCGGCAGATTTCGGCGGTCGCGGCGTCCTCCATCAGATTGTAGATTGGCACCGCGCCGCGGCCGCGCAGCCATGCCTCGATGTATTGCACGCCGACCCGGATGTTATTTCGGAACCCAGCCTCGGTCTTGGTGCCCTCGTGGATCTCCAGCATCATGTCGCGGTTCACGTCGACGTCCTCGCGCCGCTTGTCGAGCTGATTGGGCTTGGGCATCAGCTGGTCGAATACTTCTCTGGCGATCGGCACGAGGTCGGGGTGCGCGACCCAGGTGCCGTCGTTGCCGTCGTTGGCCTCGCGTTCCTTGTCGGCCCGCACCTTGGCGAAGGCGGCCTCGTTCGCGGCGGGATTATTCTTGACCGGGATTTGCGCCGCCATCCCACCCATCGCGAACGCGCCGCGGCGGTGGCAGGTCTTGATCAGGAGCAGCGCGTAGGCCCGCAGGAACGCCTTGCCCATCACCACCTGCGAGCGGTCCGGCACCACGAACTTCGAGCTTTTGGCGAATTTCTTGATGAACGAGAAGATGTAGTCCCAGCGGCCGGCATTGAGTCCGGTGATGTGGTCGCGCAGCTCCCACAGGATCTCGTCCATCTCGAAGGCGGCCGGCAACGTCTCGATCAGCACCGTCGCCTTGATCGTGCCCCGCGGATGGCCGAAACGTTCCTGCGCGTGCACGAACACGTCGTTCCACAGCCGCGCCTCGATATGGCCCTCGAGCTTGGGAAGATAGAAATACGGACCCGTTCCTTGCGCCAGCAGCACCGGCGCATTGTGGAAATAGTAGAGCCCGAAGTCGAACAAGGCGCCCGCGATCGGCTCGCCGTCGACCGTCAAATGCCGCTCGGGCAAATGCCACCCGCGCGGCCGCACGATCAGCACCGCGGGATTCTTGCCGATCGCGTATTTCTTGCCGGTCGTCGCATCCGTGAAGGCGAGGCGGCCCGCCCAGCGCTCCTTCAGGTTGAGCTGGCCCTCGATGTTGTTGGCCCAGGTCGGCGAGTTCGCATCCTCGAAGTCCGCCATGTAAACATTGGCGCCGGAATTGAGCGCATTGATGATCATCTTGCGGTCGACCGGGCCGGTGATCTCCACGCGGCGGTCGAGCAGATCCGCGGGGATCGGGGCGATGCGCCAATCGCTGTCACGGATGTGCCGGGTCTGGTGCAGGAAGTCGGGCAGCTCGCCGGCGTCGAACCGTGCCTGACGCGCGGCGCGGCCGGCGAGGAGCCGCTTGCGCGTCGCATCGAACCTGCGGTGGAGCTCGGCCAGGAAGGCCAGCGCGTCCGGGGTCAGCACTTCCTGATAGCGCGGGCCGAGCTTCCCGGTGACCTGAACGCCCGCGACCTCGGCCGCTCGACCGCCCGCCCCACGCGGCCGGCGCGCCACATTGCGAGCGGGGCGCCCGGAAGCAGCAGCTCGTGCGATCGCGCGCGACGCGGCGCGTGGCGCGCGCCGCCGCGGCAAGCTCCCCGAACGGATGCGTTTGCCGGAATCGCGCGCCGCGGCGGATTTTCGCAACCGCTTCGCGGGCTTGCCGCGACGCGCGCGTTTCGCCCCGGCCCTGGCCGACTTGCTTGCCGACGCCGCCTTCGCGGCCTTGGAGTTCCGCGGATTATTCCTTCTTGGTCTCGTCGGTTTTCGGGCCATGGCTGGTCTCCTCGCCGGGCCTTATACCGGGCGAGCCGAACGGGCGATAGCCGCCCGGGCTCGATCCAGGCGAGGAGGAGCCTCCTGAGAACGGCGAAGGCGAGGCCGGCCGTGGCGGCGTCGAACCGAAGCCCGGCGATGGGCTTGTCGAGGGACGCGGCGCGCTCGGAGCCGCGCTCGGCGCCGGCCGTGGTGCGGCGGGAGCCGCGGGCCGAGGCGCAGCGGGAGCCGTGGGAGCCGCGGGTCGCGGCGCCGCAGCGGGCTTGGGAGCCGCAGCCGCGGGTTTCGGCGCCCTGGATTTGCGCGCCGCGGCGCGCTTGGGAGCCGCGCGCTTCGTCTTCTTGGCCGCTGCCCTGCGGGCCGGCTTCTTCGCCTTCACCGACCTGCCGCGGCGTGCCGCGCCCGCGCGGCGGCGCGCGGCGGTCCTCGCCCCGGTCTTGCGCTTGGTCGTCGCGCGTTTTCTTCCGGCCTTTTTGGTCCTGGTCGTCTTCTTGGATTTCCGAGCAGCTTTAGCCATCACGTCCTCCTGCTTTTGTTCGTCAGACTGCACGTGGCGGGGCGAAGGCCCGCAGAAATCGCCGCCGCCGATCCCCAACTCACGTCCGGTCATGACCGTGAATGCCGGGCGCCCGTCTCACCCTTTCTGTTTTCGCGAGCGCTGCAATGCCTTCGGGTGTGGTCCTCCGGTCGCCCAATCGACGAGTTCAACCGTGTGGACGATCGGAATGTCCGTTACCAATTCGAGCTGATTCATACAACCGAGATTGCCCGCTGCAATCACATCCGGCGCGACGCTCGCAATGTTTGCTGCTTTTCGGTCCGCGAGTCTACGAGCAATGATCGGCTGCAGCATGTTGTAGGTCCCGGCCGAGCCGCAGCACAAATGCCCTTCCGGGATGTCGCGAACCTCGAATCCGGCCTTGCCCAGCAAGGTCTTGGGCTCGTGCTGCACGCGCTGGCCGTGCTGCAGCGAGCAAGCCGAATGATAGGCGACCGCGAGCTTGCTGTCGCGCACCGGCGGCACCAGGTCGAGCGTGGCCAAGTATTCCGACACGTCTTTGGTCAATTCCGCGACTCGTGCGGCCTTTTTCGCATAGAGACGGTCGTTGCGCAGCAGAAAACCGTAATCCTTCATCATCGTGCCGCAGCCGGACGCGGTAGCCAGAATCGCGTCGAGTCCTCCGCCTTCGATCTCGCGCATCCAAGCGTCGATGTTGCGCCGCACAAATTCGAGCGCCTCGCCCTCGCGGCCGAGATGATGGGTGAGCGCCCCGCAGCAACCTTCGCCTTCCGGCACGACGACCTCGATGCCGTGGCGGGTGAGCAGCCGGATCGCCGCGTCGTTCACCGCCGGCGCGAGCACTTGGCTGACGCAGCCGGACAGGATCGCGACCCGCCCTTGGCGCGCGCCGACCGCGGGAAAATGCCGCTGCGGCCGAAACTGCGGCCAGAGCGGCGGCGCCGCAGGACTGAGCCGCAACAGCGCGGCCAGGGAACTGAGCCGCAACACCGACAGCAGCGGTGCGAGCGGTTTGAACGGCCAAGCCAGCAATACGGCCAGCCGGAACCTGGTCGGATGCGGCAGGATGAAGGCCAGCAACGCCCGGAGCAGGCGCTGGCCGACCGGGCGGCGATAGGTCCGTTCGATGTGTACGCGCGCATGATCGACGAGATGCATGTAGTGCACCCCGGCCGGGCACGTCGTCATGCACGCGAGGCAGGACAGGCATCGGTCGATGTGTTTGACGACCTCCGCCGTTGCCGGCCGGTCCTGCTCCAGCATTTCCTTGATCAGGTAGATTCGGCCGCGAGGCGAATCGAGCTCGTCTCCCAACAGCACGTAAGTCGGACAAGTCGCCGTGCAAAAGCCGCAATGCGTGCAGGTGCGGACGATGCGCTCGGACGCGGCCACCGCCGGATCGCGCAATTGATCCAAGGTGAAGCTGGTCTGCATTCCTGTTGGCTGCCTCTCTCGCCTCTACTGCTTAAACGCCGGCATACATCCGGCCGGGACCGAGCACGCGCTTGGGATCGAAGCTCTCCTTGACGCGCCGGGTCAATGCGGCAAGCGCCTCAGGCTGCGGCTCGAACACATCGATTGCGGCGCGCATCGCAGCCGGCGCACGCACCAGGGTGGCGTGGCCGCCGGCGGCGCGCACGGCACCGCGTACAAGCGCCGCGCCGGCATCTTCGAGCGGCGCCAGCTCGATCCAGATCAATCCGCCCGCCCAGTCGTAGAACAGCTCGGCTTCGGCTTCGCCGGCGATCTTCGCCGCAAGTTGCGGGGCTTGCGTGGGCGCGGTCGACACACGCCACAGCGGCCGGCCGGCGCCGTCCGCGGCGGCGAAGGCGGTGGCGTCCCGGACCGCCTGCCACAGCGCGCGCGAACCCGCCTCGCGGATCGTGATCATAACCCCATGCGGCTTGAGCAGCCGCTCCAGCCGCTCCTTACGGTGCGCGATCGAGGGCGGAACGCCTTCGAGCCGAAACGCGGTGATGGCGCTGCCGGCCGCAGCGGCACCCAGCATGCGTGCCGCAATATTGGCGGGCAGATGCGCGGCTGCGGAAACATCGGCGGCGGAGCCCATCCCGGCCGCCATCGCTGCGACGGCTTGTCGATCATCGAGACCGAGGACGAGCAGGGTCTCCTCGGCCGGCGCGCGCGGCAGGACCTTGACCGTGACCTCGGTCATCGCCGCGAGCGTACCCCAGGAGCCCGCGAGCAACTTGCATAGATCGTACCCGGTGACGTTCTTGACCACGCGGCCGCCGGATTTGAACAGCTCGGCGCGACCTGAGACCGCGCGCACGCCGAGGAAATGGTCGCGCGCGGCGCCTGCCTTGATCCGGCGCGGACCGGACAGATTGGTCGCGAGCGCGCCGCCGAGGGTGCCGCGACCCATCGGGCAGCCGAGCACCGGACCATAGTCCATCGGCTCGAACGCGAGCTCCTGGCCGCGCGCGGCGACGAGTTGCTCGATCTCCGCGAGCGGGGTGCCGACCTTGGCGGAGAGCACGAGCTCCTCCGGCTCGTAGAGCGTCACCCCGGAAAGCTCGGAAAGGTCAAGCGTGAGATCCCATTGGGCGGCACGGCCGATCTCGCGCTTCGAGCCGGCCCCGACGATCTCCAGGGTCTTGCCGCCGGCGAGCGCCCATTCGACGGCGGCGGCGACGTCCTTCTCATCCCGCGGCTTGAGCAGGTCGGCCATCTAGAAGCGCGGGATGTCCGGAAACGGCAGGGCGCCGCCGCGAACGTGCATCCGCCCGAGCTCGGCGCACCGGTGCAGGGTCGGAAAAACCTTGCCCGGATTGAGCAAGCCGTTCTCGTCGAAAGCGCATTTCACGCGTTCCTGCTGCGCGAGATCGATCTCATTGAACATCGCCGGCATGAGATCGCGCTTCTCGACCCCAACGCCGTGCTCGCCGGTGAGCACGCCGCCGACCTCGACGCAGAGCTTGAGAATGTCGGCGCCGAAGGCCTCGGCGCGCTCCAGCTCGCCGGGCGCGTTGGCGTCGTAGAGGATCAGCGGGTGAAGATTGCCGTCGCCGGCGTGAAACACGTTGGCGACCCGCAAGCCATAGCGCTCCGACATCTCGCGCATGCGTGCAAGCACCAGCGGCAGCTTGGCCCGCGGGATCGTGCCGTCCATGCAGTAATAGTCCGGCGAGATGCGCCCGACCGCCGGGAACGCGGCCTTGCGGCCGGCCCAGAACGTCAACCGCTCGGCTTCGGAATTCGAGGCGCGCAGCGCGGTCGCACCGCAGTCATGGGCAATCTCCGAGACGCGCTCCAAGAGGTGGTCGACCTCGGCCTGCGGACCGTCGAGCTCGACGATGAGCAGAGCGTCGACGTCGAGCGGGTAGCCGGCATGTACGAACTCCTCGGCCGCTTGGATCGCAGGCCTGTCCATCATCTCCATCCCGCCCGGGACGATGCCCGCGCCGATGATCTTCGCGACGCAGTCTCCGGCCGCCTCCGATGACGGAAACCCGATCAGCACCGCGCGGGCCGTCTCGGGATGCGGCAGGATGCGTACGGTGATCTCGGTCACGACCCCGAGCAGGCCCTCGGAGCCCGTCATCAGCCCGAGCAGATCATAGCTCTCGCTGTCGAGGTGCTTGCCGCCCAGCCGGATGACCTCTCCGCTCACGAGCACCATTTCCAGGCCGAGCAGATTGTTGGTGGTCATGCCGTATTTGAGGCAATGCACGCCGCCGGAATTCTCCGCCACGTTGCCGCCGATCGTGCACGCGATCTGCGAGGAGGGATCCGGCGCGTAATAGAAGCCGGCCGGCTCGACAGCTTGCGAGATGCCGAGATTCGTGACCCCCGGCTGGGCCACGACGGCGCGATTCTCGTAGTCGATCTCGAGGATGCGGTTGAACTTGGCCATGCCCAAAAGGACGCCGTCGGCGAGCGGCAGCGCGCCTCCGGAGAGCGAAGTCCCCGCGCCCCGGGGGACTACCTTGATGCCGTGCTGTCGGCAGTAACGCAGCACCTGCGCGACCTGCTCGGTCGTCGAGGGCAGGACCACGACCATCGGCAATTGCCGATAAGCGGTCAGTCCATCGGACTCGTACGGGCGCATCTCGCGCTCGGTCGCGATGACGCCTTCGCCGGGCACGATGGCGCGCAGTGCCGCCACGATCTCCTCGCGGCGTGAGACAATCCCCGCATCGGGCTCCGGCAACGTCACGCCCACCGCTCAACTCCGAAAGCCGCCTCTTATAGCGCGAAACCACGAGAAGCGAGGCCAAATGCAGCACCGCGCCGCGGCTTCTATTTCTTCGACGTCTCGTACCCGCGGACAATGGCCCGGGCAGCTTTGCTCGGAAGCCGGCGGATCATCTATGCTCCCATGTATCCATCCCGCGAGCCGAGGGCGCCATGATCAAAGACCTCGTCGTCAACCTGTTCGCCGGCGCGGACGCAGACGCCACTGGCGATTACGCGATCTCGGTCGCGGAGACTTTCGAAGCGCACGCGTTCGGGATCGCATTCGCCTATGAGCCGATCGTGCCGCCGAGCGCCATGGCCGCCATGCCGCCCGAAATCCTCGAATCCCAGCGCGCAGAAGGCGAAAGCGCCGCCAACGACGCGATTGCCCGGTTCGAGGAATCCGCGCGGCGCGCCGGGCTCTCCGCGCAGTCGCGCATGATCCCGACGAGTCTCGCGGGAGCCGCAGACCTGTTCGGGCAGATTGCCCGGCGATTCGACCTCTCGATCGTGCGCCAAGCGCAGCCCGACGAGCTCGTTGCGCAGGATCTGATCATCGAGGCGGCGCTCTTCGAGTCCGGCCGCCCCGTACTCGTCGTGCCCTACATCCAGAAGGAACGGCTCAAGCTCGACCGGGTCTTGGTGTGCTGGGACGCGAGCCGCAATGCGGCGCGCGCGATAGCCGACGCAATGCCGTTCCTGCTCCGCTCCGAGGCGATCGACGTGATCGTGGTGGCGACGGAGCGGCCGAAGAGCGACGAGCTGCCCGGCGCCGACATCGCGCAGCATTTGGCCCGGCATGAGCTCAACATCGATCTCAAGCGGATCGTCTCGGGAGACGCCGATGTCGCAAGCACGATCCTCTCCTATGCGGCCGATTCGGCAGCGGATTTCCTGGTGATGGGCGGCTACGGCCATTCTCGGCTGCGCGAGTTCATCCTCGGCGGCGCAACGCGCGGCATCCTGTCGGCGATGACGGTGCCCACCCTGATGGCGCATTAAGCAGATGACGGAGGTCGGGCGACAGACGAGAGAACGAGCTACTCTTCACCGATCGCCCGTTTTGCTGTCCGGCTCACTACGAGACCGCGCGCCCGTGCGTCCGCGATGCCGAGCCCGCGAAGGACAAAGAGCGTGAGCGCCTGGACGGGATCGTCTTCGCGCTCCGCGGTTTGCGGGGCCAGCGGCCCGATCAACCCCTCGAGCAAGATCCCGACCGTTGCCGCCGCGGCAAGCTGCGCGTCTTGCGCGGGCAGCTGTCCGGCACGGATCGCATGCTCGATTCGCGACCGAAATTCCGCCGCCAGGGCTTTGCGGTAGGCGAGCCGCACCGCATCCACCTGGGCGTCTACCGGCTCGCCGATCACCGACCATGCCAGGCGGCGGCTTTCGCGTGCGCGCGCCGCAAACGTTGCGATCGCAGCGGCGAGCGCGGAAAGCGGCCCCGGCGCCGCGTCTGCCGCCCGCCGAACCGCGCCGATTTCGCGCTCCGAGACCGCAGCCACAAGCGCCGCGACGAGGTCGGTCTTGGAGGGAAAATACCGGTAGACGGTCCCGGCAGCGATGCCGGCGCGGGCCGCCACGGGCGCGACCTGGAGCGCGGCCATGCCGCCGGTGGAAGCCGACTCCCGTGCCGCCGCCAAGATCGCCGCGTGCCGCTGTGCCAGGCGGCGCGCCATTTTTTCCGTTCGCCGATAAACCATGGCTCATCCGCAAAGAAATGAGCCACGGTTCACGAGTCGCGACAAGCCGCTGCGCTCACGCTCGGACGGCAAACGTGCGCCGTCTCACCCGGTTTGCCGGGCCAGCGCCTTTTCCCGGATCGCGCCGAGCGTGGTTGCGGGCGTGATCGCTTCGGGATCGATCTTGACGTGGAGGATCGCGGGTTGTTGCGAGCGCCGCGCCGCCTCGAACGCAGGCGCGAAATCGGCCGTTGTCTCCACCGTCGCGCCGAACCCACCGAACGCGCGTGCATAAGCGGCGAAATCCGGGTTTTTCAGCGCGGTCGCGGATACCCGTGCGGGGTATTCGCGCTCCTGGTGCATGCGGATCGTGCCGTACATGCCGTTGTCGACGACGATGACGAGGACCGGCAGTCCGTATTGCACGGCGGTTGCGAACTCCTGGCCGGTCATCAGGAAGCAGCCGTCGCCCGCGAAGCAGACCACCGTGCGCTCGGGAAAAAGCCGCTTCGCCGCGACCGCCGCCGGCAGCCCGTACCCCATCGAGCCCGATACCGGTCCGAGCTGGGTCGTGAACCGGCGGAATCGGTAAAAACGATGAATCCAGCCGGCATAATTGCCCGCTCCGTTCGACAGGATGGCCTCGGGTTCGAGCGCCTCGCGTAAATGCACCATGATCTCGCCGAGGTTCACGGCGCCCGGCGCAGGTGTCGGCGTCTCAGTCCATGCGAGGAAGTCGGCATGTGCTGTGCGCGTCTCCTCACGCCAGCGGATTTCTTTCGGCGGCTCGAGGCCCTCGAGCGCCGCCGCAAACGCGGTCGGCGCCGCGTGAATCGCGAGATCCGGGCGGTAGACGCGGCCGAGCTCTTCGGCGCCCGGATGCACGTGGACGAGCTTGATCTGCGGGTTGGGAATGCCGAGCAGCGTATAGCCCTGCGAGGGCAGCTCGCCGAGCCTGCCGCCGACGAGCACGATCAGGTCGGCCGATTTGATTCGCGCCAGCAGCTTCGGATTGGGACCGATGCCGAGATCGCCGGCATAGCACGGATGCTGCGCATCGAAGAGATGCGCGCGGCGGAACGTGGTCGCGACCGGGATCTGGAACCGATCGGCAAAGCGGCTCATCGCCGCCCACGCCGCCTGCGACCAGCGGCTGCCGCCGAGCAGGACGATCGGGCGCTCGGCAGCCCACAGCAGCTTCTGTAGCCGGGTCATGTCGGTCAGCCCCGGCCAGGTCTCGACCGCATCGAAAGGCCGCGCATCGGCGACCGCGGCGCGTTCCGTCAGCATGTCCTCCGGCAATCCGACCACGACCGGGCCCGGCCGGCCGTTCGTGGCGGTGTAGAACGCCCGCGAAACGATCTCGGGAACGCGCTCCACCGCATCGATCTCGGTCGCCCATTTGGCCATCGTGCCGAACACCGCCCGGTAGTCGAGCTCCTGGAACGCTTCGCGGTCGCGCGTTTCGCGTGCGACCTGACCGACGAACAGCAGCATCGGGGTGGAGTCTTGGCGCGCGATGTGAACCGCGGCGGACGCGTTGGTGGCCCCCGGGCCGCGCGTCACGAAGCAGACGCCCGGTCGGCCAGTGAGCTTGCCGACCGCCTCCGCCATCATGGCGGCACCGCCTTCCTGGCGGCAAACCGTCACGGCGAGATCGCGATCGTGGAATGCGTCGAGCACGGCCAGGTAACTCTCGCCCGGCACGCAAAACGCATGCCTTGCGCCATGGACCAGCAATTGGTCGACCAGGACCTCGCCGCCGGTCCTCGCATTTTCCCTACCGCGCATGAACCTCATCTCCGGTTGCGGATCTTGAGACGGCAGGCATATGCGCCGCCGTGTCCCCTGCCCCGGATGTCACCGAGGGCTGTGAGCCGGCACACTCACGTCGCGGGCTCGACGGACACGACCTGAAACGTGTGCATTTCCCCGTCTTCGTCGCGGATCGAGACATATTCGCCGGGCCGGAACGCGTGCGCGCCGAAGCGGTAGCCGGCTTCGTCATCTTCCTCGGCTGCGTCCTCGTAATCGAACGCCCAGCGCGCGTGACCGGCTCCGCCCGGACGGTGCACCAGACGCCCGACCTCGTCGGGCTCCCCCTCCCAGAAGCGGCGCACCCGGCAATGGTCGCGGTGCTTTCGCCACAGCTCGACGTCGATATGTGCGTCGGCATCGAGCGGCGCCACGAACTCGTAACCGTGGCGGGCGGAGCCCGAGGGAAATTCCTTCGAGCGAGCGAGGTTGAGCCGGATGCGCTTGAGCACATGCGGCAAGGTGGTCATCGTGAGGGATCTCCGCAGTTACGGCGTCAATATCGGAGCCCGCGGCAACGTTTGCTTTGGCGCGATCTCTCGCCGCAGGGTACATCGCACACCGGGCTCCGATTCTATTTTGCGCACGGGCCGGAGGACAAGGCTGCGGCCGCGCTCGGGTGCCAGCGCGGCCGATATCCCTGGGCCAGTACCCCCAGGATGCTGGGCGGCGTGAGCACGTCGACCGTGATGCCTCGGGGCCGCGCACCAGCATGGCGGTAGCCGTCCGCATTCCACTCCAGCAAGTGTCCGCGCAGCAGGGCGAATACGGATTGCTGCGTGTCCGGCATCATCAGCATCGTGCCGTCGGGCAAGAAATCGATCGCGAGCCGATGCCGGCGCTTGCCGCGGCCGTCGAGCCGCTCGGCGTGGAGCACAAGGTCCATCTCGGCCGCACGCGGCGATGTCTTTTGCTGTCGCGCCGCGGCCCAGCCCGCCGCGAACGCGACGGCGTCGCCGCGGCGGCACTCGAAGCAGGGCCGGTGCCCGGCCGCGAGCGCGGTCGGCTCGTCGAGGAAAAACAGCTCGGTATAGCCGTGGCCCCAAACCGCGCGATGGCGGCTCTTGAACGCGAGCACGCAGCAGATCCAGGCGCGCGAGACCCAGCGCCGCCCGGCCAGCGTGCGATCGTCACGATGCAACCGCCCGCCGCGATTGCCCATGAACAGCCCTCGGGCCGAAACGGCGACGAGCTCGCCCGCAGGCGTAACGCGGTTTTGCAGCGGCATGCTCGGGCGTCGTTCCGGGGCGCGGGCGAAGCCCGCGAACCCGGAACCCATGAACATGATAGCGAGAAATTCAATTCCGTGTTTATGGGTCCCGGGTTCCCTCACTGCGTTCGGGCCCCGGGACGACGGGTCTCAGATTCTACTCCGCCTCGCCCACCACCATGACATGCAGCTGGCGCGGTCCGTGCGCGCCGAGGATCAGCGTCTGCTCGATGTCGGCGGAGCGCGACGGTCCGGTGATCCAATTGACGGTGCGGGGCATCGCGCCCGCGCCGAAGCGCTCGCGCAGCTTGCGCCACAGCGCTTCGTAATCGCCGGCGATGTCTTTCGCGTCAAGCACGACAACGTGCGTGTCGGGCAGAAAGTTGAGCGTCGTCGGATTCTCCTCGCCCGAGGTGAGCATCAGCGTCCCGGATTCGGCAATCGCCCCGAATGCGTGGGACACCGCGACGAGATCGTTGCCGTCGGAGGCGCCCTTCCTGACTTCGAGCGTGCGCTCGCGCTGCCACGGCATCGATTCGAGGCGTGGGTCCTCGCCGCGCCGCACCGCCATCGGCAGATTGTGCGCGCGCAGGAATGCCGCCACGGCACCCGGAACGTCGGCGGCGCGCGGCACGTCCTCGACCGACCCGGCAGCCGCCTCCACCATCTTGCGAAACAGTTCGGCGCGCGCTTGCGGCGCGAGCTTGCCGCGCGCCGGCACCACGCCGTCCGGATGCTCGCGCAGGCGATCCGCGACCGCCTTGCGGCGCGGCGCCTCGCGCCCGGACACGCCGAGCGAGCGTCGGATCGACGCGAGGATCGTGTCGCGCGCGCTCATGGCTTGTTCGTCGGCTGCTTGGTTCGCAAGACGAGCCGCGCGCGCGCTTTCCCTCTCCCCTTGTGGGAGAGGGTGGTCGATCCGAGTGCAACGAGGATCGACCGGGTGAGGGGTTGCTGTTCGAAAATACCCCTCATCCGGCTCGTTGCTCGCTTGCGCTTGCAACGAGCCACCCTCTCCCACAAGGGGAGAGGGGCTGGCGTGTGCGGCACGGCTCTGCTTCCCAATTCAATCATTGC
This sequence comes from Pseudomonadota bacterium, assembly GCA_046727735.1. Lineage (GTDB taxonomy): Bacteria > Pseudomonadota > Alphaproteobacteria > Rhizobiales > Xanthobacteraceae > AP-16. The sequence continues at coordinate 14,027 of JBKPDF010000022.1, read as the reverse complement.
TTTTGTTCATTCATTGCTTGCGGCGCTTCCATTGCGACTGGAAGGTCGCGCCCTGCGGGGCGGGAAAATCCCGGTCGCGCGTCCACGCCGAGGCGAGCGGCAGCCATCGGAAGCGTCCGCTGCGCGACCCCAACAGCGACAGCGCGCGCATCGCGATTGCAGCAGCAAAGCCGTAGAGCCGCGGGCGCTTGACGAAGAAGGCCCAGAACGCCAGTCCCGAGCGGACTGTCGCAGGATTGAGGTGCCGCTCGAACTCGCGTTCGCGCCAATGCCGCATCATGCCCGGCAGCGGAATGCGCACCGGACAGACCTCCTCGCACCGTCCGCAAAACGTCGAGGCGTCCGGCAGATTCCCGGCACGATCGACCCCGATCAGCGCGGGGGTCAGCACGGCCCCCATCGGGCCCGGATAGACCCAACCGTAGGCGTGCCCGCCGATCGCACCGAAGATCGGGCAATGGTTCATGCAGGCGCCGCAGCGGATGCAGCGGAGCATGTCCTGAAACTCGGCGCCGAGCATCGCGGAGCGGCCGTTGTCGAGGATGACGACGTGATATTCCGCCGGCCCGTCGGGATCGCCGGCGCGGCGCGGGCCAGTGGAAAACGTGGTGTAGACCGACATGTCCTGGCCGGTCGCGGAGCGCGCGAGCACGCGCAACAGCTGCGATACGTCTTCCAACGTCGGCACCAGCTTTTCGATCGTGGCGAGCACGATGTGCACCTTCGGCAGCGTTTGGGTGAGGTCGCCGTTGCCCTCGTTGGTGACGATGATCGACGTGCCGGTCTCCGCGACGAGGAAGTTGGCGCCGGTGATGCCGACATCCGCGGAAAGAAAGCGCTTGCGCAGGATGCTGCGCGCTTCCCCGAGCAGGGTCGCGGGCTCGGAGAGATTGCGGTTCTGCGGAAGGTGCGTATGCACGCGGCGGAAGTCCGCCTCGACCTGCGCCTTATTGAGGTGAATCGCCGGGGCGATGATATGCGAGGGCGCTTCGTGCCGGATCTGGATGATGTATTCGCCGAGATCGGTCTCGACCGGTTCGATGCCGTTCGCCTCGAGGAAATCGTTGAGCCCGATCTCCTCGGCGATCATGGTCTTGCCCTTGGTGACGGTCTTCGCTCCTGCCCTGCAGCAGATCTCGAGGATCGCGTTGCGCGCCTGTTCGGGCGTCACCGCGTAATGCACTTGCCCGCCTGCCGCGCGCACCCGTTCCTCATAGGCTTCGAGGTAAAGATCGAGATGCGCGAGCGTGTGGTCCTTGATGTCGCGCGCGGAATCGCGCAGCGCCTCGAATTCTGGCAGGCGGTCGATCGCCGCTTGGCGGCGGTCGACGAAGCCGAGACCCTGGCGCAGCACGCCCTGCAGCTGCGGATCGGCAATGGCCGCCTTGGCGTTCTCTTTGAAGGCCGGCGAGGTGATCGCGAGCGTCATGGCTGGGACCGGGCTCGGCTTGCGCGGCTCTCGCCGATCGGCGGATCCTCGGTCATGCCTGCGAGAATCTCGGCGACGTGACGAACGGCGATCGCCTTGCCTTCGCGCTCCAATTTGCCCGCCATGTTCAAGAGGCAGCCGAGGTCGCCCGCGAGCAGCAGGTCGGCGCCGGTCGCGGCGATGTTCTCGGTCTTCTTGCCGACGATCACGTTGGAGATCGCCGGATACTTGACGCAGAACGTGCCGCCGAACCCGCAGCAAACCTCGGTGTCCCGCATCTCTTCGAGTTTCAGCCCGCCAACCGTCGCCAGGAGCTTGCGCGGCTGTAGCTTCACGCCGAGCTCGCGCAGGCCGGCGCAGGAATCGTGGTAGGTCGCGGTGCCTTCGTGGCTCGCCGCCACCGCGGCGACCCCGAGCACGTCGACCAAAAACGACACGAGCTCGAACGTCTTCGCCGCAAACGCCTCGGCGCGGGGCAGCCAGTTAGGATCGTCACGGAACAGCTGCGGGTAATGCACCTTGGCCATACCGGCGCAGGAACCCGACGGCGCCACCACATAATCGTAAGGGGCAAAGCGCTCGATCACCTGCTCGGCGATCTCGCGCGCAGTGCGGCGGTCGCCGGAATTGTAGGCGGGCTGGCCGCAGCAGGTCTGGCGGGGAACTTCGACTTCGCAGCCCGCCTGCTCGAGCAGCTTCACGGCTGCGAACCCGACCGAGGGGCGGATCAGGTCGACCAGACAGGTCACGAGCAAACCGACGCGCGTTCGCGGCCGCCTCGATTGCGTGGATGTCGGCGCGGACGCGACGCTCGCCATGAAGTCCTCCCTCGACGCGCGTTGTTGCGGCCGCGCGCTCGCGGCGAGCTTGGCGGAAAGGATTTTTGCGCGCAAGGGAGGCATACATCGCTGATCGCGCATCCGTGCCGGACCGATGCCGTCATCCCGGAGCCGAGCGCAGCGAGGCATCCGGGATCCATGAACACTGATGATGCCGAACCTCGAGCTCGATGGTCATGGGTCCCGGGTTCGCCGCTGCGCGGCGCCCCGGAACGACGAGCATGTTTCAATCTTCCTTGTAGCCGTACTCCGGGACGTTTCCGGTGTTGCCGTAATATTTGTACGGCAGGAACTTGCCCGACATCGTGATCTTGACACGGTCCCCCTTGGGGTGCGGCAGGCGCTCGAGCGCGATGTCGAAATCGATCGCCGACATAATGCCGTCACCAAACTCCTCCTGGATCAACTCCTTCCAGGTGGTGCCGTACACCATCACCAGCTCGTAGAACCGATAGATCAGCGGATCGGTGGGCACCGCGGCCGGCAGCGAGCCGCGGTATGGTACTTCGTTGAGCATCGCCTCCTCGGCTTTGCTCAGCCCGAACAGCTTGGCGGCCGTCTCGGCCTGCGGCTTCGTGAGCTTCATCTGGCCGAGCAGCGCCGCCGTGATCAGCATCGGAGAAAATCCGCCGATCTCGCCGCAAATGTGCTTCCAGCTCCAGCCCTTCTCGCGCTTGATGTCGAGGATCTTTTCGGTCAGTTGCGCGCGTTGCATCGTCCTCTCCTTGTAATGCCGAATTGTCGGCGCGAACTTGCCGCTCTCTCGCAACCGGCGTGCCAGCCGGATCGGGAATTCCCGGGCTTTTTCTGCGGTTTTGCCGAGCGCTCCATGCCTACTGCGGCTTGTTTCGCCTTTCGAGCGGGCATTTGCGCATTTCTTGCCCAGCGGCGACACGCAGCACAGGCACGTCACGCGAATTTAATCTTGGATCCGGGATCTTCGCTCGCGCTCCGCACTCGCTCGTCCGGGAAACGCCGCATGCACCGGCAGCTTGCGGCCGAAGGTCCGCTTCTTGTGCTTGGCGGCGGCGCCGCGGCCGTTGCTGCCGGCTTCCCGCGCGAACATCGCGCCCAATTGGTTCTTGCCCGGATATTTCGCTCGGCCGACCAGCAGCATCGCCGGCGAGCGCCGCGTCTCCCGCAGCCGCGCTGCCGCGATCCCAAGATACCGCTCGTTGACGTCGATCCCGATGTAGCGGCGGCCCATGCGCTTGGCGGCAACGCAGGTCGTGCCGGTGCCGGCAAACGGGTCGAGCACGATTTCGCCGGAAAAATCCCCGCAGGCGCCGAACGTGTAGAGCCGGATCAGCCGCGCCGGCAGCTTTTCGGGAAACGGCGCCGGATGCGCGCCCTGGCGGCGCACGTCCTCAGGATACATGAACCAGACCTGCTGGGTGAGGTCGAGCCATTCGGTACGGGAGAGGCGGTTCCCAGCCTTGACCGCTTGCGAGAATTTCGACGGCACGCCGGGCTTCACGTAGACGTGGATGAATTCGACGGTGTTGTTCTCGAGGATGTTGCCCGGAAAAGGATAGCTGCCGAACATCATCTTCGAGGTCTGCTTCTGCCATACGAACAGGCCGTAGCGAGCAAGGCCGCTCTCGAGCAGAATCTTCTGCTCCAAGTCGGCCGCGATGTTTTTGAGATGCCGCGTGTGCTGCCGGACGATGGTTTTGGGAATCGGCAGCAGCGGCGCATTGATGCAGAGCTTGCCGTTCGGACGCAGCACTCGCGCGCATTCGTCCCACACCCGCTGCATCTCATCGAGATAGCCTTCGTAGCTCGGCCAGGGCCGGCCGCCGTCGTATTCGACCGCGGTCCAATAGGGCGGCGAGGTGACGACGAGATCGATGCTGCCGGCCGGAAATTCTTTGATCACCGCAGCGGCGTCGCCGAGAATCAGACGGTTGTGGATCCGGTCGCTGAGGAGAGAGTTCATGTCGGCGCCCGTACATTTTGCCAAACGAGCGGAGAGAGGGGCCCGCTCACAGCCACTTCTCCATGACGATCCGCGGAATGCTCTTGAAGCCGATGCGTCGATAGAACTCGACCACTTCGGTGTTGGTGTCGCGGACCATGAGCTGCAGCTTGGGCATGCCGCGCTCCGCGACCCAGCGTTCGGCGGCTGCGACGAGGTTCTTGCCGATGCCTTGCCGGCGGCGGTGCGGATCGGCCGCGAGATAATAGATCCAGCCGCGATGCCCGTCGTGGCCGACCATCGCTGCCCCGACGATGGTGTCCGCCGGATCGACGACGACCAGGATGTCCGAATTGCCGCGGCCGAGCGCGCGGCGGAAATCGGCGACCGGATCGTTCCAGCTGACCACGAGCCCGCAAGCCCGCCACAGCGCAACCACGGCGGTTTCGTCTTCCAGTTTCGCGGGGCGGACGGCCAGCGTTGCTGCCGAACTGAGTTCTGGATTCAAGGCAAAGCTCCGATGCGCCGACTTTCGTAACGCAGGCCGCCCCCTTGACGCGAGCGCAAGGGCGGGGAATCATGGAACAAACCATGAACAAAGGCAGGTCAGCGGGTTTCTCCCAAACCCGCGCGGGAATTCTCGCCCATGGTCGGACTGCCGGATCAACACGATGGCTTGCCTGCTCAGCAGCACGTGCTCGCGCGCCTGCGCCAAGCGCTGGCGCTCGAAAGTGGACAATCCGCAGGCGATTCCCGCCTCCCCCTCGGTATTCCTTCGCTCGATGCGGCGCTCGGCGGCGGGCTTGCGGCAAAGGCGCTCCACGAAATCGCGGCGGCGGGCGAGGCGGAAATCCCTGCCGCGACCGGCTTTGCGCTGATCCTTGCCGCCCGCAATCCGGGCCCCCTGGTGTGGATCGCCGAGGATATGGCGTTTGCCGAGAACGGCGCGCCGTACGGTCCCGGGCTCGAGGAGCTGGGCCTCGCTCCCGAGCGGCTGATCGCGGTCGGCGCCGCGAAATCCCGCGACGTGCTGTGGGCTATGGAGGAGGCGCTGGCGAGCGCCGCCGGCAGCGTGATCGGCGAAATCCGTGGCCGCATCGATTCGACCGCGACGCGCCGGCTTTCGCTCGTCGCCGGCCGCGGGCGGGGGCTCGCGCTCCTGCTGCGCAGCACGCCGGGCGCGGAGCCTTCCGCGGCGGCGACGCGCTTTCTCGTCGGCGCGGCGCCATCCCGCCTGCCCGACGTAGCCGGTGCGGCCGCGATGGCGCTCGGTCCCGGTCCGCCGCGGTTCTCGATCCGTCTTGCCCGTAACCGCCGCGGTCCCCTCGGAGAATGGATGTTGGAGTTCGATCGTGTGGAACAGCGTTTCGCGCCAGCGGATCGTGAGCCTGTGGCTCAAACGGCTTTCGACCGACCGCGTCAGGCGGGCTGATCTCTCCCCCGAAGGGGGAGGGTGGTCGGCGAAGCCGACCGGGTGGGGAATTCAATCAAACTTGCCATTCACCCCACCCGGCTTCTCCCCCGGATCGAATCCGGGGGAGAAGCCACCCTCCCCTAAAGGGGAGGGAAAACCCGCCCTCCTCGCCATTTCCGGCAAGCGCGGCAATGTCGAAGAACTCGTTGCGGTATCGGCGGCGGCGGAGCGGCTGGGATTGCGGCCCGGCATGGCGCTCGCACAGGCCCGCGCCATGCATGCCTTGTTCCCCGTCGTTCCCGAGGACCCCGGGGCCGACCGAAAACTCCTCGAGCGCATCGCGCAAGCGTGCGAGCGCTATACCCCGCTCGTCGCGCTCGATGCACCGGACGGAATCCTGCTCGATGTCGCTGGCTGCGCGCATCTCTTCGGCGGCGAGCAAAATCTGCTCGACGATCTGACGGCACGCATCGCCGATTTCGGCTTCACTTTGCGGGCCGCGGTCGCATCCACCATCGGGGCGGCGATCGCCGCCTCGCGCCACAGCGCGGCCGCGATCGTCGCGCCGGGGACCGAGCGCGCGTTTCTTGCGCCACTGCCGATTGCGGCGCTCCGGCTATCGGCGGACACCGTCGCGGCGCTCGCGCGCGTCGGCCTCAAACAGATCGGCGATCTCCTCGATCTGCCGCGCCCGCCGCTCACCGCGCGGTTCGGCCCCGAGCTCCTGCGCAACCTCGACCGCGCGCTCGGGCGGGAGCCCGAGCCGTTGCGGCCGCGCAGCCCGATTGCGCCATATCTCGCCGAGCAGCGCTTTGCCGAGCCGATCGCCCGCGAAGAAGACGTGCTGCAGGTCATCGGCAAGCTTGCGGCCCGCCTTAAGCCCATGCTCGAGCGCCGCGGCGAGGGTGCGCGAACAATCGAGCTGCTTCTGTTCCGGACCGACGGCGTGGTGCGCCGCATCGCAGTCGCGACCTCGCGGCCCATGCGGGATCCTGCCGGCATTCGCGCGCTGTTCCGCGAACGGCTCAATCGGCTCGCCGATGCGCTCGATCCGGGCTTCGGGTTCGATCTCGCCCGCCTCGGCGTACTTCGCTCCGAGCCGCTCGCCGCCGTGCAGATCGATCTCGGCGCCGAGGCGGTTGCCGACGATATCGATTCGCTCGTCGACCGCCTGATCGCGCGGCTCGGCGCGCATCGCGTCACCCGGATCGTCGCCCAGGATGCGCATCTGCCGGAGCTTGCTGCCTTGCGCGTGCCCGCGCAGGCCGCTCTCGCCGAGAACGGCTGGGCGGCATTCCGCGCGTTTCGGATCGCGGCCGATCTCGCGCCGCGTCCGCCGCGCCTGCTGCTGAAACCGGAGCCGATCGAGGCGATCGCGGCCGTGCCGGACGGGCCGCCGGTGCGGTTCCGCTGGCGGCGCGCGCTCCACGAAGTCGTCGCCGCCGAAGGCCCGGAGCGCATCGAATGCACGTGGTGGACCGAGGACGGCGGCGGCACCCGCGATTATTTCCGCGTCGAGGATCAAGCCGGCCGCAGGTTCTGGCTGTTTCGCGCCGGCCTTTATCGCTCGATCCCGGCGCCGTCTTGGTTCCTGCACGGGATGTTCGCGTGAGGCATCCTTCCCCCGCTTTCTCCCTCCCCTTCAGTGGAGGGCGGCTCCTCGCGGAGCGAGGAGTGGGTGGGGTGTTTTCATGCAAGATCCCCACCCCGGCGAGCTTCGCTCGCCGACCCTCCCCTTCGGGGAGGGATCAATGACCCATTACGTCGAGTTCGCCGCCACTTCGAATTTCTCCTTCCTGTGGGGCGCCTCGCATCCCGAAGAGCTGATCGCGCAAGCCGCGCGCCTCGACTATTTCGGCTTCGGGCTCAGCGACCGCAACAGCGTCGCGGGCGTCGTGCGCGCGCATCTCGCCAAGCGCGAGACCGAGCTTGCGCTGCGCTATCATCCGGGCGCGCGGCTCACCTTCTGCGACGGCACGCCCGACATCCTCGCCTATCCGCGCGACCGCGCCGGCTGGGCAAAACTGTGCCGGCTGCTCACACGCGGCAACCTGCGCGCGGAAAAAGGCGACTGCATTCTTTATCTGGACGATCTGCTCGAGCACGCTCAAGGCCTCGAGCTGATCGTGATGGAGCAGACGAGCCGGGGAATTGTAGCTGCTGAGGATGGGAAAGATGCGCCGCAATCTCCTCCCTCTCCCCGCAGGGGAGAGGGAGGGGGTGAGGGGGTTCGGGCCGTTGATGATCCGAAACATCGTGGCCCCCTCACCCGGCAGCCTTCGGCTGCCGACCTCTCCTCGACGGGGAGAGGTGTTCCGAGCAAGATCGCCGCTCAAAACACAAACGGCTGCTCCGCACAGCTGCCACTGCTCGCCCGGCTGCGCGAAGTCGCGCCGCAACGCGTGCGGCTCGCCGCCGCGATGCTCTATCGCGGCACCGACCGGGCGCGCCTCGCCCAGCGCGCGGCGCTCGCGCGCCAAGCCGGCGTGCCGCTGATCGCGGTCAACGACGTCCTCTATCACGCGCCGGAGCGGCGGCGTCTTGCCGACGTGCTCACCTGCATTCGCGAGCACACCACCTTGGAAGCCGCGGGCCGGCGGCTCGCCGCGAATTCCGAGCGCTATTTGAAACTTCCGGCCGAGATGGCGCGGATGTTCCGCGATCACCCCCACGCGATCGAGGAGACGCGAAGCCTCTCCGAGCGGCTCACGTTCTCGCTCGACGAGCTCGCCTACCAGTATCCCGACGAGACGCGCGAAGGCTTCGCCACACCCCAGGATGCGCTCGTGCATTTGAGCTTCGAGGGCGCGGCGCGGCGGTATCCGGCCGGCATCCCGGAGAAAGTGCGTGCCGCGCTCGCGCACGAGCTCGAGCTGATCGGCTCGCTCGACTACGCGCCGTATTTCCTCACCGTCTACGACATCGTCCGCTTCGCGCGCTCGCGCGGCATCCTGTGCCAGGGCCGCGGCTCGGCGGCGAACTCGGCCGTGTGCTTCTGCCTCGGCATCACCGAAGTCGATCCCGAGCGCGCCGATCTCCTGTTCGAGCGCTTCATCTCCGCCGAGCGCCGCGAGCCGCCCGACATCGACGTCGATTTCGAGCACGAGCGGCGCGAGGAAGTGATCCAGCACATTTACGCCCGCTACGGGCGCGAGCGCGCCTCGCTTGCCGCCACGGTCGTGAGCTATCGCGGCCGCTCGGCGGTGCGTGAGGTCGGCAAGGCGTTCGGACTGTCGGACGATACGGTCGGCGCGCTGGCGTCGACGATCTGGGGTTTCGGCGGCGAAGGCTTCGATGCCGACCTTTCCCGCGCCGGCCTCGATGCGCAGAGCCCGGCGGTGCGCAACATGCTCGACACCGTCGCGACGCTGCTCGGCTTTCCCCGCCATCTCTCGCAGCACGTCGGCGGCTTCGTCATCACCCGCGACCGGCTCGACGAAGTGGTGCCGATCTCGCATGCCGCGATGGACGATCGCACGGTGGTCGAGTGGGACAAGGACGACCTCGATGCGCTCGGCATTCTCAAGATCGACGTGCTCGGGCTCGGCATGCTGACCTGCCTGCGCAAGGCGCTGACGCTCGTCGAGCGGCATTACGGCGAGAAGCTCACGCTCGCGCAGATTCCGGCCGAGGATCCCGCGGTCTACCGCATGCTGCAGCGCGCAGATTCAGTCGGCGTGTTCCAGGTCGAGAGCCGCGCGCAGATGAGCATGCTGCCGCGGCTCAAACCGCTGAATTTCTACGATCTCGTCATCGAAGTGGCGATCGTGCGGCCGGGCCCGATCCAGGGCGACATGGTGCACCCGTATCTGCGCCGCCGCCAGGGCATGGAGCCGGTCAGCTATCCGTCGACGGAGCTGGAAGCGGTACTCAAAAAGACGCTCGGCGTGCCGTTGTTCCAGGAACAGGCGATGCGCATTGCGATCGTTGCGGCGGGATTCACCGCCTCGGAATCAGACAAATTGCGCCGCGCCATGGCGACGTTCCGCCGTGTCGGCACCATCGGCACCTTCCAGCGCAAGATGATCGACGGCATGGTCGCCAAAGGCTACGAGCGCGAATTCGCCGAGCGCTGCTTCCATCAGATCGAGGGCTTCGGCGAATACGGCTTTCCCGAGAGCCACGCGGCGAGCTTCGCGCTCCTCGTCTATGCATCGGCCTGGATCAAGTGCCGCTATCCAGACGTATTCGCGGCGGCGCTGCTCAACGCGCAGCCGATGGGTTTTTATGCTCCGGCGCAGCTCGTGCGCGACGCGCGCGAACACGGCGTCGAGGTGCGCCCGGTCGACGTCAATCATTCCGATTACGATGCGGGCCTCGAGCCCGGTCGGCGCGCGGCCGAGCATCTGCATGAAATGCACCGCGACATGGTCGACGATGTGCGCGCCAAATATGCGGTCCGGCTCGGGCTCAGAGAGGTTAAGAGCCTTGCCGAGGCCGACGCCAAGCGCATCGTCGCGCGGCGCGGCGCGGGCTATGGCTCGCTGCGCGAGCTGTGGCGGCGCACCGCGCTCTCGCCGAAGACGATCGCGCGGCTCGCCGACGCCGACGCGTTCGGCTCGCTCAACCTCTCCCGCCGCAAGGCGCTGTGGGGCGCGAAAGCGCTCGGGCGCGCCGGCGATCAGGACGATCTGCCGCTGTTCGGAGGACAGCAGACGGACGACGGAGGACAGACGGGGTTCTCGGAATCTCCGTTACCTCCGCTGGAGGCGGAGCACTCGCTAGCTGCGAGCAAGCCGCATTCGCCCCCCTCCCCCCTTGAGGGGGAGGGATGGGGAGGGGGGTATTTGTTTGATTCTGCGGAGCAGATACCCCCCTCCCGGCTCGCTCGCGCTGCGCGCGAGCCGACCTCCCCCTCAAGGGGGGAGGTAACCGGAGCGAACGGCCCGCCAAATGCGATCGCCTCCCCACCCGTGGGAGCAGCATTTCACGAGCCCGAGGTCGCACTGCCGCCGATGTCGCTCGGCGAAGAGGTCGTCAACGATTACCGATTTCTCAAATTGTCGCTGCGGGAACATCCGGCGAGCTTTTTGCGGCAAGACCTTTCGGGTCGCGGCATTTTGCGCAACGAGGTTCTGCGCAAAACCGCGTCCGGCAAGCGGGTCGCGGTCTCCGGCCTCGTCACCGTGCGCCAACGGCCGGGCTCGGCCAACGGCGTGATCTTTCTTTCGATCGAAGACGAGACCGCGCTCGCCAACGTCATCGTCTGGCCGAAGACCTTCGCGCGCTTCCGCGCGGTCGTGCTCGGCGCACGCTACATCGCGGTGAAGGGCCGCATGCAGGAGGAATGCGGCGTCATCCACGTGGTTGCCGAATCGCTCGAGGATCTCACGTTCCTATTGGGACGCTTGGCCGAAGCCGGAAACGAGATCGACGGATTGGCGCGCTGCGATCACGTCAAGCATCCGCACCAGGACCCGCGCGACAAACCTCCGCGCTCCGTTCCCCGGCCGCCATTCGATCTCGGCCTCGAACCGACGCCCGAGCTCGCCGGCGATCTCGACGTGCCCGCGCGCGCTTCCCGTCACGTCGTCGCGAAGCCCCGCTCGCCATAGCCGCCCTCTGGTAGCTCGGATGGAGCGCAGCGAAATCCGGGATAATCTACATCGATCCCGGATTACGCGCCGCTTCGCGGCACTCCGTCCGGGCTACGGAAGCGCGTATGCCGATTCGCAGACCAAATGACAATCCGCCGTTCCGCATCGTGCGCGTGAGCCACGTCGACTTCGGCGTGCGCGATCTTGCCGCCGCGCGCGCCTTCTACGTCGACTGCCTCGGGCTCCTCGTCAGCGACGACACCGCGGAGGCGCTCTATCTGCGCGGGCTCGAGGAACGCAACCATCACTCGATCGTGCTCAGACGAGCGCGCGAGCCGCGCGCGCACACGATCGGCTTCAAGCTCGCGAGCGAGGAAGACCTCGATCGCGCCGCGTGCTGGTTCGGCCGCAACAATCTGCCGACTTCGTTTCCCGAGATGCCGCACCAGGGCCGCACCTTGCGCACCGCCGACGTGCACGGAGCGCCGCTCGATTTCTATTTCCGCATGGAACAGGCGGAACGCAGGCTGCAGCATTATGCTGCATACGGGGGCGCGCGCATCCAGCGCATCGACCATGTCAATTGCTTTTCGCCCGACGTGCAGGCAAGCCACGATTTTTACAACGCGATCGGCTTCCGCACGACCGAGTACACCGAAACCGACGAGCCCGAGGCGAAGCTGTGGGCGGTGTGGATGCACCGCAAGGGCAACGTCGCCTTGACCAGCGGCCGCGGACCGCGGCTGCACCACGTCGGCATGTGGACCGCCGGCGCGCTCGATATTCTGCATCTCTGTGACCTGATGGCGACCTCGGGATTTCTTGCAAATATGGAGCGCGGTCCGGGCCGGCACGGCATCTCGAACGCGCTTTTCCTCTACGTGCGCGATCCGGACGGCCACCGCGTCGAGCTGTTCACGAGCGACTACCTCGCCGTCGATCCCGATCTCGAGCCGATCCGCTGGTCGCTCGACGATCCGCAGCGTCAGACGCTGTGGGGGCATCCGGCGCCGAAATCCTGGTTCGAGGAGGGCACGGCGTTCGCGGGCGTTGCGTTGCGCGATCCAGTGCTCGCCGCCCGCCCGATCGTGGCGCGGTAGCCCGCTCGCCCCGCGAAGCGGCGAGGGGAAAGTCTCTGGACGCTGTCCGCCCGCCTAGGGAAGCTGGAACAACGGGGGGACCTCGATGGACTTACTCGTCAACGTCGACGTGGACGACCTCGAAAGAGCAATTCGCTTCTACGTCTCGGCTCTTGGGCTGAGGATCGGGCGCCGTTTTGGAGCGGACGCGGTCGAAATGTTAGGCGCATCCGCGCCAATCTACTTGCTTGTCAAAGCCAGCGGCACGGCCGCTTCGACCAAGACGTCCCAACCACGGAATTACCGGCGGCACTGGACGCCGGTTCACCTCGATTTCGTAGTCGAAGATATCGAAGACGCGGTCCAGAGAGCCCTCTCGGCCGGAGCAACGCTCGAGAGACCCGTTCTCGTCCATAAATGGGGGCGAATCGCCCTCATGGCCGATCCTTTCGGTCACGGTTTTTGCCTGATCGAGTTCCTGGGTCGGGGGTACGACGAGATCGCGGACTGAAGCGCGCGTTGCGAGCAGAGTGCGTGGCGCGAGAGCCGAACCATGCAGACGGCGCATTCCGCAAATCGTCGGCCGGGGTCGTGGGTTCCGGGTTCGCCGCGGCGCGGCGCCCGGAACGACTGCTGTTGATCTCCCCTCGACTGCTCCGCACAATGCCGGCACGCACGATAAAAGATCTCCGGGAGGGAAGCATGAACATTTTCCATCGACATCGTGATCCCGGCCGGGGCAGCTCGCGGCCGAGAGCCGGTATCCAAGACCATGGCTTTGCCATCTCGCAGGGCCGGTCACCATGGGTCCCCGCTTTCGCGGGAACGACGGTGCGGGCGTTCGTCGTTGCGGCCGTCGTGCTCGTCGCCACCGGCGTGCTCGTCGCTCCGGCCGGCGCGCAGGCCGACAAGTTCCAGCCGCTCTCCGTCATCGTGTTTCCGGGTGGATTCAACTGGCCGATCTGGGCGGCCCAGGAGCAGGGTTATTTCAGAAACGCCGGCGTCGAGGTGAAACTCACGAATACGCCCAACTCGGTGTTCCAGCTCACCAACCTGATCGAGGGCAAGTTCGACATTGCGATGACGGCGATCGACAACGTCATCGCCTATATGGAAGGCCAGGGCGAGGTGCCGGTCGCGACCACGCCCGACATTTTCGCATTCATGGGCGGCGACAACGGCCTGCTCAGTCTAGCCGTCGTTCCGGACGTGAAGACGTATCCGGACCTGAAGGGCCGCACGCTCTCGGTCGACGCCATGACGACCGGCTATGCGTTCGTGCTGTTCGACCTGCTCCGGCGCAACGGCCTCGAAATGGGCGACTACAAGGTCGAGAAGGCCGGCGGCGTGCTCGCGCGCTGGGAGGCGCTCAAAGAGAAGAAGCACGACGGCACCATGCTGCTCGCGCCGTTCGACATCCTGGCCAAGTCCGCCGGCTTCAACATCCTGCAGTACGCGATCGACGTCTACGGCCATTACCAGGGCCTCGTCGGCGCGAGCCGGCGCGGCTGGGCCAAGGACAACGCGGGGAGAGTCGAGGCCTATGTCCGCGGCTACACGCAGGGCCTCGCCTGGCTTTACGAGCCTTCCAACAAGGAGGCGGCGATCGGCGTGCTGCGCAAGAATCTTCCGCAGATGTCGCCGGAGCTCGCCGCGCAGAGCTACGCGGTGCTGATCAACCCGCGCGGCTTCGCGCCCAAGGCCGAGGTCGACCTCGAGGGCGTGAAAACCGTGCTCGCGCTGCGCAGCCGCTACGGCGAGCCGAAGAAAACGCTGACGGATCCCGGCAAATATTACGATCCGCAGTATTA
>JBKPDF010000021.1:0-61547 GCA_046727735.1 Pseudomonadota bacterium | reverse complement strand
GCGGGAACGATGAGGCCGCCGAGAAGCCCGAGGCTCAGTCCCGGGTGGGTCGCGAAGAATTCGGTAGCGACCGCCGCCAAAGCAAAGCTCGCGGCCGCCACGTCGGTGGCGGCTAGCAGGTGTGGCGTGCCGAAGCGAAATGGATGCCCCGCCCGGGCCGGCGCCAGCGCAACAACGCCTCCGCTCCGACGACCTGTCCGGTCTTCAGATACACTTGCGGCTGGTAGTACAGCACGAACTGATTGTCCTCGATCGCCTGCCGCAGTTCGGAATCGAGATGCCGGACCTCCTGGGCGCGGCTGTGCATGTCCGCCGCATAGAACCGCACCGCGTTGCCGCCGTCGGCCTTGGCGCGGTGCATCGCGAGGTCGGCGTGCTTCAGCAGCTCCTCGGCATCGGCGCCATCGGCCGGGTGCAGGGTGGTTCCTATGCTGGCATTGGTAGAGATGCGCTCGCCGGCGAACTGGAACGGCTCGGCAATTGCGGCGAGGATGCGGCTTGCGAACTCCGCGGCTTCCTCGCCGCGCGTCAAGCGGCTCTGCAGGATCGCGAATTCGTCGCCGGCGAGCCGCGCCACGGTGTCGCCTTCGCGGGCGAGCGCTTGCAGCCGCCGGGCCGCGACCCGGAGGAACTTGTCGCCGAGCACGTGACCGAGCAGGTCGTTTACGTTCTTGAAGGCGTCGAGGTCGACGACATGCAGCGCGAACGGCCGGTCGCCGCGCCGCGCCCGCGCGATCTCGCGGCGCAGCCGTTCGGCGAGCAGCGCGCGGTTCGGCAGTCCCGTGAGCGCATCGTGGTGCGCGACGTAGAGCAAGTGCTCCTCGGCGCGCTTACGGTCGGTGATGTCGATCGAGCTGGTCAGTACCGCGACCACGGCGTCGGTGCGGTCGCGCAGCGGGGACTTGGTCGTCAGGAACACGCGCTTGGCACCGTTCGAATCGACGATCTCCTCCTCGTAGGTCGGCAGCGCGGCGCCGCCACTGAATACCTTGCGGTCGAGCGCGCGGCTGCGCGCGCCATGCTCCTCGCCGAACAGCATGCCGACGTCCCTGCCGAGCGCCGCCGCGTGGTCGATGCCGGCAAGCGTCGTCTGGAACGCATTGACGAACAGGAATTTGCCGTCGCGGTCGGCGGCACTGATCATCGCCGGGACCGTATCGATCACTTGGGCGAGTCGTTCGCTGGAGTCCCGCAATGCCTCCTCGCGCGACCTCTCGCTGTGCTCGAGCTTCTGCTCGAGATTGTTGGCGCGGCGGGCCAGCAGCAATTGCTGCTTGCGCAGCTTCAGCAGATTGCGTGCCCGCGTCTGAAACTCGTGATGATCGACGGGGCTGCTCAGGAAATCCGTGGCGCCGGCCTCGAGTGCCCGCAGCCGGAACTCGCGCTCCTCGTAAACGGTGATGACGATCACCGGCACTTCGGCGAGATTGGGACGTGCGCGGAAACGGCGGGTGAACTCCGCGCCGTCCATGTTCGGCATCTTGAAATCCGTGACGACGAGGTCGGGCGTGTTGGTCTCGAACCAGGCGAGCGCGGCCTGCGGATCGGCCAAAGCGCGCACGGTGACGCCGTCTTCGATCGAACCCGCGAGCCGCGAGAAGATCTTGCGATTGGTCGCACGGTCGTCGAGAATCACGATTAGCGACATGGCACTGTTTCTTCGTCGATTTGCGATTCCCGAAGCGCCGGAGCCCCGGCGAGCGCGGGCGTGCGCGCATCGCCGCCCACGAAGAGCTAAAGGATGCGTCTTAAAAGATTGGATCGGCTATTGCCTAAAATTTTAGCCGGGGCCGCACCCGGTTGGAGCTACGAGGCCAGCCGTCGCCGGACGAAGGGCGCTGTTGACGGATCGTTAAGCCTGATCGCCCCCAAACGCGGTGCCTGGACCCGCGTCGGGCGAGGCCGAGCCGACACGACAAGGTCCGGCCGCGTGCTGGCCATCCCTCGCGTTCCTCCCGTAGACTGCGGCGCAGAAGGTCGAGAGGCTCCATGGACTTCGAGCTCAACGAAGAGCACCGGATGCTCAAGGAGCTCGTCGCGCGCTTCATCGCCGACCTGCTCTTGCCGCTCGAACCGAAGGTGCTGGAGCGGGAAAGCCGCGGCGAGGGCGCGGGACTGACCGCGGACGAGCGCAAGCCGATCGACGCCAAGGCCCGCGAGCTCGGACTGTGGGGGCTCGACGCGCCGGCCGAGTTCGGCGGGTCGGATCTGCCGGTCGAGGCCATGATCGGGGTGCACGAGGAGCTCGCCAAGACGGTGACGCCCTACTCGTTTCCGCCGGATTCACCGAACTTGCGCATGCTGATGGTGGCTGCCAACGAACAGCAGCGCCAAGCCTATCTGGGCCCCTACGCGCGCGGCGAGACGATTTCGGCGATCGGCATTTCCGAGCCGGGTGCCGGCGCCGATCCGGCCGCGATGACCACCCGCGCGGTGCGCGACGGCGACGACTGGGTGATCAACGGCCGCAAGATCTGGATCAGCCGCGCGCAGGATGCGGATTTCACCATCCTGATGGCGGTGACCGACAAGGCCAAGGGCGCGCGCGGCGGGATCTCGGCTTTCCTGGTCGACAAGGGCACGCCCGGCTTCAATGTGCTGCGCCGCATCCCGATGATCGGCGGCCACATCACCTACGAGATCGCGCTCGAGGACTGTCGCGTGCCGGCCGGCAAGCTGCTGGGCCGTGAGGGCCAGGGCTTTGCGCCGATGCAGGTCCGGCTCTCGACGCGGCGCGTGCAGATGGCGTGCTGGTGCATCGGCATCGCGCAGCGCGCGCTCGACTTGATCTGCGAGCATGCGCGCCAGCGCGTGACGTTCGGCGCGCCGCTCGCCGACCGGCAGACCATCCAGTGGTGGGTCGCCGACGCCGCGACCCGGATTCATGCGTGCCGGCTGATGGTCTACGACGCGGCCTTGAAGATCGATCGCGGCGGCGAGGCACGCTCCGAAGTGTCCATGATCAAGGTATTCGCAACCGAGATGGCGTGGGACATCGTGGACAAGGCGATGCAGACGTTCGGCGCGATGGGCATGGCCAAGGAGATTCCGCTGCAGCTGATGGCGAGCAAAGTGCGGCTGATGCGGATCTACGACGGGCCTTCCGAGGTGCATCGCTGGGTCGTCGCCCGCAATCTGCTGGGACGAAGATGATTACCTCCGCTTCAGGGGAGGTCGATCGCGCGCAGCGCGATCGGGCGGGGTCCCCCACCTGGCTCGCCGCTGACGCGGCGCGCCGACCATCCCCACCGGAGAGAGAGAAGTCTGGCGGAGGCTTAGGGCCGATCGCCGTTCATCGCGAGGTTGTCATGAACGTTGCCCTGCAAGCGCATGACCTAGGCGTGAGCCTGTCTGGCCACGTCGCCACCGTGGAGATCCGGCGCCCGCCGCACAATTATTTCGACAATGCGCTGATCCGCGCGATCGCCGACGCCTTCGATGCGCTCGATGCCGAGCCGCAATGCCGGGCAATCGTGCTCGCCTCGGAGGGAAAATCGTTCTGCGCCGGCGCGGATTTCTCCAAGCGCCCCGATACCGGTGCCGCGAGCGAGAGCGGCGACGGCGAGGCCAAGCATCTTTACAAGGAAGGCACCCGGCTGTTTCGCAACAAGAAGCCGATCGTCGCCGCCGTCCAGGGGTCGGCCGTCGGCGGCGGGCTCGGCCTGGCGCTCGTGGCGGATTTTCGCGTGACCTGCCCGGAGGCGCGGTTTTCCGCCAACTTCAACCGGCTGGGATTTCATCCCGGGTTCGGCTTGACGGTGACGCTGCCGCGCGTCGTCGGCCCCCAGCAGGCGGCGCTGCTGTTCTACACCGGCCGGCGCATTCCCGGAGAGGAGGCGGTGAAGATCGGGCTTGCCGATCTTTTGGTCGCGCACAGCGAAGTGCGCGGCGCTGCCCAGGAGCTTGCGGTCGAAATCTCGCAGTCGGGGCCGCTTGCGGTGCTCTCCACGCGCGAGACGCTGCGGCGCGGCTTGGCGGACGCGGTCGAAGCCGCAACCGAACGTGAGCTCGTCGAGCAGGAATGGCTGCGCCGCACCGCCGATTTCAAGGAGGGCGTCAAGGCGATGGCGGACCGCCGCCTGCCGAATTTCCTCGGCCGCTGACGGGCGCCGCTAAATGAGCGCCTGATCGCGCGGTGAAATCCGCGCACGAGCACTCTGCGCTCAGATATCGCTCGTGCAACAGGCAAAGCCCGTCGTCGGCGCGCGCCGAGCCGTAGGCGGAGCCGAGACTGGTGAGCCCCGCGAACGCCGCTTCGAGATAAGTGGGCGCGTTGCGGAAATGCGCACAGACGCCGCACTGCTTTTCCCTCCCCGGAACGGGGAGGGTCGGCGAGCCCGCAGGGCGAGCCGGGGTGGGGTGAGCACCCCACCCGCCGGACTTCGTCCGGCGGCCTCCCCTGAAGGGGAGGTAAAAGCGAGCGACGGGCGTCACCGCGTCAGATTCTCCCAATGCGAGGCGAACAGGATCGCGGACAGCACGAAGCCGAGCACCACGTTCACCAATACTCCGGAGCTGAACGCCAGGAACGGCTTCCTTCCCGCCTGCGCCAGATCCCGGAACCGCGCGGTGAACCCGATGCTCAAGAAGCAGAAGATGAATGTCCAGGTGCGCAGGTCCTTGATCGGCGCGATCAGCCCCGGGTTCACGATTTTGTTGAAATCAGCAAGGCTGTACTGGCTCGTCACCAGCGTGACGATCGCCGACGCGATCAGGAACCCGATCACGAATTTCGGGAAGCGCCGCCAGATCTCCGCCGGATCCGCGCTGCGGCCCGGCACGCGTTCCCATCGCGTGGTCGCAACGATCGCCAGCACGAAGGCCCACACGCCGATCCACAGATCGCGGCCGACCACCTTCATCAGCGTGAAGGCCCAGATCGTCTGATCGGGCGTGCCGGCGATCCCCTCGACCCGTCCGACGAGATTTCCATAAGCTTCCGCGGCGGCAAAGCCCGCCGCGTCGGCGAATTCCGACGTGCCGATCCACGCGCCGGCGACGCCGGCGTGCAGCTGCAGCGCGCGGGAGACGAGGGGCAGCGCGAAGATCATCGCGATCGCCCACAGCACCACGATCGTGATCGCGATCGGCGCATGCTCGCGCTTGGCGCCGACCGCGCCCGCGACCGCGATCGACGCCGAGACGCCGCAGACGGCGCCGCCTGCGCCGAGCGTCGCGGCAAGCCGGCGATCGAGACCGAGCCGCACGCCGGTCCAGTAGATGACCGCGAAGGTGACGAGCGAGACGATGGAGGCCTGCAGGATCGCTACCGGTCCCGCCCACGCCAGGAGCGTCAGCGGGAGTGTCGCGCCGAGCAGCACGATCCCGGTCTTGATGTAGAACTCGACCCGGAATCCGGCGTCGAGCCAGCGCGGCAAGCCAATCAGGTTGGAGATGAGGAGGCCGAGCGCGAGCGCGACCAGCGGCGGCTCGAGGTTGTAGCGGCTCGCTTGGTCCCATTGGCCGAGCGCGAAGATCGCCACCGAGAACAGATAGAGCAGCGCGAACGCCGGAATGAAATCCCTGGCCTTGTGCCCGAGCGTGGTCAGCGCCACGGTGAAGATCGCAAGCCACACGATGAATTGCGCGACATAGCGCAGTGCGTTGTCGGCGAAATGCGCGCCGAGCTGCGCCGGGCTCGACCATTTCGCCGGGGTGACCGCCAGCCACTTGATGCTCGCGCCCGAGGCGAACAGCGCATAGGCGACGAGCACGATGCCGAGCCCCAGCCAGATCGCCCAGTAATCTTCCTTGCGCAGCAGCTCGCGCCAGGACGGGCTCGCGACCGCGCCGACGCCGGTTTCGATTCCGCTCATGAACACGCCTCCGTTCGGCCGCACGAGGCGAGATCTCGCACTTTAGTGCCAATGGATCGGGGCGCGTACATGGAATGTTTTTCCTCGGAATGGCAATACGCGGGAGCAAAAAAGAAGAAAATAGTGGCCTGAGCCGCGAATTCAGCTGCCTTGTTCCACAGACCGCCAAGCCGGAAAAATGCCCTGATGCGTGGGCGCCATGCCGCGGTCGCGCTAGAGTGCCGGCTTGAAGCCGCGCAGCAGCGAGCGAGGGAGAGAACCGATGTCCGATCAGCAGGTGCTCAGCGAATCAGCGAACGGGATCGAGACCATCGTTCTCAACCGGCCGGCCGCGCTCAATGCGCTGACCGCGCAAATGATGGAGGGGCTGATCGATGCAACCGCGCGCGCGGAACGCGACGACGGGATTCGCTGCGTGCTGATCCGCGGCGCGGGCGACAACTTCATGGCGGGCGGCGACGTCAAATCCTTCCATCAATCGCTGCGGGACAATCGCGAGGACTATCTGCGCCGCCGCGAGATGCAGGTGATCGGCGCCCATCAGCTGATCTACCAGCTGCGCCGGATGCCCAAGCCGGTGCTGGTCTCGGTGCAGGGTGCCGCGGCCGGATTCGGCCTGAGCCTGGTGCTCGCCGCCGACCTGGCGATCGCGAGCGAAGATGCGGTTTTCACGCTGGCCTATCGTCACATCGGACTCTCGGCGGACGGCGGCGCGACCTATTTTCTGCCGCGCGTCGTCGGCGAGCGCCGCGCGCTCGAGCTTGCGCTGCTCGGTGAGCGCTTCGGAGCCGAGCGCGCGCTCTCGCTTGGCATCGTGAACTGGCTGGTGCCGCGAGCCGCGCTCGATCAGGAAACCGCGAAGCTGGCGAAAAGGCTCGCCGAAGGTCCCACCATTGCGCTCGGGCTCGCCAAGCGCCTGATCCGCTCCTCGCTCGACCATTCCTGGGACCAGCATTCGCACCGCGAGGCGGAAAGTTTCGCGGCCGCCGCCGCGACCGCGGATCACCTCGAAGGCGTCACCGCCTTCGTCGAAAAACGCCAGCCGATGTTTCGGGGCAAGTGACGGCAGCGGAGCGCGCATCGATTTGCGGCAATTTGCCACTTCGGCAAGGAAAATACCCATGCACGGCGCGGCGCCCCAGTGTTATGGCTCCGGCCAATCCGACGTTCCATCGATCTCGTGATGCCTGCTGCCTGCCGCTTGTGCATTCTCCTGGTTCTGCTCGTGTCGAGCGCTTTGGCCGCGGGAGCCGCTGCCGGCGCGCCGGGAAGCGCCCAACCGTCACCGGCTGAAACCAAAGCGGCCGTCATTCCCGAGATGATGTTTTATCTCGCCCGCGGCGAAGCGGACGCGTGCGGGCGAGGCTGCAGCGAATGGATCGCAGCGGATGGCAGGATCGACGCCGGCGCCGCACAACGGCTACGCCGGCTGTTGGCGAAGCTCGGGTCCCGCCGCCTCCCGATTTATTTTCACTCGCCGGGAGGTTCCGTGCTCGGCTCCCTCGCGCTCGGACGGCTGATCCGCGAGCGAAAATTGCAAGGCGGCGTTGCGCGCGCCATCCCATCGGGCTGCGAACGCGAAAAGCCGTGGGAAAAGTCCTGCACGGCGCAGAAGCGCTCCGGGCAGGAGCTCGCCTCCGAGTTCGACCCGAGCGGGATGTGCAATTCGGCCTGCGTGTTCGCGCTCGCCGGAACCGTTGCGCGAGCCGTTCCGCCGGGAGTGAAGCTCGCCATTCACGACATCGGGCTCGATCCGCGACGCGAGCCGCTCCCGGCCGCCATTGCCGCGAAGGCCAAACAATTGGCTTACCTGCGGATCCAGGAATATCTGCGCGAAATGGGCATCGACTCGGGGCTATTGAGGGCGATCATCGCTGTTCCGAACGAATCGAGACGGTTCCTAGAACGGGAGGAGCTCGTGCGCTTCGGGATCGATCGCAGGGAGTTCGGCGAAACCTCCTGGCGCTTCAGCGAGCACCCGAAGCCTGCAATCGGCAAGGTATTTTTTGCGCGGTTCGGCGGCGAACACCCGCAGTACCGCACCGGCTTGGTGAGGCTCGACTGCCCGTCGGGACAAGAGATCCGCATACTGCTTGCACGCGAACACGTGAGTTCCGAAGTCTCACGCACGCGGCCGTTCTCGATCAGCGTCGGCGAGCAGCGCTTGGAGCTCCACTACCCGACCTTCTCGACCGATTTCGATACCCGCTCCACATGGCTCGCCGGGCAGAGATTCGATTCGGTCGGCGATGGTACGAGATTCGAGGTCCGCGCGATCGACATCAGCGGAGGCACTGAATCGCCGGGCAACATCGCGCTGAGCTTGGATGGATTTTCGCACGCCTATGCCAAGCTGCGAGGTGCCTGCCGGCAAGCTCCGGCGGCCGGCCAGATGCCAGTCGGCGCCGCGAGCAATGCGCCGACCACTAGGCGATCGGCTGCAGTGCTTGCAGGCACTCTCCGGCTCGCCCTCACCGCAATCGCGTGGTGCCAACGTGCTTGCCGCGCCGCCGTCCGCGAATGTCGTACACACGGTTCCGATCGGACCCGACGGCGCACACCCGATACCGGCGCCTTCCGCACCGGGGTCCTCGACGTCTCCGCTTCGCCCGCGCCAATGACGAAGGCGGCTCGGTGCAAGAGTCTGATCATCAGATACGTGGCGGTTCTCTCGGCCTCTATGAGGCTTGCTCGAGCATGACGCTGCGACACGGCTTGTCCGCCGCGACCGTGGCATCGGTGAGCGGAACACCGAGCTCCGCCAGCGTCGCCCGATGCTCGTTCGTCGGCGTCCGCACCAGCTTCTCGGCGATCCTCGTCAGCTTGGCCAGAGCCGCCGTTGCCAATGTGCGCTCGACCCAGCCGCATGCTCTCGGCCACCGGCTCACGTCAGGTTCGACGCGCGCCCATTTGAGATTGCTGAACGGAATCGCGACCGCAAGATCGCCGATCGACAATTCGCCGAATATGAACCCCGAGGCCGGCGCGATCTTTTCGAGGTAGGCCATCACGTCCGGCACCTGCTCGGCGACGGCGCGCGCGATCTTCGCCTTGTCCCGCGCTCGCTGGAAAACGAACGGCAGGATCACCGCCTCGTAGAAGATTTGCCAGACGAACACGTCGCCGATCCGCGTGTCGGAGAATTCCTCGATCCAGCGCGCCTGGGCGCGGTGCGCCAGTTCGCTCGGCAGCACGCGCGCCGTGGGATATCGCTCCTCGAGATATTCACAGATCACAGTGCTGTCGCACAGAGACACCTTGTCATCGAAGAAAACCGGGACGCGGCGAAGCGGGCTGACCTCGCTGAACCTGTCGTCCCCGAAGAACGGCACGATCGGGTCCAATCGATATCGGATTCCCTTGATCTCGCAGACCGCGAGGACCTTGCGCACGTAAGGAGAAACCGGGTTGCCGATGATCGTCGCAGGATCGCCCAACATGGTCACCATCCCTGAGATCGCAGCGTGGGCCTTCTCGGCTCTGCGCGCGACGCTTCGCCAGCATGGGATCGCGCCGCAGCCAGCGAATATAGCCTGATCTCGTCCGAGTTGGCTCGGGGCGGCGCTAGGCGCGGCAGAAAAATCCGGCTAAGGCGGACGGATTCGTCAACCGGTTGCCGCCGCCGTAGCCTCGCGCGTCAGCGCTGACAAGCTATCGCGTTGCCGGCCCTCGCCGTCGAAATTTTCAGGGTCGAGCCAGCGCTCGAACGCGCCGTTGAGCGCCGGCCATTCGCGGTCGAGAATCGAATACCAGGCCGTATCGCGATTGCGGCCCTTGTAGACCACGGCCTGGCGGAAAATTCCTTCGAAGCGGAAGCCGAGGCGCTCGGCCGCCTTGCGCGAGGGCGCGTTGAGCGCGTCGCATTTCCATTCATAGCGGCGATAGCCGAGCTCCTCGAACGCGCGCCACATCATCAGATACATGGTCTCGGTCGCGGCCCTGCTTCGCTGCAGGCGCGGCGCGTAGGCGATCGAGCCGACCTCGATCGTGCCCATCGCCGGATCGATCCGCATGTAGCTCGCCATGCCGGCCGCGCGCCCGGTCGCGAGGTCGATGACGACGTGGCACAGCGGGTCCGCGCCGGAAAAATGCGCCTGCATCAGATCGCGAAACTCTGCGAAGCCGGCGAACGGCCCGTAGGGGAGGTAGGTCCAGATTCGGCCCTCGCGATCCTCCGCATAGGCGTCGAACAGTTCTGCGCAATGCCGATTGATGTCGAGCGGCTCGAGCCGGCAGAAGCGGCCGTCGAGCGGCTCATGCGACGGGCGCGGCCGCGGCTGCCAGTCCGGCACCGGAAAGCCGATCGGTTGGCCGAGATCGTTGCAATACGCGGGCATGCTGCCTCCGGCAAAAATTGCTGCACGGCTTCTTTGCCAAGAACCGCGGTCCGGGTCTACGCATACCCCGCGGCTGGGAATGGCACGGAGCAGGACCGATGATCGAGGTGCGTGAAGCCGAGCCGGGCGATCTCGAGGCAATTCTGGCGATCTACAACGACGCCGTGCTGCACACCACCGCGACCTACGATTACGAGCCGCGCACGATCGAGGCGCAGTGGCAGTGGTTCGAGACGAAGCGCGCGCAGAACCTTCCGGTCCTGGTCGGGGTCGAAGCAGGCTCGGTGGCGGGATTTGCGAGCTACGGTCCGTTCCGCTCCTGGGCCGCCTATCTCTACACGGTCGAAAACTCGATCTACGTCGCTCCCGAGCACCGTGGGCGCGGTGTCGGCGCGGCGATTCTCGGCCCGCTCGTCGAGCTTGCGCGGGCGCGCGGTTTGCATGCCATGGTGGCGGGCATCGACGCCGCGAACCAAGCGAGCCTGAAGCTGCACGCGAAATTCGGCTTCGAGCCGGTCGCGCATTTCCGCGAGGTCGGCTGGAAATTCGAGCGCTGGCTCGACCTGGTATTCCTCGAGCGCATTTTCTGATTCAATCCCCGCTTCTGCCCGCCCGCAGCCCGCCGCCTCCGCCGCACTGACGGACCTCGCCATGAGCATCAACGGCAAATGCTACATCGTGGGCGCGTTCGAGCATCCGACCCGCAAGGCGCCGGACAAATCGGTCGCGCAACTCCATGCCGAGGTCGCGATCGGCGCACTCGCGGACGCCGGGCTGAGCCGGGAGCATGTCGACGGCTATTTCTGCGCCGGCGACGCACCTGGGCTCGGTCCGCTGTCGATGCTCGATTACATGGGCCTGAGGGTCCGGCACATGGACAGCACCGAGACCGGCGGCTCGTCCTACCTCGTGCACGTCGCGCATGCCGCGCAAGCGATCGCCGAGCAAAAATGCGACGTCGCCCTGATCACGCTTGCCGGCCGGCCGCGCAGCGAGGGCATGGCGACCGGCACGGCGCCGCGCACCTACAATCCGGCGCAGCCGGATGCGCAGTGGGAATCCCCGTTCGGCCTGACCATCGTCAACGGCTATGCCATGTGCGCAAGGCGGCACATGTATGAGTTCGGCACCACGAGCGAGCAGCTCGCCTGGATCAAGGTCGCGGCCTCCCATCACGCCCAGCACAATCCGCATGCCATGCTGCCCGAGGTCGTCACCGTCGAGGACGTGATCCGCTCGCCGCTCGTCGCCGATCCGCTGCACCGGCTCGACTGCTGCGTCATCAGCGACGGCGGCGGCGCGCTGGTGGTGGCGAGGCCGGAGGTCGCGCGCAGCCTCGATCGCCCGCGCGTCAAGCTTATCGGCGCCGGCACCGCGCCGAAGCTGCAGGCCGGCGGCGACGTCGATCTGACCTATTCGGCCGCGCGCTGGAGCGGGCCGGCTGCATTCGCCGAAGCCGGGATCGAGCCGGCCGACATCAAATACGCGTCGATCTACGACAGCTTCACGGTCACCGTATTGATCCAGATCGAGGATCTCGGATTCTGCGAAAAGGGCCGCGGCGGCGCGTTTGTCGCCGACGGCAACCTGATCTCCGGGGTCGGCAAGCTGCCGTTCAACACCGACGGCGGCGGTCTGTGCAACAACCATCCGGCCAATCGCGGCGGCATGACGAAGGTGATCGAGGCGGTGCGGCAATTGCGCGGCGAAGCGCATCCGGCCGTGCAGGTCAAGAACTGCGATCTCGCGCTGGCGCACGGGACCGGCGGCTCGCTTGCGACGAGGCACGCCGGCGCCACCCTGATTCTCGAGCGGGAGTGAAGCAATGACGCGGAAAATTCCCGCTCCGAAGCCCACGCCCGAAACGCAGGCGTTCTGGGACGCCGCGGCACAGGGAAAATTCCTGCTCCGCCGCTGCACGGCGTGCGGCCGCGCGCATTGGTACCCGCGCACGATCTGCCCGTTCTGCTTCAGCGCCGCGACCGAGTGGGTCGAAGCCTCGGGACGGGGAAAGATCTATTCGTATAGCGTGATGCGCCGCGCGCCCGAGCCCTACGTCGTCGCCTATGTGATGCTCGAAGAAGGCCCGACCATGCTGACGAATCTCATCGAGTGCGATTTCGCCGCGCTCGCGATCGGGCAGGCGGTGCGGCTCAAATGGAGCGCGAGCGAGGGCGGCCCGCCGGTGCCGACGTTCACACCGACCTAGGGTTGGTTGCTGCATTGCACAAGGTCGAGTCACCTGCTGCCGAGATGCTAGGCAAAAAAAGCAGTGCCTAGTTTTTGGTCAAGACAGATTCCGTCCAAAATTCAACTACTTGGCTGCACAGCCCAATTGGCCTGTGTCTTGCTAATCGTCCCATGAGCCTCGTGCTTCGGCCCACACAGGCCGGCGCCAGCCATGGGAGATCAACCATGTACGCCGAAACCGTCGATCATTTCGCCGCGGTCGCAGCCAAGAAGAGCGAGTACCTGCGCCGCTCGCCTGGGGGATTCTGGATTTCCTCGATGCTGGCCGGGGCCTATGTCGGGCTTGGGATCATCCTGATCTTCAGCGTCGGTTCCGGCGTCGATGCCGGTTACCGGCCGCTGATCATGGGTGCGTCGTTCGGCATCGCGCTCACCCTCGTGATCTTCGCGGGCTCCGACCTCTTCACCGGCCACACCATGTTCATGTCGCTCGGGGTGCTGCGGCGGCGCATCGGGCTCTCCGATCTCGTCTCCTCCTGGAGCATGACCTGGGTCGGCAATCTCGTGGGCGCGGGGCTGCTTGGGATGCTGTTCGTGCTGGGCGGCGGGGGCGCGGTGCTGCATTCCGACAGTCAGCTGATCATGAAGGTCGCGGCCGCGAAAATGAACGCGCCGGCGGTCGAGCTCTTCGCCCGCGCCATCCTGTGCAATTGGCTGGTGTGTCTCGCCATCTGGATGAGCGCGCGGATGACCAGCGACGCCGCCAAGTGCATCGCCATTTTCTGGTGCCTGTTCGCTTTCATCGGCAGCGGGTTCGAGCATTCGGTCGCCAACATGACGCTGCTGTCGATCGCGCTCTTTGGCAATCATCCCGACAACGTCACCTGGATCGGCATGCTGCATAATCTCGTCTGGGTGTCGCTCGGCAACATCGTCAGCGGCGCGGGCATCATGGGCATCGGCTATTGGGCGGCGTCGCGCGAGCCGGCCGAAAAAGCGATCCCCAGCATGGCCCCGGCGGAATGAGAGCGCGCCGACGATGGGCCCCGATTTCACCGAGGAGCAAAAGCGCTATCTCGAGGGCTTCTTCGCCGGGCTCCTGACCCGCCGCGACGCCGCAACGGGTTCCCCTCCACCCGTTGCCGTCGCGAACGGTCCGGGCCCGGCGGGCGCGATCGCGTCGGAAGCGGCGCCCGCCGGTGCCGAGGCGATCCACCGTGCCGCGCAGGATCGCTTTCTCGCCGCCGGCAAGAAGCTCACGCCCGAGGAAATGGCCAAGCGCGCAAAGAACCCGCTCGACATGTGGGAAGAAATGCGCGCCAACGCCGAGGCCGGCCGCTTCCCCAAGGGCACCGACGTCTTCCTGCACAAATTCCACGGGCTGTTCTACGTCGCGCCCGCGCAAGACGCCTTCATGTGCCGGCTGCGGATTCCGAACGGCATCCTGCATTCGCATCAGCTGCGCGGCCTCGCCGACATCGCCGAGCGCTACGCCGGCGGCTATGCCGACGTCACCACGCGCGCCAATCTGCAGCTGCGCGAGATCGGCCCGAAATCGATTCTGGAGGTGCTCACCGCGATCCAGGATCTCGGCCTGACGACCCGCGGCGCCGGCGCCGACAATTTGCGCAACATCACCGGGAGCCCGACGGCCGGAATCGATCCGGACGAACTGATCGACACGCGGCCGCTCTGCCGCGAGCTGCATCACACGATCCTGCAACATCGCGAGCTTTACGGCCTGCCGCGCAAATTCAATATCGGCTTCGACGGCGGCGGCCGCGTCGCGGTGCTCGAGGACACCGCCGATATCGGCTTTGCGGCGGTCGCGGTCGGTGAGGGCGAGGACGTGCCGGCCGGCATCTATTTTCGCGTGCTGCTCGGCGGCATCACCGGGCACGGGGATTTCGGCCGCGACAGCGGACTGCTCATCGGCCCGCAGGAATGCACGGCGGTCGCGCTCGCGCTCGTGCGCGCGTTCATCGATCATGGCGACCGCACCGACCGCAAGAAGGCGCGGCTCAAATACGTGCTCGAGCGACTGGGCCTCGACGGTTTCCTCGCCGAGGCGGAGAAACACCTTGCCTTCAAGCCGCGGCGCTTTGCGCTGGAACGCTGCGTCCCGCGCAAGCCGGACGTCAAAGGTGCCCATCTCGGCATTCATCCGCAGCGCCAATCCGGACTGTTCTATCTCGGCGTCGCCGTGCCGGTGGGCCGGCTCACGATCCAACAGATGCGCGGGCTCGCCGATATCGCCGCGCGGCACGGCAGCGGCACGCTACGGCTGACCGTCTGGCAAAATCTGCTGATCTCCGACATTGCGGAAGCCGATGTCGCCGCGGCCGAGGCGGGCGTCGAAGCGCTCGGGCTCGCGCTCGATGCCGGCCCGATCCGCAGCGGGCTCGTCGCTTGCACCGGCAACACCGGCTGCAAATTCTCGCTCACCAACACCAAGGGTCAGGCGCTCGAGCTCGCCGAACGGCTCGAAGCCGCGGTCGCGCTCGATCAGCCGCTCAACGTGCATCTCACCGGCTGCCCGAATTCCTGCGCCCAGCATTACGTCGGCGACATCGGTTTGCTCGGCACCAAGGTCGAGGTCGGCGACGACATGGTCGAGGGCTACGACGTATTCATCGGCGGCGGCGCCGGCGCCGAGCAGCGGCTCGGCCGTCCGCTGTTCCGCGCCGTTCCGTTCCCCGATCTCGCCCCCAAGCTCGAACGCGTGCTGCGCGCCTATCTCGTGCACCGTCGCGGCAGCGAGGAAAGCTTTCGCGTGTTCTCGGAGCGGCACAGCGTCGAGGCGCTGACGCAGCTCGCAGAGGAGGCGGCCTGAGAGACCACATGCGCCGCGCATGCAGGATGAAGCTATGAGCTACATCGCCCCGATCGTTCCCGACAACTCCCCGTTCTCGCCGGAGCAGCGCGCGTGGCTCAACGGATTGCTGGCCGGTCTGCTCGGCCCGGAAGCCGCAGCCGTGGCGACGGCGGGCATGGAAGAAGTCCTGGCTCCAACGCGCGACGCTCCGCAAGTCGAGCCCGACAAGCCGGAGGAATTTCCCTGGCACGACCCGGCACTGCCGCTCGAGGAGCGCATCAGGCTTGCCGAAGGGCGACCGCTGCAGCGGCGAATGATGGCCGCGATGGGCCAGCTCGATTGCGGCCAATGCGGTTATCTCTGTCAGACCTACGCCGAAGCGATCGCGCGTGGCGACGAGAAGAGCCTCAGCCGCTGCGTGCCGGGCGGCAGGGAAACCGCTCGCATGCTCAAGGAACTCGCTGCCACGCCTGCCGCGAGTGCGGCTTGCGCCGTGCCGAGTCCTCCGGCGATCGAGACAGTGGCGCCGCTCGCGCCGAGCGCGCCGTCGCCGGCCCGGTTCGAAGCCGCGCTCCGCCTCAATCGCGACGGCTCGGAAAAAGATACGCGCCACGTCATCTTCCGATCTGCCGATGCGCCGCTCTGCTACAAGGTCGGCGACGCGCTCGGCATCCATGCAGCCAACGATCCCGAGCTCGTGAGCACCATCATCGAGCGTTTGGGCGCGCCGCCTGATTTCGAAGTCGACTGCCCCGACGGCACCCGGCGTTCCTTGCGCGAGGCGCTGCTCGAGGTCTGCGATATCGGCCGGCCTTCCGACCAGGCAATCGAGGTGCTCGCCTCGCGCGCACGCGATCCCGCCGAGGCAGACCGCCTGCAGGCGTTGGCGGAAGGTTATCCGGGCGCCGAGCCTGTCGGCGCCGATCTGCTCGATTTGTTGCTGGCGTTTCCGTCCGCGCAGCCGCCGTTGCAGGAACTCATCCTCGCGCTCGCCAAGCTCGAGCCGCGGCTTTATTCGATCGCGTCCTCGCCGAAGGCGTACGCGGGCGAGGTGCATCTCACCGTCGCGGCGGTGCGCTATGCGATGCGCGGGCGCGTGCGCAAGGGCGTGGCTTCGAGCTTTCTGGCCGAGCGCGCGCGAAAGGGCGCGGCAATCCCGGTCTTCGTCAAGCCCGCGCATGGCTTCGAATTGCCGGCCGATCCCGCCGTTCCGATCGTCATGATCGGGCCGGGCACCGGCATTGCGCCGTTTCGCGCGTTCCTGCAGGAGCGCCGGGCGATCGGCGCGCGCGGCCGCAACTGGCTGTTCTTCGGCGCTCAGCGCCGCGAGCTGGATTTCCTTTATGAGGAGGAGCTGGAAGCGCTTCGCCGAGACGGATTGCTCACGCGGCTCGATCTCGCATTTTCGCGCGATCAGGCGGAAAAAATCTATGTGCAGCACCGCATGCGCGAGTATGCCGCGGAGCTATACGCTTGGATCAAGGACGGCGCGCACGTCTATGTCTGCGGCGATGCGGTCCGTATGGCGCGCGACGTCGACGCGGCGCTCGCGCACATCATCGCCAAGCAGGGCGGCACGGCGCTCGGCGAGGCCAAGGCGCAGCTTGCCGCGCTCGCCCGCGCCGGCCGTTACCAGCGCGACGTGTATTGATCTCCCCGAAGGGGAGGGTGGGCGCCACGCTTCTCCCTCCCCGCAGGGGAGGGTCGACGCGAACGCAGTGAGCGTCGGGGTGGGGCGAGTCTCGCCCCCACCGCCGGACTTCGTCCGGCGACCTCCCCCTCCGGGGGAGGAGAAGCGTGGCATGCCGTCCCGCTCGCGATTAAGATCGTCTCGCCAATATCACGGGGTTGCCCGCATGAGCGGCGTCTTGGCCGGACGGCGCGTCGTGGTGCCGGAAACGCGCGAGCTCGACGTGCTGGCGCAGATGCTGGAGCGTCAGGGCGCGACCGCGATCCGCTGCCCGCTCGTGTCGATCCATGACACGCCGGACGAGGCGCACGTGGTCGCATGGCTGCGACGCTTCGTGGAGACGCCGCCTGACGATCTCATCCTCATGACGGGCGAAGGCCTGCAGCGCCTCGTCGGATTCGCGCGGCGCGTCGGCCTGGAGGACGCATTCCGCGCGTTGCTCGGCAAGGTGCGGAAAATCACCCGCGGTCCGAAGCCGGTGCGGCGCCTGCGCGAGCTCGGGCTCGAAGCCGATCTCGCCGCCGATCCGCCGACGAGCGAGGGAATCGTAGCGGTGCTGCAGAACGACAATCTTTCCGGCCGCCGCGTTGCCGTTCAGCTATATCCGGAGCTGCAGACCTCCGCCTTGCTCGACTTCCTCGATCAGCACGGCGCCAAGGTCGATCCGGTGCTCTGCTATGTCTATGGCTCGCAGACCGAGGACGCCCGCGTCGTCGAGATCATCGACGAGATGGCGGAGGGCCGCGTCGACCTCATCACCTTCACCAGCTCGCCGCAGGTCCGCCGCCTCGAAGAAGTCGCCGGCAAGAACCGGCGCGAGGCGCGTCTGCGCGAGGCCCTGCGGCGCACCACGGTTGCGGCGGTGGGGCCCGTGGTCGGCCGCGCCGTCGAGCAGGCCGGCGCGCGGGTGAGCATCATGCCCGAGAATTTCCACCTGCGGCCGATGGTCAACGCCATTCTCGAGGCGCTGGACATCGAGGGCTGAACCGCCGAGCCGTTCCGCGTCTGTCGGTCCAGCGGAGTGGCAAAATGACAGACGATCAAAGATCGCCAACGCCGATCGCAAAGCTTTTCGTCTACGCCTATCTGCTGTTGGGCCTAGCCGTCATCCTGAACATTGTTCTGGTCCGGTGCACAGCCTCCGTGCTTGAGGAAGTAAAGGAGAAGGTAACCGCACTCCTGGATCTTTAGGCCGATGCTCGGCCGGGAGGACGCATGATCACCGCCGATCTCAAGGGCCGCACGGTGCTGGTGACCGGCGGCGCCTCCGGCATCGGCCTTGCCGCGGTCGAGCTGTTCGCCAAATGCGGGGCCGTGGTGGCGATGAACCACCTCGCGGACGATTCCCGCGGACCCGCGGAGATCGAGCGGCTGATCGGCGCGGGGCTCGACGTCGTCTCCGCGCCCGGTGACGTTTCCGTTCCGGGCGAGGCCGAGCGCATGGTGGAAAGCACGATCCGCAAGCTCGGCCGGCTCGACGTTCTCATCAACAATGCCGGCACGCCGGCCACCACCGCACCGATCGAGTTCGCCGATCTCGACGCCATGACCGAGAGTTTCTGGCAGAAAATCCTGATGACCAATCTGGTCGGCCCGTTCCGCTGCGCGCGTGCCGCCGCGCCCGCGCTCAAAGCGAGCCGCGGCGCGATCGTCAACACCGCGTCGGTTGCGGGGCTCGGCGTGCGTGGATCGAGCGTCGCCTACGGGGCGAGCAAGGCCGGGCTCGTCAATCTCACCAAGAATCTCGCCCGCGCGCTCGCACCCGAGGTCCGGGTCAATGCGGTCGCGCCGGGACTCGTGGATTCGCCGTGGACCAAGTCCTGGCCCGCGGAGCGCAAGCAGGCGATCGTCGACCAGACCTTGCTGGGCCGCATGGCGAGCCCCGCCGACATCGCCGAGGCGATGCTGTTTCTTGCCGCCGGTGCCGCCTACGTCACCGGCGAGACGCTCGCGGTCGCGGGCGGCCTGAACTAGGCCGTCGGCGAGCGAAAACACAGGTTTTTGGAGGTATTTTAGAATTATTTGTAAGCGCCCGATTGTCACGGCCCGCATCGGCGTGATCAGGCCTCCCGCGCCGCCTCACGGTAGCAATGAGGAATGCCGGCGCGTCCGGTGCTTGCCATGCGCCTGAAGCGGGCCGCAAAGGCGAATGCGGCCCGCGGCGGCCGCGTCAGCTCGGGCGATTCATCTTGCAGGTCGTCGGCACGATGGTGTTTTGCGTGTCGATCTTGCCCATGACCTTCCAGCCCCAGCCGGTGCCTTCCTCCTCGAACGGCTGATCCGGGCCCAGCGGCCCGAAATTGGCGATGTAGATCGGCTGGAAGAACTGATGATCGTCGGCGCGCATGAAGCCCTCGCCACTGGTGTGGACCTCGACCTTCATGCCCTCGAGCTTGGCGGCGATCTTCGCCGGTTCCGCCGAGTTCGCTTCCTGGATGGCCTTGACCAGCATGTTCATTTCATTGACCGCGCGCGGATAGAGCAGCTGCTGCCCGATCTTGGCGCGGAAGGCCTTCTCGAAGTCTTGTGAGGGCTTGTGAGCGATGTTCGGATAGCCCTCGGCGATCTGGAACACCCGGTCGGGCACGTTCGCCTGCTTGATCGCGGTCGCGCCGCCGATGCTGCCGGCGTAGTAGGTGTACCAATCGACCTGCAGGCCGGCATCGGCCGAGGCCTTGAGCAGCAGCGCGAAATCGTTGGCCCAGTTGCCGGTCACGACGCTGTCGGCGCCGGACGCCTTGATCTTGGCGACGTACGGGGAGAAGTCGGTGATCTTCTGCAGCGGGTGGACCTCGTCGCCGACGATCTGGATGTCGGGGCGCTTCTCGGCGAGCATCTTGCGCGCGGCGCTGCGCACCGCCTGGCCGAACGAGTAATCTTGGTTGATGAGGTAGATTTTTTTGATGCTGGTGCGCGACTTCATGTAGTTGGTGAGCGCCTCCATCTTGATGTCGGAATTCGCGTCCCAGCGGAAATGCCAGAAATTGCATTTTTCGTTGGTGAGCACCGGGTCGACGGCCGCGTAGTTGAAATAGACGATCTCCTTGCCGGGATTGCGCTCGTTGTACTTGCCGACCTGGTCCTCGAGTGCGGCGGCGACGTTGGAGCCGTTGCCCTGGGTGATGATGCGAACGCCGGCGTCGATCGCCTTCTGCAGCTGCACCAGGCTCTCCTGGGCATTGACTTTGTTGTCGTAACCGATCACTTCAAGCTTCTTGCCGAGCACGCCGCCCTTGGCGTTGATCTGCTCGGCCAGATATTGAAACGTCTGCAGCCCCGCCGCGCCGGTGCTCGCCGCAAGCCCGGACAACGGATCGATGAATGCGATGCGGATGGTTTCCTGCGCGCCCGCGGGTCCGCTCAGCAAGATCGCCGCGCTCGCCAGCAATACCGTTTTCCAGTGCATGGATTTCATTGCAATTCCTCCCGATGATGCGCAATGGCTGCGCGGCCGAGGACTACACTGGGCCCGCGCGGCTCGGCTCGTCAAGCACGGGCGCCCTCCGTGGTTCCCGGCCGCGCGGGAACCCGCGGCCGGATCGCGATCACGAAAGCCGAGGACGTGCCGCCTGCGCGTGACCCATCACGTCAGGGGCGAGATCGAAGGCGGCGAGCACCCGGCCTGCGTCGCCGATACGATCGGCGTGCATTTCAGGTGACAGATGTTAGCGGTCAGTAATCAGAATCACGAGGACTTCTGACCACTGATTTCTGATCAGTGTCGCCCGGTATGATTACTGTCTCCTGGCCGCCGGCTGGTATTTCCTCAACTCGATCTTCGCCACGGTCTCGCGGTGCACCTCGTCCGGTCCGTCGGCAAGGCGCAGCGTGCGGGCGTGCGCGTAGGCGAACGCGAGGTGGAAATCCTGACACACGCCGCCGCCGCCGCATACCTGGATGGCGCGATCGAGCACTTTGAGCGCGGCGTTCGGCGCCACCACTTTGATCATGGCGATTTCCGCGCGCGCCGCCTTGTTGCCGACCTCGTCCATCATGCGGGCGGCGTGCATCGTCAGGAGCCGCGCCTGGTCGATGTCCATGCGGCACTCGGCGATCCAATGCCGCGTGACGCCGTGGTCGGCGATCGGTTTGCCGAAGGTGTTGCGCGAGAGCGCGCGCAGGCACAGCGTTTCGAGCGCGCGTTCGGCGACGCCGATCGAGCGCATGCAATGATGGATGCGCCCCGGGCCGAGACGGCCTTGCGCGATCTCGAAGCCGCGGCCCTCACCGAGCAGGATGTTGGAGGCCGGCACGCGCACGTTCTCGAACAGCACTTCGGCATGACCGTGCGGGGCGTCGTCGTAGCCGAACACCGTGAGCGGGCGCAGCACCTTGATGCCAGGCGTATCCATCGGAACGAGGATCATCGATTGCCGCTTGTGCGCCGGCGCATCCGGATTGGTCAGCCCCATGAAGATCGCGATCTTGCACCGCGGGTCCATCGCGCCCGAGGTCCACCATTTGCGCCCGTTGATGACGTAATGGTCGCCGTCACGGCGGATCTCGGACTGGATGTTGGTGGCGTCGGAGGAAGCCACCGCCGGCTCGGTCATCGCAAAGCAGGAGCGGATCTCGCCTTCCATCAGCGGCTTGAGCCAGCGCTCCTTTTGCTCCTTGGTGCCGTAGCGCGCGATCGTCTCCATGTTGCCGGTGTCCGGCGCCGAGCAGTTGAACGGCTCGGCCCCGATCGGCGAGCGGCCCATGATCTCGCACAGCGGCGCATATTCCTCGTTGCTGAGGCTGTCGGGGAATTCCTCCTTGGGCAGGAACAGATTCCACAGGCCCTGCGCCTTGGCCTTCTTCTTGAGCTCGTCCATGACCGGCACGGCGCTCCACCGGCTCGGCAGCTCGGAGAGCTGGCGCCGATATACCTCCTCGGCCGGCAAGATGTGCTCCTCCAGGAACGCGCTGATGCGCTGGCGCAGCTCGGCGGCGCGGGCACTGGGCGGGGTGAGCATGGTTTCCTCCTGCGGGATCGGCCGGGGTTTTTCCAAAGAACGAAATCTGCGGCGGCACGCTCTTCCTCGAAGCATAGTCCGGAACTCCGGGGTGAGGCTAGGCGGGCGTCGATCGCGATCCGCGGCGCACGCGATCAGCGCCATGGATTCGCTTCGTGGTAGCAGTTAGGCTGCATCTGGATCGCTCGACTTCGACACGAACGGGAGCCGGCGCCATGCGGCTGCACACAGGCTTCACGGCGATGCTGCTGGTTTTTGCGCTGGTCGCCGCGTGCGGCCGAGATGCACCGGCTGCGCCAGCCGGACTCGAACGCGTGCAGCACATCGTCGTGCTGTTTCTGGAAAACCGCAGCTTCGACAATCTCTATGGGCTGTTTCCGGGTGCGGAGGGATTGCAGAACCTCGATCGCATCGCTCCCCAGGTCGACGATCACGGCGAACCGTACAAGGTACTCCCGCGCGCGCTCGACTCGCGCCTGCGCGATGCCGCCACCAAGGAAGGCGATCCGCACCCCGTCGATCCGCGCATCCCGGGCAATCTGCCGAACCGCCCGTTTCGCCTCGATCCCTTCGTGCCGCTCGATGCCCAAAGCGGCGATCTCGTTCACCGCTTCCGCACCGAACAGCGCCAGATCAACGCCGGCAAGATGGATCGCTTCATCGTCGAAGGCGATTCCGGTTCGCTGCCGCTCGGCTATTACGACGGTTCCTCCTTGAAGATGTGGAAACTGGCCCAAGAATTCACGCTCGCCGATCGTTTCTTTCACGCGGCGTTCGGCGGATCCTTCCTCAATCATTTCTGGCTGATTTGCGCCTGTTCGCCCGTCATTCCGTCCGAGGATTGGGCGACCATGGACCACAAACTGCTCGGCAATCCCTCGGCGTTCCCGCAGGATCCGGACGTCTGGGACGACCACGAGCATTATTGGGCGGTGAACACCATGGAAAGCGTTTTTCCACCGCACCATACGGGCATTCCGGCGCAACGGCTATTGCCGGCCCAAACCCACGCCACCATCGGCGATCGGCTCTCCGACAAAGGCATCAGCTGGGCCTGGTACGCGGGCGGCTGGGCCGAGGCGGTGAGCGGCCGCCCCGACGCAACGTTTCAATTTCACCACCAGCCGTTCGCCTATTTCGCCCGCTACGGCGACAACACGCCCGGCCGGGCCGAGCATCTCAAAGACGAGGGCGAGTTTCTCAACGCGATCGCTACCGACACCTTGCCGTCGGTCGCATTCTGGAAGCCGCTCGGCCGCGACGACGAGCATCCCGGATACGCCAGCATTGCGGCCGGCGACCGCAAGACCGGCGAGATCGTCGATAAAATCCGGAACAGTCCGGCCTGGGCCTCCACGATCATCATCGTCACCCATGACGAGAACGGCGGCACCTGGGATCACGTGGCGCCGCCGCAGATCGATCGCTGGGGTCCCGGCACGCGGGTCCCGGCCATCGTGATCTCGCCGTTCGCCAAGAAGGGCTTCGTCGACCCCACGATCTACGACACGACGGCGATCCTCAAACTGATCGAGCAACGGTTCGATCTGCCGCCGGTCGGCGATCGTGACGCACGCGCGGACGGCTTGTCGAACGCGTTCGATTTCGCCGCGGGCGCGCGCTGAGCGAATTGTGGAGCGCGGTATCGGGACTTCTCCGAGAGTGGAATGTCGCCATGCGAATTGCTATAGGAGGGACATGACCAAATTGCTGCAAAAAGCCATCGAGCAAGTTGAGCAGCTTCCCGACGACGAGCAGGACGCCGCGGCCGGAGCGCTGATCGAATACCTCGCCCATATGCGAGACCTGCAACTTACCGACCAACTTCCATGGCGTGCAGGAGCGCTCCTGATCGAAACAACCGACCCGGGTGGGTTGTTATTCGCCCGCAAAGCGTGCCTTCTCACGCCGCGGCGGCGGTCGGCGCCTTGAGCGAGGCGAAGCCCTTGCCCTCGGCCGCGAGCCTCGCCAGCAGCGGCGCCGGCTCGAGCGTCTTGTCCCCGCTGCGCTGTGCGTAGAGCGCGAGCCGGTTGCGGATCTCGCCGAGCCCAACCTGGTCGGCATAGAACATCGGTCCGCCGCGCCACACCGGCCAGCCGTAGCCGTAGACCCAGATCACGTCGATGTCGCCCGGCCGGTAGGCAATGCCTTCCTCGAGGATGCGCGCGCCTTCATTGATCATCGGGTAGATCATGCGCTCGACGATCTCTTGCTTGTCGATCGCGCGCCGCGCGATCCCGGCGCGCCGCGACGCGGCGACGATGATCTGCTCGACCTCCGGATCGGGCGTGGGTGTGCGGGAGCCCGCCTGATAGACATAATAGCCCTTGCCGGTCTTCTGGCCGTAGCGGCCGGCCTCACACAGCTGGTCGGAGACTTCTGCGCGCACGCCGCGGGCGCGGCGAATGCGCCAGCCGACGTCGAGCCCGGCGAGATCGCTCATCGCGAACGGGCCCATCGGGAACCCGAACTCGGTCACCGCGGCGTCGACCTGCTGCGGCAGCGCGCCTTCGAGCAGCAGGCGCTCGGATTCCACCGCGCGGCGCGCCAGCATGCGGTTGCCGACGAAGCCGTCGCAGTTTCCGACCACGACCGGCACCTTGCCGATCTTGCGGCCGAGCGCGATCGCGGTCGCGAGCGCGGCGTGCGAGCTCGCCTTGCCGCGCACGATCTCCAACAGCCGCATCACGTTCGCGGGACTGAAGAAATGCGTGCCGACCACGTCCTGCGGCCGTTTCGTCGCCTGCGCGATGGCATCGACGTCGAGCGTCGAGGTGTTGGTGGCGAGCAACGTGCCGGGCTTCGCAAGCCGGTCGAGCTCCGCGAAAATCTGCTTCTTGAGATCCATTTCCTCGAAAACCGCCTCGATCGCCACGTCCGCATCCGCAACGGCGTCGAGCCCGGTCTTGCCGGAGATCAGATTCATCCGCTTGTCCATCTCGGCTTGGGTCAACCGGCCGCGCGTGATGGTGGTGCGATAATTGGCGGCAACGCGGTCGAGGCCTTTCTGCAGCAGATCGGCGCCGGTCTCGATCAGGGTCACCGGGATGCCGGCATTGGCGAAGCTCATGGCGATGCCGCCGCCCATGGTGCCGGCGCCGATCACGGCGGCGCGCGCGAACGGGCGCGGTTCGACAGAAGCGGGCATGTCGGGCACGCGCGCCGCCTCGCGCTCGGCGAAGAAGATGTGGCGCTGCGCCTTGGATTCGTCGCTGACGACGAGCTCGCGGAACAGCGCCTGCTCGCGGGCAAGGCCGTCTTCGAACGGCAGTTGAAAGGCATTGCGCACCGATTCGACACAGGCCGTTTGCGCTCGCCGGCCGCGCGCGCGGCCGACGATCTTCGCGGCGGCCTCCTCGTATGCGGCGGGATTTGAGCGCGCGGCGGCGATCTTGTCCTCTCGGTCGCGCACGCCTTGCAGCGGTTTCCCGATTGCGTTGCGGGCGAACGCGACCGCGCCCGGAACGAGCTCGCCGTCGAGCACGGCATCGAGGATGCCGAGCGAATGCGCCTCCGAAGCGCCGATCATGTCGCCGGACGTGATGAAAGCCAGCGCCTTTTCCGGGCCGATCAGCCGCGGCAGCCGCTGCGTCCCGCCGGCGCCGGGAAGAATTCCGAGCTTGATCTCGGGCAGTCCCACACGCGCGCGGCGATCGGCAACGCGACAGTGGCATGCGAGCGCCAGTTCGAGCCCGCCGCCGAGCGCGGTGCCGTGGATCGCGGCGACGACCGGCTTGGGCGCGGACTCGATCTTCGCGATCACCTCGTGCAGTCCGGGCGGCTGCAGCGGCTTACCGAACTCGCTGATGTCGGCGCCGGCGGAAAAGGCGCGCCCCGCCCCGGTGAGCACCACCGCCTTCACGGCGGGGTCCTCGATTTGCTTGAGTGCCGCCACGAGCCCGGCCCGGACCTCGTGCCGAAGCGCGTTCACCGGCGGGTTCTCGATGGTGATCACCGCGACGTCGCCGTCGCGCTTCAGATCCACGCAGGCGTTCACGCTGCCCATGGCTTCCTCCCGGATTGATTTCGGTTTTCTCGCGTCGTTCCGGGACGCCGCGAAGCGGCGAACCCGGAACCCATGAACACCGACGGGCCAAGGACCCGCGAGGTCCGTGTTCATGGATTCCGGACAGCCGCTGCGCGGCTTCCGGAATGACGATCCTGTTTTACACCCCGACCTGGGTGATGAATTTCGTGACCAGATACGCCTCGATCGCCTCCGCGCCGCCCTCCGAGCCGTAGCCTGAATCTTTCACGCCGCCGAACGGCACCTCGGGCAACGCGAGCGCGACGTTGTTGATCGCCACCATGCCGCTTTCGACCGCGGCTCCGACCGCCGCCGCGGTCTTTGCCGACTTGGTGAACGCATAGGCTGCGAGCCC
Source organism: Pseudomonadota bacterium (assembly GCA_046727735.1). GTDB lineage: Bacteria > Pseudomonadota > Alphaproteobacteria > Rhizobiales > Xanthobacteraceae > AP-16. The sequence goes on along the minus strand of JBKPDF010000021.1, from coordinate 35,359 downwards.
ATAGGGCAGGCGGTTCGCCTCGGCGACCGCGCCCGCGAAATCCGCGAACGGCGCGATCAGCGCCACCGGGCCGAACGGCTCCTCGTTCATCATGCGCGCCTCGCGCGGCACGTCGGTGACGACGGTCGGCTCGAAGAAGAACCCCTTGTTGCCGATGCGCTTGCCGCCGGTCTTGACCTTGCTGCCCTTCTGGGTCGCATCCGCGATGAACATCTCCATGGCATCGATGCGGCGGGAATTCGCCATCGGACCCATCCGGGTCGACGAGTCGAGCCCGTCGCCGACCTTCACCGATTTCGCCGCCGCCGTGAACTTGTCGACGAATTTCTCGTAGAGCGGCTCCTGCACCAATAGCCGCGTCGGCGAGATGCAGGCCTGGCCGGCATTGCGGAACTTGCTCGCCGAGAGAATCTTCACGGCCTGATCGAGATCGGCGTCCTCGAACACGATGCTCGGCGCATGTCCGCCGAGCTCCATGGTGGCGCGCTTCATGTGCTTGCCGGCCAGCATGGCGAGATGCTTGCCGACCGCGGTCGAGCCGGTGAACGAGATTTTGCGGATCACCGGATGCGGGATCAGATATTCGGAGATTTCCGACGGAATGCCGTAGACGAGGTTGATGACGCCGGCGGGCACGCCGGCATCGCCGAACGCGCGCACGAGCTCCGCGATCGACGCCGGGGTCTCCTCGGAGCCCTTGAGCACGATCGAGCAGCCGGCGGCGAGCGCGCCGGAGATTTTCCGCACCGCCTGGTTGATCGGGAAGTTCCAGGGCGTGAACGCCGCCGCGGGGCCGACCGGTTCCTTGATCGCGAGCTGATAATAACCCTCGGCGCGCGCGGGGATGACGCGCCCGTAAGCGCGGCGGCCTTCCTCGGCGAACCAGTCGATGAGATCGGCGCCCGCGAGCGTCTCCGCGCGCGATTCCGCGAGCGGCTTGCCCTGTTCCATGGTCATCAGGCGTGCGATGTCGTCGGCGCGGCCACGCAGGTTCTCGGCGGCCTTGCGCATGATCTTGTAACGCTCGAACGCCGAGACTTTGCGCCAGATCTTGAAGCCCTTGTCGACCGCGTCGACCGACCGATCGAGATCGGATTTTTCCGCATGCGCGACCGAGCCGATCGCGTCTCCGGTCGCCGGATTGAGCACCGGGATGGTCTTGCCGCCGGCGGCCTTGGTCCAGCCGCCGTCGATGTAGAGCGAAATCTCGGGATACATGTTTCCTCCAAACGTTTTTTAGGGAGTGAGCACGGCGCGGCCGACGAGCTTGCCCTCGCGCAGATCTTCGAGCGATTGCTGCGCCTGATCGAGCCGGCGCCGGCTGACTGGAATCGGCGGCACAGATTTCTTCCGGACCAGATCGAGCAACGCCTTGAGCTCGGCGAGGCTGCCGACGTAGCTGCCCTGGATGGTCGCGGCCTTGATCGGGATCAGCGGCAGCGACCAGGGCGCCGCGCCGCCGAACAGGCCGACGATGACGAGCTTGCCGCCCTTGGGCAGCACGTCGAAACCGAGCGCGCTGGTGCGTTCGCTGCCGACGAGATCGATCGCGGCACGGACCGGGCCGCCCGCCGCCTGCATGATCTGCCTGCGCGCGTCGGGCGCGGCGCCGTCGACCGCAGCGACGGCGCCCGCTTCGAGCGCGGCTTGCCGCTTGCGCGCATCGATGTCGACCACGATCGCGCCCTTGCCGCCCATCGCTCTGAGCAGACTGAGGGCCATCAGCCCGAGCCCGCCCGCACCGACGATCAGGATCGGCTCGCGTTCGAGCACGTCCGCGACCTTGCGCAATGCGCTGTAGGTGGTCAGCCCCGAGCACGCATAGGGAGCGGCCGTCACCGGATCGAGACCCTGGAGGTCGAGCAGGTAGCGCGGATGCGGCACCACGATATGGTCGGCATAGCCGCCGTCGCAATAAACCCCGAGACAGCGCGGCGCCGCGCACAGGTGCTCGTCGCCCGAGGCGCATACCGGGCACTTGCCGCAGCCGATCCACGGATAGACCAACCGCACCTCGCCGACCTTCACGCCCTCGGCTTGCGGGCCCAGCGCGACGATTTCGCCGGCGGTCTCGTGACCCATGGTCAGCGGCAGGGGAATGCCGCGATCTTTGAGCAACATGCGCTTGCCGTGGCCGAGATCGTAGCCGCCTTCCCAGATGTGCAGATCGCTGTGGCAGACGCCGGCCGCCTTGACCCGCAACAGCACTTCGGACCCGGACGGCTTCGGGGTCGGCACTTCGATCAGCGCGAGCGGCGTCCCGAATTCCGTGACGCGGTAGCTTTTCATTTGCGTTTTCCTCCCGGACTACCGAGTAGCGGCATCGAAGGGCGCGCGCAAGCGGCGCGCGCTTTCGGGTAATGACGCAGTCCGTCGCGCGAATGCAGGTGCCGCGCCGGCATTCTTGTCGCGAGCTCGCATTGTTTTGCAGTGGGCTTTATTGCGAACCTCTTGCCCGCAATTGCAATTCGGAAAGCCATCCGCGCCCGTGCACCCCCATCAGGCTCGGGCCGCCATATTTCCGGCAAGATGATCCGGCGGAAACTGGTGTGCTCCGGCCTCGGCCACGACCGGGCCGTTCTGTCATTCCATCGCTCGCCAACCGCAAACCTTGGGAGTCCAAGCCGATGAAGAAATTCCTTGTGACCTATCTCGCGCCGGCGTCGGTCATTACCGAGTGGAAGAAGACCGATCCGGAGAAACGGAAGGCTGCGCAAGAGCAGATGCAGGCTGATTGGAAAAAATGGATGAGCGATCATGCCAGGATTTTCGCGGACGTCGGCGCGGGAGTGGGCAAGACCAAACGGATCACCGGCCAGGGCGTCTCCGACGCCAAGAACGACATCATGCTGTACTCGGTCGTCGAGGCCGACTCGCACGAAGCCGCGGCGCGATCGTTTGCCGGACACCCGCATTTGCAGATTCCGCAATCCTCCATCGAGGTGATGGAGATCCATGCCTTGCCCGGCATGAAATAGAGTTGGTTTTCAGCCGAGCCCCTCGGGACTTCACGATTTCCCGAGGGGCTGCGGCTCGGGTTTATTGGCGGAGATCTTTTGCGCCGCGGTGCTTGCGCTTCTGCAGCCAATACGAGCAATAGCCGGCCGGCTCCGCGCGCTTCGAAAAACAGGCATAGCAGTTCTTGGCGCACCAGCTTGCGCGGCTGTCCTTACAGATACAGCCCGCCGCGCTCGGGCTCGCAGCTGCCAGCATCACCATGCCGGCGAATGCGACGCGCGCGGCAACATTGATCATCCTGTCCTCCATCGCCGGAGCGATTTGTAGACGTCGCGCGCATTGCGCCCGGCTGCGCGCCAACTAGGCGTCCGCTTGCGCCGACGCCAATGCCTGCAAGCCGACGAAGGTCGCGTCGTCATGAACGATGATGTCCGTCGGGATTTGCGCCACGTAGGCGCGCATGCGTCCCTTGGCTTCGAATCGCGCGCGAAACTGCGAGCGTTCGAGGAAGCCCAGGATTTTCGGCGCAATGCCGCCGGCGATAAATACGCCGCCGCGCGCCCCATAGGTGAGCGCGACATTGCCGGCCACGCTGCCGAGGAGCGCACAGAACAGATCGAGCGCGGCGCTGCTCACCGCGCAACTGCCGTCGAGACCCGCGCGGGTGATCGCCGGGGCATCACGCTCGGGCACGTTTTGTCCGTCGAGCGCCGCGATCGCTTGGTATAGATTTTCCAGCCCGGGACCCGAGATCGCGCGCTCGCACGACGCGTGCCCGAAGCGCTCGCGCAGATGCTGGATGACCCGGTCCTCGCGTTCCGATGCCCCAGGCAGACTCACGTGCCCGCCCTCCGAAGCGAGCACTACCGCGCGCTCCGCAATCGGAACGTAGCAGGCGACGCCCAGGCCCGATCCGGGTCCGAGCACCGCAAGCGGTGCATCCGAAACCGCGGTTCCCCCGCCGATCCGGTGCAGATCTTTCGATTCGAGGTGCGGCAGCGACCATGCGGTCGCCTCGAAATCATTGAGGATACGCGCGTCGCGAAGACTGAATCGCCGGGAAAGCTCGGTGCCCTCGATCACCCATCCGCGGTTCGTCATGTGGGCGGTGTTTGCCTCGACCGGTCCGGCGATGGCCAGGATCGCCGCACTCACGGCAGGCCGGCCATGCTTGGCGAGAAACGCGTCGACGGCGTCGGAGAATTCGGCGTACTGCGCGGCGGCCATCCATTCCACGGCACCGAGCGCGCCGTCGCGGAACAGGGCAAAGCGGGCGTTGGTGGCCCCGATGTCTCCGAGCAGCACCGATTGGTTTGCCATCGCCTCGCATTCCGGCTGCCGGCCAGGAGCGATCTCGTCACCCGACCGCGCCCGGGGAAGTATCACGGAATGCGCCAGCATGGCACATTCGCGAGCCCAATCGAACGGACCTCGCGTGCTTCATGGCTGCGACTTTCGACAATCGCGGGCGCCGAAGCGACGGCTTTTCCGGGCGGCTTGCCGCATTCTACGCGGCGCTCTTCGTCTTCACCGGGATCGCGATGCCGTTTTTTCCGGCCTGGCTCGAGGCCAAGGGACTCGATTCCCGCGCGATCGGCATCGTGCTCGCGATCCCGATGCTCATGCGGCCGGTATCGGTGCCGCTCGTTGCGCGCGTCGCCGATCGCCGGAGCGCATTTCGCGGGGTTCTGATCGCGACTTCGATCGGCTCGACCCTGGCGTATCTGCTGCTGAGCCAGGCAGTGGGCTTCGTTCCGATCCTGCTCGCGGTCGCGCTCGCATCGCTCGCGCTCGCGCCCGGCATGCCGCTCGTCGACGCTTATGCGCTGCGCGGGCTCGCGTCGCGCGGCCGCGCTTACGGCCCGGTGCGGCTGTGGGGCTCGGTGGCATTCGTCGCGGCCAATCTCGGTGCCGGATTCGTGATCGACCGCATCGCGCCAATCCATATCGTTTGGATCCTCATCGCCACGCTCGCGGTCGTGACGGCGGCCTCGCTCGGGCTGCGGCCGATTGCCGAACTTCCCGCCGCGCAACCGCTCGCCGCGCCGGATCGAAAGCTCTGGGTCGCGCCCACGTTCTGGGCGATCACGGCCGCGGCGAGCCTCATCCAAGCGAGCCATGCAGTCTATTACGGCTTCTCCGTCGTCGACTGGAAAGCCAAGGGCCTCGATGCGACCGTCATCGGCGGGCTATGGGGGCTCGCGGTCGCGGCCGAGATCGTCTTGTTCGCGATCTCGGCGCGCGTGCAACGGGCCGTCGGCGCGCTCGGCCTCGTCGGCCTCGGCGCGTGCGGCGCGTTTGTGCGCTGGGGCATCATGAGCTTCGATCCGCCGCTCGCGCTTTTGCCGCTGCTGCAATTGCTGCACGCGTTCTCGTTCGGCGCCACCCATCTCGGGTCGATCCAGCTGTTGGCGCGCATCGCGCCCGACCGGCAATTCGCCGCCGCACAGGGCGATTTCGCGACCGCGCTCGCCCTGGTGATGGCGGGAGCCATGGCGCTCTCCGGCGCGCTCTACGCGGATCTCGGTTCCGGTGCTTATGGGGCCATGGCGCTTGCGGCGGCGCTCGGCGGCGCCTGCTTGCTGCCCGCACGCCGACTGTTAGTCGAGCAGGTGCCCTAACGCGGCGCCGAAAGCCAATCTCCGAGAAGGAACTTGAGGCGTTCAGCACGCATTCAGGGACGCGACTCTAAGCTACTAACTTCGGAGCAATGCTGGAAAATCGGGGCGGATTCCGGCCGGGCTCGCCTGTTTCGAGGAGATTGAAATGCGTGAAGCAGACAAGGCCGAAGCCAAGAGGATGTCGCGCCGACGGGCGCTCTCCATTCTCGGCTTGGCGGCCGCAGCAGCTTATGCCGTCCCGACAGTATTGACCGTATCCGATGCGGAGGCCGGTGCTGTCGTTGTGCACAGGAGCCGGCGGCGGCGCTCGCATCCCTGGTGGTGGTACAAGCGCAGGCATCGGAGCGACTGGCGTTATCGCAGACGGACGCGGCGGCGCACCGAACGCCGATATTGAGGTTTTGACGCGCGCTCGGGGCAGGTGAGTTCGCCGGCCCCGAGCCGCCGCTTGCGCCGCGTTCTTCCGCTATTCTGGCCGGCATGGCCGAGCTCACGCACGGGCCCGCGCGCGTACGCACGCGTCGGGGCGCGGACCGGCGCACGATCGATCCCGATCGCACGGTCGTGCGCGCGCTCGGCGCCTTCGGCTGGACCATCGCGTTTCTCGATTGCCCGGAAGTGGCGGCGGGCCTCGAAGCGATCCTGACCGGCTGGGAGTTGCGGCGGCTCCCGTCTGCCGCGGCGCGGCGCGCGGACGCGCAGATAAAAAAAACGCGCACCGGATTCGCTTGGACGTCGCACCGCCTGCCCAAGCCGGAGCTGTGGGACGCGCACCCGCCGACCTCCGCCATGCAGGCCGTCTGCGATATCCACGACGTGCTGTTCGACTGGTTCCTGAAAGCGAATGCCACGCACCTGTGCCTGCACGGCGCGGCGGTGCGAATCGGCCGCGGCCTGGTCTGCTTCCCGTCGGTGCAACGGGCAGGCAAGAGCACGATGTGCGTCGCCCTTGCGGCTCGCGGCCACACGGTGTTCGGCGACGACGTGGTGGCGATCGAGCCGGGGCGCGATCGCGGCGCGGCGTTCGGCATCGCGCCGCGGTTGCGCAAGCCGCTGCCCTCGGCGCTCGGCGCGCAGCTGCTTCGTTTTGTACGCCAGCGCGCCGGCCCGTCCGATCGGCGCTGGACTTACGTGCGGCTCGGCAGGGGCGAAATCGCTCCGCTCGGCACTGCTGCTCCGATCACGGCGTTCGTGCTGCTGCAGCGCGGGGATGGCGGCACCAAGCTCGAGCCCGTCGGCAAGAGCGAGATGCTCATGGAGATCCTGCTGCAGAATTTTGCCCGGCAGGTCCCTCCGGTTCAATTGCTCGACCGGCTGATGCGGCTCGTCGAGCGCGCGGCGTGCTACCGCCTGCATTACGGCCCTTTGGGGAGCGCGGTGCGCCTGATCGAAAACAGGTTCGAGCACGAGCCGCCTGTCGCGACGAGGCGGAAAATCACCGACAAAAGCCGCCGGTCGACGGGGGAACCGCGCGCGACGCCGAGTCAAGATCTTGACCCCGCGTGCCGCTTTCGCCGCGCGCCGGGCGTGGAGACCCGCGAGGTCGGCGGCGAAATCTTCGTGGCGGCGCCGGGCCCCAAAACGATCCACCACCTCGACCGCGTGGCCTCAGCCGCTTGGCGCGCGCTCCGCGAACCCAAGAGCGCCGCAGAGCTGATCGCGCTGTTCGCGGCGGCGTTTCCGCAGACGCCGCGGCGCAAGATCGTGCGGGACGTGATGGAGCTGCTCGGCTTTCTGCAACGCCGGGGATTGATCGCTACGGTCGGCGCGCGGCCAAGTAAACCCGCATGAAATTGGCCGGCCGATTTGCCGGCCTCTCCCGGCAATCCGCTGCCGTCCGGGAACTTCGCCGTTGCGCTCGCATCGGCCATCAGCCTTTTCGGGTGCGCAGCCACGCGATATGCTGGCTGCTCTCTCAACGCAGGAGGCGGACGTGACCTCTCACGGCCTTGTTGCCGGTCGCGACGATACTCACGGCGCAGCTGCCGAGCGCTGGTGGGTTTATGCGCTGCTCGGTGTTTTGTTTCTGTTTATGGCTGCTTTCGTGTTCGGGCACCTGATCGCCGCCACGATCGTCAGCGCGATCTTCTTCGGCGCGGCGCTCACCGTCGGCGGCGCCTTCCAGATCGTGCACGCGTTCTGGGAGCGCGGCTGGGGCGGCTTCGCGCTCAGCCTGATCGTCGGGATTCTCTACGTGCTCGGCGGGTTGTGGCTGATGGCGAACCCGCTGGCGACTTCGGCGGCGCTCACCTTGTTCATCGCCGCGATGCTGCTCGTGTCCGGTATCTTTCGCTTCGTGCTCGCCTACCGCACTTGGCCGCTCGGCGGCTGGCCGCTGGTGCTGTCCGGCGTCATCGCGGTGCTTACCGGGCTCATCATTTTGGCCGGCTGGCCGGTGAGCGGGCTGCTCGTGCTCGGCATCTGCCTCGGCGTCGATCTATTGATGTTCGGGCTGTTCTGGCTGGTGCTGGGTTTCGCACTACGCGCACACGCTTGAGCCAGGCGACGGAGGACCGACGACGGGACCGGTTGCCGAAGAGATCGGCGTTCCCCCATTATCCGTCCTCTGTCGTCTGTCCTCCGCCTCACAGCCGATCCCAATCGCGCCTGCGCACGTCGGGCACGCGCCAGGAGCGCCGCGGCGTCCAGGTTCTGGTCGCCATCCGCGGCGGGCCGGCGAAACTCGTGACCAGAAAGGCGAACAGCGCCCCGAACGCGAAGCCGCCGATATGCGCCCACCAGGCGACGCCGCCCGCGAGATTCGGCGTCATGAGCTCGATGCTGCCCTGGAACAGCTGCAACGCGAACCAGATGAGCGCGAACAGCACCGCCGGAATCGGCACGAACAGCGGAATGAAAACCAGGAGAATGATGGTGATCACCCGCGCGACCGGATAGGTCACCGCGTAGGCGCCGATCACCGCCGCGATCGCCCCGGAAGCCCCGAGCACCGGCTCGGTCGAATCCGGATGGGTCGCAAGATGCACCGCGCTCGCCGCCAGCGCGCCGGCCATGTAGAGCACCACGAACCCCGCGCGCGTGAAGCGTGCTTCCATGGCCGGCCCGAAAATCCATAGGAACCACATGTTGCTGATCAGATGCAGCCAGCCGCCGTGCAGGAAGGCGTTGGTCAAGAGCGGCCAGAAATTCGTCGGGTCGAGCCCCGCGGCCCGCGCGAGGTCGGGCTCCGTGTAGCGGGCCGGGATCAACGCCGCATGCACCAGCACCGATTGCAGGGTGCGGGGCGGCAGGCCGAGCATCCACAGGAACACCAGGGTGTTCGCAGCGATCAGCGCGAGCGTGATCAACGGTCGGGCAGCCCGGGGAGCGGTATCGATGAACGGAAACAACGCGTCTCTCCGGGGTCCGCGGCCGGCGGCACGGGCATGCGCAGAAAGCGATCAGGCTACGTCACCGGCCGAGCGGCGCACCGCCGCAGCGCTCAAGAACCGCCGACGACTCGAATCGGGCGCGGCGACCCGAAAAAATCCATAAATCCCTGGGACAGGAGCCCCTGATCCTCTACAACGTGTTAACCGAACCTTGTTGAGATCCCGCCCGCAACCGCAGCCCCAGCCGGCATTCATCGTATGTTCAGGCGATTCTGACAAAGTCGCCTGACCCGCAGCGTCCTCGACCACAGGTCCATGCGTTCCTTCGACGTGTATACCCGGCCGCTGCGGCGGTCCACCGACTTCTCCGCCCCGCAGACGGCGGTGCTGTTCGCGCTGTTCGCCCTGGTCGGGTCGATTCCCGTCATCACCCATCCGCTGCCCCCGCTCACCGATTACGTCAACCACCTTGCCCGCATGCACGTCATCGCCAGCATCGGCGGTGACCCCGATCTGTCGCGCTTCTACGAGATCGACTGGCAGATCATTCCCAACCTGGTGATGGATCTGGTGATCCCCCGCCTGGTGCGTTTCATGAGCATCTATCACGCCGGCCAGGTATTCACGGTCGCGACGTTCGTGCTGATCGTGTCGGGCACGCTGGCGCTCAACCGCGCGCTGTTCGGCGCGTGGTCGGTGCTCCCCCTCATCGCCTTCCCGCTGCTCTACAACCACGTTTTTCTCGTCGGCGTGATGAACTACATGTTCGGCCTCGGCCTCGTGCTGTGGGCGCTCGCCGCTTGGGTATGGCTGCGCGAGCGCGCATGGCCGCTGCGGCTCGCGGTTTCGGCGCTGTTCGTGCTGGTGCTGTTCGTCTGCCACTTGTTCGTGGTGGCGCTCTACGGGATGGGCCTGTTCGCGATCGAGCTGCACCGGGTGTGGGAATCGCGAGAGCGGCCGTGGACGCCGCGCATCGTGGATTTCCTCGCCACCGGGCTGCCGTTCGTTCCGGTCGTGCCGCTGCTGCTCGCGAGCCCTACTTGGCAGCTCGCCGGCGAGAACTATTGGGACCAGCAGGGCAAGATCGACGGACTGATCTACATCATCGAGGTCTATTCCGACATCGTCGCCTTCCTGCTCACCGCGATTGCGGCGCTCGCCATCGGCTGGGCGGCGCGGCGCCGGCTGCTGCGTCTGCACGCGGTCGGCTGGCTGCTGCTGGCGATCGCCGGCATCGTGTATCTGGCGATGCCGCGCGTGGTATTCGCGACCTACATGGCCGACCAGCGGCTGCCGATCGCAGCGGCCTTCATGGTTCTCGCGTGCGCGCATCTCGACCTGCACCATCGGCTGGTTCGCCGCGGATTTCTGGCGCTGCTGCTGGTGCTGCTGGTGGTGCGCGTGATCGAGGTCGACGTGAATTGGGCGGAACTGTCGCGCGAGACCCTGGAGTTCCGGGACTCCGTCAAGCGCATCAAGCGCGGATCCACGGTGCTGGTCGCCTATGCGGACCGCTCCGCCGGCGAGGACGTGCGCGATGCCAATCTCGTGCACGCCGCCTGCCTGGCCATGATCGAGCGATCCGCCCTCGTCACGACCGCGTTCACGGTTCCGGGCAAGCAAATCATGCACGTGCGCGCGCAATACGCGAACCAGGTCGATACCGAGGACGGCACGCCGCCCGCGCTCGACCAGCTCGTGCTCGCGACCCAGCACCACGAGAGGCAGACATATTGGGAACTGTGGCCGAGCCGGTTCGATTACGTCTACGTGCTGTTCACCGATGAAGACACGCCCAACCCGCTGCCGGATTTGCTGACGCTGGTGCACGAAGGCGAGCGCTTCCAGCTCTATCGGGTGAACAAGGAGCGCACCGCCGTAGGCCGGCGATGAGCGTCGAGGCCGGGAAAGCCGCGGTCGGCGTATACGCTCGCGCGCCAGCGGCGCCGTTCGTCCGTGCGCAACTTGTCGGGCGGTTCCCGCTCGCTTCGACGCTCGCCTTGTACACGGCAGCGTTCCTCGCCCTTTCCGCGCCGTGGCTTTCGGGCGCGGTGACGATCCCGTGGGACGCCAAGGCGCAGTTTCAGCCGCAGTTGCAGTTTCTGGCGAAATCGCTGGCGGAGGGCCAATCGCCGCTGTGGACCCCGAACGTGTTCGCCGGCTGGCCGCAGATCGCCGATCCGCAGTCGATGCTGTTTTCGCCGCTGCACTGGCTGCTGGCCTTTGTCGATCCCGCGATGCAGTTCCGCTCGGTCGACGCCGTCACGTTCTTCGCGCTGTTCCTCGGCGGTTGCGGATTGATCCTCTATGCCCGCGATCGCGGCTGGGGCTCGGCCGGCGCGCTGGTTGCGGCGCTGACGTTTACGTCCGGATGCTCGGCGGCGGCGCGCATTCAGCATACGAGCGAGATTCTCAGCCTGTGCTACCTGCCGTTCGCACTGTGGCTGCTCAGGCGCGCGCTCGATCGGGCTTCTTTGCGGCTCGGGCTTGCGGCGGGGCTCGCGGCCGGCCTGATGGCGACGGGGCGCGATCAGGTCGCGCTGCTCGGCTTGTACCTCCTGGCGGGCGTCGTGCTCGCCGATTGGATGTCCGGTGGGTTTTCCCGGATCCGGGCGAGCGTCGCACCGCTCGCCGGCGTGGCCCTGGCCGGCGCGATCGTCGCCGGGGTGCCGGTGCTGCTGACGGCGCTGCTTGCCGCCGATTCCAACCGGCCGGAAATCGCCTATGCGGTCGCCGTGCGCGGCTCGTTGCATCCCGCGCATTTGCTCACCCTGGCGTTTTCCGATCTCTTCGCGACCAACAGTCCGCAGATCGGTTTCTGGGGCCCGCCGAGCTCCGTTTGGGGCCCGAGCGATCTGAACCTCGCCCAGAACATGGGTGAGCTCTATGTCGGCGCCGTTCCGGTCGTCCTTCTCGGCATCGGATTGATCCGCGGCTACTCGCGGGAGCGCGAGATCCGGTTCTTTGCCCTCGCGCTCGCGCTCGCGCTGCTCTATGCGCTCGGTCGCTACACGCCGGCCTACCGCGCCTTTTACGAGCTGCTGCCGGGAGTCTCCTTCTACCGCCGGCCGGCGGACGCCACGTTCCTGATCGGCACGCTGCTGGCCATCCTCAGCGGCGATCTCGTTAAGCGGTTTCTGGCGCAGCCGGCCGATGCCCCGCCCGCGCGCCGGCGCGAGGCACTCGTAGGATTCCTGTTCGCTGCCGTGATCCTGGGAAGCGCGGCCGGCGTCGCGGTCTGGATCGGGAAGCTCGAAGCGGCAATCGCGCCCATCCTGATCGGCATCGGCTGGGCCGTGCTGGCGATCGCCGCGCTCGCTCTTTCACGGCGCCTTCGCGGCATGCCGTTCGCGGCCGCATCGGTCCTGAGTCTGACGGTCGCCGCCGATCTCGGCTGGAACAATGCGCCGAACATTTCGACCGGGCTGCCGGCGTCGTTCTACGACGCGCTGCGGCCGGACACCGCGAACGACACGGTCGCGCTGATCAAGTCGCGGCTGCGCGCCGCCGCGGCGCCCGGTCATCGGGATCGGGTCGAGCTCGTGGGCATCAGCTATCACTGGCCCAATCTCGCGCTCGTCCATGGCTTCGATCATGTGTTCGGCCAGAACCCGTTGCGATTCCGAGATTTCAAGCAGGCGACCGGGGTCGGAGACACCGTCGCGACCGCCGAACAGCGGCGCTTCTCTCCGCTCTATCCATCGTATCACTCGCCGTTCGCGGATCTGTTCGGCGTGCGCGTGATCGCGACCGGGGTTCCGGTCGAGCAGATCGACACCGCGTCAAAGCCTGGCGATCTCGTTTTCCTGGGTCGCACCCGCGAGGCCTATCTGTACGAGAACCCGCGCGCGCTGCCGCGGGCAATGGTGCTTACCGATTGGCGGCTCGCAGACTTCGCAGAGCTGATGCGCACCGGCTGGCCTGACGTCGACCCGGGCCGGACGGTGCTGCTGGAGCGGCCGCCACCCGCGCTCCCGGCACCCGCTTCGGCGAATCCGGGCAGCGCCCGGATCGTGGCATACGAAAACACCGAGGTGATCGTCGACACGGAAACACCGGCGGGCGGCGTTCTGCTGCTGACCGATGTCTGGCATCCGTGGTGGCGCGCCGAGGTCGACGGCGAGGACGTGCCGATCCTCAAAGCCGACGTGCTGTTCCGCGCAGTGCCGCTGACGCCGGGTCACCACCGGGTGCGTTTCACGTTCCATCCGCTCGCCGGCGCATTCGAGGAGCTCGCCGCCAGGCTTCGGGCGAAATTCACCGCGGCGCCGCGCTGAAATTCGCAAAGCGCAGGTCGGGCGCGCTCGCATTGTGCCGCGAGGGAACGGCGCGGCCCGCCCACAGCTCGGTCGCGCGCGCGCGTTCGAAGCGGTAGACGGCGGTTTCCTGCCAGGCTTGACCGCGGGGCTCGCGCCAGGCGATGCGCGCGCGAGAAGCGCACCGCGACAGCCAGCGGTAATACGGCCACGTGCTCGCCAATCCGTTCTCCGCGAACCCCGGACCGCGGCAAAGTCTCTCGGTTAACGTGCGGCCGCGAAAAAATCGGGACAACCGCATGTCGGGCGCGCTCGTATTGTGGCGCGGTGGGACTTTGTGGAACTTGATTGCTTGCCCAAGCAGCTGTTCCTTGTTATTATTATGAAGTTCAACCTAATTTATTGCGAGTTCTTGCCGCCCGGGCCGGCCAACCGAAGGGTCAATCATGAGCGACAATCCATCCGAAGTCAGTTCGAATAACTCCGAATTCCAGCCGGGATTGCGAGCTTTGATCAGTGGCGAGGTCCACAAACAGCTTTCCCAAGAAAGAGAAACTATAAGGGCGGCTGCGAATATCGGTCTCAAAATCATCGGAGCTGCTTTTGTGTTACTGTTTGGCATCTTTACGGTGTTCGGCCTGACAACATGGAGCGATATAAAAAAGCAGACAGCCGACTACGTGAAAATTCGCGTCGACGAATTGATACAAAAGAGCGACACCGAAACCGGTGTCAAGCAAATGCTTAATGATCTCGTGAATCGCGCTATCGTCAATTCTATGCTGTCGAGCGAGCGTCGATCCGATCATCGACAGGAATCTCGCAAGGATTTCGAACTGACGAAGAATGACTGGGATCGCTTGAGATCGTGGCTCAAGCTGGAAAATCTCGGGACCCAAGAGTTTTCTGACGTACTGACCATTCTTGACGGTCAGAGCGAAGAACGGAAAAAGGCCGATGCCAATGGGTTTCTTTCCGACATGCTGTATCCTCCTAAGGGTTCATCTTACGAATGGATTAAAAAGCAGCCTGATAAGCGACTTGCGATCATGTCGAACTTTAGGCACCGCGACATGGGCGGCCCCGCTACCGAGATCGCACGATCCGTGAATCAATCCCTAGAAATGCGTCTAAAGGCGCTGATTTATTTAGCGGAGGTCCGCTACACGGAAGGCTTTGATAGGGTCATTGCACTAGCGTCGAGCGCAACGGAGTCGGAGCTGAGGACCCAGGCGTTACTTTCGGCCGCGCCGCTAAGACCAGCTGATCCGCGCGTCGATAGTGAGGTGAAAAAATTGATCAAAGGGCCAGGTCGCAGTGACAACGTACTGGCGGCCTTGCGGATTGTTAAAGCATTATGGAGCGGAGAGGAACGATATGATTCGGAAAGCGATATGGAGAGACGTGTGATCGCGCTGAGCCGAGAATTGCTAACGTTCGCATTTGATCACGATATTTACTTCTCTGTTACCAGCAGGCCAAATGTTGAGGCGAGAGTGGCTGCTTTTGTCCGTCAGTCATCGAGATCCGCGGGGAGGGTCGATTTCGGTCCTGCACGAGAGTTTGATGGGATAAAGCCGTACTGGGCTTTAATGGAAGATGCCGCAAATAAGGGCAATATCGTCAAATTAACCCAGCTCATGCTCAGGGGCGTGCCGTACGTAGGAGCGGAAGTGACCCTATCTTCGCAGTCGAAAATCGATGTCATTGATCAAACAGGGCAGGTGCGGACGCTGGATGGTGATCACGTCCAGAAATTGATTTTAAGGAGGCCACGAGGGCCTGGGCCACGAGGGGAGGGTCTGATTGGCGAATGGAAATCCAGCGATAATCAAACTGAAAACGGAAGGTGCACCCAGTTATCAGGTGGTGGTTTCAACTTATCTCTGTACTTCCGTTCGCCATCTTTGGACCAATAACAACTGCGTTCACCGTGATTGCGTGCTGAAATTCGCAAAGCGCAGGTCGGGCGCGCTCGCATTGTGCCGCGAGGGAACGGCGCGGCCCGCCCACAGCTCGGTCGCGCGCGCGCGTTCGAAGCGGTCGACGGAGGCTTCCTGCCACGCTTGACCGCCGGGCTCGCGCCAGGCGATCCGCGCGACGTCCGCATTCGTCTCCATCACGAACATCGATCGCAGCGCCGCAAACGGCCGCCCGAGCACGGGATCGAGCGTGATGTCGAGCGCGATGCGGTTGCGGTCGAGCTTGGCGAGCCTCAGGTCGGCGCCGCCGCCGCGCGTGAATGTCAGCGCGAAACGCAAGGCGGCGGGATCGAACACGACTTCACTCAGAGCGACGAACGGCCGCCCCTCGGTCTCGACCGGCCCGACCAGGAACGAGGAGCCGTACGCCGTCCAGGCAAGATGCGCGGGCGGCAAGGGCCGCGCCCGCCAATAGCCGTCGGGCGGATAGAGCACGAGCACCTCCTCGGCGCGCTCGGCGAACCGGTGCCAGAGCTGGACGAGGTGAAGCCCGGCCTCGACGCGGTCGCCGACCCGTACCGGCGGGCCTCCGGCCCGCCAGAATTCCTGGAGCCGGTGGCCGATCAATTGCCATTCCTCGGTTTCGTAGATCGTGACCCGTTGCGCCTTGCGGGCCGCCGCGGGATCGACGGCAAAGTCGCAGCCGGAAAAATCCGAAGCGGCGCGATCGCTCACGAGCGTGCCGATATAGGCCGGGTGCACGGCTTCGATGCCGAAGCGGCGGACGTTTCCGGCAGCGAGCTCGAGCGTGACGTTGTCGCGCTCGGCGCAGAGCGTCGGCGTGCTCGCATTGATGACGTCGACCGCGAGCTCGTCCGCGGCGATTGCGGCTGCGCGGCCGATCAGCAAGCCGGCCGCAACCACCATTACCCTTGCAAACAGCCGCATAATTCAGCCCACGATCGCGTAAATGTCTCCGGAATTCGCCGATGCCGGCAGCGCGGCAAGCCATGCGGCAAGCTCTTCGCGCGAGCGCCAATCCGGGAACACGAAGCTCTGCGCCTCGCCGAGCGCCGCGTTGAACCGCGCATAACCGAGCGCAGTGCAGCGCTCGAGGCAAGCGAGCGCGACCTCGCGCTGAATCGTGGTGAACTCGAAGGAGAGCGCGGCGGGAGCGCGCGTGAGCCCGGCGAGCACCTCGGCTTCCAGGCCTTCGACGTCGATCTTGATGAAGGCCGGCATGCCGTAGCGCGCGATCAACGCGTCGAGCGTGGTCATCGGCACCGCGATGCGGTCGACCCATTGCTCGTGTTGCCATCCGGGCGCGCGGCCTGCGGCACGGATGAACGCATCGGACGCAGTGCTCACGGTCGGGTTGGCGAGATTGAGCCGCAGCGTGAGCTCGCCCGGTTCCGGGCCGAGTGCCAGCGCCTCGATCGCGACCGCTCGATCGCGGCCGTAGAAACATTGCAGGGTCTTCACCAGCAACGGCTGCGGCTCGATCGCGACGACGCGCGCGCCGAGCCGTCGGAACGCGGCGACGCGATCCCCGACATGGGCGCCCCCGTCGAACGCGAGATCGCCGGGCTTCAGAAATTGCCGATAGAGCACATCCATCGCGGCGTGCCGCCGCCGGCTGCCGTAGTAGATGCGCAGCGAGCGCAGCACGCCGCGCCATGCGCGTATTGCCGCAAACCTGCCGGCGCCCGGTCGAGCCGCGTGTTCGAGCGCCGGCAATGCGAGCGCGCGCAGCTCAGCCGGCGGTTCGCTCTCCTCCGGCAGGCTGGCGAGCCCGGCCTGCAGCAGCGCGCGGCCGAAAGCCGGGGACGCGGTAAGCACCGCAAACGGAATGGCGAGCGCCGGTCCCGCTGCGATCAAGCAGGCGTACGGGACGGCCGCCGGGACGGTGGCGGCGAGAACGCCGAGCGTTCCGAGGCCGGTCAACGCGGCGGGCCACAACGTGCGCACCGCAACGCCGATCGGCACCGAATGGTCGTCGCGCGTCTGCCCCGTCCAGCCGATCGAGCGTCCGAACAGCAGCCCCGTCAGGAACAGCGTGTGGCAGAACCAGAGGATCGGCGAGAGCAGCAAGAAGAACGTGGTCTCGAGCAGCAAGCCGGCCGTGAACCGTGCGGCGCCGCCGAAAGCACGGCGCAGCGCGGGCCGGGTCAAGACATCGAGGGCGGTCGCAATTTTCGGCGCGAACCACATGAGGAGCAGGCTCGCGAGCAGCATCCAACCGAAGTCGGCGCGCAGCAGGGCCGCCGGTTTCCCCGAGAACGCGACCGCGGCGCTGCCGAGGAGCAGCAATCCGATCCACGCCGGCGACCCGAGAAACATCAAGAGCGCGATCGCGAGCTGAAACCGGCTGACGGGCTTCAGTCCCGGCAGCAACAGGAACCGCCAATACTGCATGTTGCCCTGGCACCAGCGCAGATCGCGCCGGATGAATTCGATGAGGGTCGGCGGATTTTCCTCCCAGCCGAGCGTCTCGTCGGGCAGCACGCGGACCTCGTAGCCGGCGCGGCGCATCAGCACCGCCTCGATCTGGTCGTGGCTCATGACGTGCCGGCCGGGCGCGCCTGCGGCCGGGAGCGTCGGAAGCGCGCAATGCGCCATGAAAGGCGCAAGCCGCAGGATGGCGTTGTGGCCCCAGTACGGCCCGCAATCCGCCTGCCACCACGCGCTTCCGAGCGTGTAGGAGCGCATGCCGAGCCGCATGCCGAATTGGAAGATGCGCGCAAACGCGCTGGTCGACGGCATGCCGACGACGAGGCTCTGCAGGATGCCGAGCGAGGGATCTGCCTGCATGACTCGGACGAGCTGCAGGATGCCTTGCGCCGTCATGAAGCTGTCGGCATCGAGCGTCACTGCAAAATCGTGGCGGCTGCCCCATCGCTCGCAGAAATCGCGGATATTCCCGGCCTTGAACCCGGTGTTGTGCGCCCGTCTACGATAAGTGGTCGCGATCTTGCGTTCCCATGCATGCGCGAGAGCATCGAAGCCTTCCGCTTCCGCGGCCGCGATCGCCGGGTCGCTGGTGTCGCTCAGGGCGTAGACGTGGAAATGCGCGGCGGCGTTCGCGTCGACGAGGCCGCGCAGCATCGGATCGAGGTTGCGCAGCATCCGGTCCGGCATCTCGTTGCGGATGCAGACGAGAATCGCGGTCGAGGCGCTGATCGCTTCCTCGCCGCGCACGCGGGCCGCCGCCGGGAACACCAGGGCGACGGGGTCGCGGGCGAACCGCATGATCAGGAGTCCGATCACCGCGTTCCAGAAGCCGACGACCGTCCAGGGCAGCGTCACCGCGAACAGCGCGAGCAACACGCAATCGAGCGCGCTCCATCCTCCGGGCGAGAGCAGCATCGCGGCCAGCCACAGAAGCGCGGCCGTGGTCGAGACATTGAGCGCCGCCACCAGGAGCCGGCGGGCGGTGACGCGGGGATTTGCGGACCCGGTTGTCGCGGTGCAGGTCCGTTCCAGCATGACCCCGGTTCCCGGTTCGGATACGCTTTCGGCCGGGCCACGATATAGCGGACCGGCGGATAGCGAGTCCAATCACCCGATCGTTCCAAGTCGCGCGTAGGAGTGCTATTCGAGAATCTCGGTCTCGACGAGCGTTGCGAGCTGACCAAGCGATTCCTGCCATCCAAGGTAGCAGGCCTCGATCGGAATCACCTCGGGAACCCATTCCTGCACGATATTGAGTTCAGTGCCGCACGACACCTTCTTGAACGTCACGGTGCATTGAATTTCACCCGACAGGTTCGGGTCGTCGAATTTGTCGGTGTAGCGAATGCGTTCGTTCGGGACGAGTTCGAGGTATTGCCCACCGAACGAGTGGCTCTTGCCGGTGGTGAAGTTGGTAAACGACATCCGGTGGATTCCGCCGACTCTAGCTTCGAGCTGGTGGACTTTGCCGGTGAAGCCGTTCGGCGGCAGCCACTTGGCCATGGCGTCAGCGTCAAGGAAAGCCCGGTAGATCCTCTCGGGCGGAGCGCGCAGCACTCGGTGCAGGCGGACGGTATTGCCCGGCATCGTCCGATTCCTCTCTTTACCGCGTCACAGCGTCGAGCCATTGCGCGCCGCGCCCAGGATTGGGCGGGTAGTGATGCGGCGATTTGCGGACCCGGTCGTCGTGGTGCAGGTCCGTTCCGGCATGTCCCGTGTTCCCCTCTCGGATGCGCTTTCGCGCGGGGCACGATATAGCGAGTGGGCCGATTGCAAGTCCAATCACGGGAGCGAAAGTGGCGAGGAACGGGGGAAACGCTGCCGCACTGTGGTATGTCGGCGCCGGCCGTGCCGAGATTCGCGAGCAGCCCGTCGCGGAGCCCGGACCGAACGAAGTGCGCGTGCGCGCCCTCCACGGCGCGCTCAGCCGCGGCACCGAGCGCCTGGTGTTCGCCGGAAAAGCGCCCCGCAGCGAATTCGAGCGCATGCGCACGCCGTTCATGGCCGGCGCATTTCCGTTTCCGGTCAAATACGGCTATGCGGTCGTCGGCCGCGTCGAAGCGGGCCCGCGCGAGCTCCACGATCAGCTCGTGTTCGCGCTCTATCCGCATCAGAGCGTTTTCACCATTCCGGCCGAAGCCGCGGTGCCACTGCCCGAGCGGGTGCCGCCGCGGCGCGCGGTGCTCGCGGCGAACATGGAAACCGCGCTCAACGCCGTGTGGGACGCCGCGCCGGGACCGGCGGATCGCATCGCGATCGTCGGCGCGGGCGTCGTCGGCTCGCTTGTCGCCTTTCTGTGCGGCAAGCTTCCGGGCACGCAGGTGACCCTGGTCGATATCGCAGGCGAGCGCGCCGGTCTCGCAGACCGGCTCGGCGTCGCGTTCGCGCTGCCGAGTGCCGCCCCGCACGACTGCGATCGCGTGTTCCACGCGAGCGGCAGTGCTTCGGGGCTCGCGACCGCGCTGCGATGCGCGGGCGAGGAGGCGAGCGTGGTCGAGCTCAGCTGGTACGGCAGCGGCGAGATCCCGGTTGCGCTCGGTGAGGCTTTTCACAGCCGCCGGCTGCGGCTCGTCTCGAGCCAGGTCGGACGCGTCGCGCCTTCCCATCGGCCGCGCTGGAACCCGCGGCGCCGGCTTGCCGCGGCGCTCGATCTGCTCGCGGATGCCGCGCTCGACGCGCTGCTCGCCCCCGCGGTCCGGTTCCGCGATCTGCCGGTGCGTCTGCCGGAAATCCTTGCGCCCGAGAGCGGCGCGTTGTGTCCGCTGATCGATTATGCTTGAGCGTCGCGGCGGATCGCATCGGAGGAATTTCTTGTGTTCGCGGTTGAAGTCTCCGACCACGTGATGGTCGCGCATTCTTTCCGTGGCGCGGTATTCGGGCCGGCGCAGCGGCTGCACGGCGCGACCTTCGCGGTGAACGCCTGTTTTTTTTCGGAGCGGCTCGACCCCGACGGCATCGTGGTCGACATCGGCCGCGCCCAGCAGGTGTTGCGCTCGGTGCTCGAGCCGCTGAACTACCGCAATCTCGACGATCTGCCGCAGTTCAAGGACACGAACACCACGACGGAATTTCTGGCCAAATATTTGTTCGGCGAGCTCGCCCGTGCGGTGCGCAACGGGGAGCTCGGCCGCAGCCCGAGCGAAATGGCGGCGATCCGCGTCACCGTCGCGGAATCGCCGCTCGCGCGCGCGTTCTATGAGGCAAGCTTATCGTGAGGCGCCGCGTTGCGTTCGCGGTGCCGGGCGATCTTGCGACGCCGACCGGCGGCTACAAGTACGACGCGCGGGTCATCGCCGCGCTGCGCGGCCTCGGCTTCGCGGTCGACGTGGTCGATCTGGGCGAGGGATTCCCGCACCCGCGCGCGGAGATCCGTGCCGCGGCGCTCGCCAGGCTCGCCGAGATTCGCCCCGGCGTGCCGATCATGATCGATGGACTGGCGCTCGGCGTGCTTCCGGAAATCGCCGCGCTGCGCCGACGCAATCCACTGATCGGCCTCGTGCATCATCCGCTGGCGTTGGAAACCGGGGTTGCGCCGCAACAAGCCGAGCGCTTGCGCGCGAGCGAACGCGCAGCGCTCGCGAGCATGCAAAGCATCGTGGTCACGAGCCCGGCGGTGGCGCGCGTGCTGGTTGCGGATTATGGCGTCCCGCCCGCCGTCCTGAGCATCGCGCCGCCCGGCAGCGAACTCGTCGCCTGCGACCGCGGCGCGCGCCGGAGCGGCGATAGCGTTGCGCTGCTCGCGGTTGGCATCATCGTGCCGCGCAAGGGCTACGACGTGCTCGTCCCGGCGCTCGCCGCCGTTCGCGACTTGCCCTGGCGCCTCACCATCGTCGGCGACCGCCGGCGCGATCCGGAGACATCGGCAAGGCTCGAGGCGGATATCGTCCGACAGGGTCTCGCCGCGCGGATCGCGATCGAGGGCGCGGTCGCCGAGGAGCGGCTCGCCGAGCTCTACACGGCCGCGGACCTCTTCGTGCTCGCGTCGCGCTACGAGGGCTACGGGATGGCGTTCGCGCAGGCGATCGCCTATGGGGTGCCGGTGATCGGGACGACGGCGGGCGCGATCCCGGAAACCGTTCCGGCCGGCGCCGGGTATTTGGTGCCGCCCGACGATGCCGCGGCGCTCGAGGCTGCGCTGCGGCTTCTGATCTCGGATGCGGGCGAGCGCGCCCGGCGCGCCAGCCATGCGCGGGCTGCCGCGCGGCAGCTCCCGACTTGGGCGGATTGCGCGGCGGTGTTTGCGCGCGTGATCGAGGGAGTGCAATGAGGGCGTTCTCGGCGGACTGGCTGACCGCGCGCGAGCCGCACGATGCGCGCGCGCGCAACCAGGCGGTTCTCGACGCCCTGGCCGATGCGGTTGCGGACAAGAGCCCGATCCGCGTCGTCGATCTCGGTTGTGGGACTGGCGCAACGTTGCGCGCGCTCGCGTGCCGCTTGCCGGTCCCGCAGCACTGGCGGCTTCTCGACAACGATCTCGGAATGCTGGCACGCGCGTCGCGCATCGCGCCGCCCCGTGGCGTCAACGTCGTCACGCAAGCCGTCGACCTCATGCGAGATCTCGAGACGGCGCTCGACGGTCCGATCGATCTCGTCACCGCGTCCGCGCTGTTCGATCTCGTTTCCGGCGACTGGCTGCAGCGCTTCGTGATCGAAATCGCGGCGCGCCGGCTGCCGGTCTACATCGCGCTCACCCATGACGACGATATCGGGCTCGACCCTGCCGATCCGCTCGATGATACGGTAATCGCCGCGGTGCTCCGCCATCAAAGTCGCGACAAGGGTTTTGGAGCGGCACTCGGCCCGGGCGCTGCCAAAGCCGCCGTCGAGGCCTTCGGTCGCGCCGGCTACCGCGTCCGCCAGGGCCGCTCCGACTGGCGCCTGCAGCCGCACGACCGCGAGCTGCAAACCGCCGTGCTCGAAACGTGGGCCGGCGCCGCGCGCGAGGAATGTGCGCTTCCGCTGCCCGAGCTCGTCTCTTGGCTGACGAGGCGGCGCGATCTCGTGGCGGCCGGCGGTTCGGCGCTGCACCTCGGCCACGTGGACTTCCTCGCGCTGCCGGAGGGCGGTTGAGGCGAATGCTCGTCTTCTCCTTCGTCGTTGCCCGGCTTGTCCCGGCAACGCACGCGGAATTACGCCAAACGCAGAAGCGCATGGGTGCGCGGGTCAACCCGCAACACGGCCCGTGAGACCATGAACACTAATCCTCGATTGTCCGAAACACCGCCACGCGCTGGCTCGATAGACCGCAGTCGAACAGCACTTCGTCGCCGATGCGGTGCACCCGGACTGCCGGCCGCAGCGCTTCCTCGAGACGCGTGATCGGCGGCAGCGCCAAACCGGCTGGCCCGGCACCGAGGATGATCGGCGCCAGCATGACGTGCAGGCGGTCGAGACAGGACGCCGCGAGAAATCGTGAGATCGTTGCCGGCCCGCCTTCGATCAAGATGCGGCGCAACCCGCGCTCTCCGAGCGCGCGCAGGATCGCCGCCGGCGGAAATCGACCCTCGCTGAGCGGCAGGCGGATGATGTCCACGTCCGCCGGAACGCCCGACATGCTTGCGGCTGCGGTGACGATCAGGCGCCGTGCGCCGTCCGGAGCGAACAGGCGTGCGTCCGGCGCGACGCGCCCCTTCGGATCGATCACGACGCGAGCCGGGCAGGGGCCCGGCACGAGGCGAACCGTGAGCTGCGGATCATCCGCCGCGACGGTCGCTACCCCGACCACCACAGCGTCGACCAGCGCGCGCAGGCGATGCAGATGTTCGCGGGCCACAGTGCTGTTGATGTAATGGGACTGCCCGGACGGCGTCGCGACGCGACCGTCGAGCGACTGGCCGATTTGCGCGACGACGACCAGATCATCGACCGTCCCGCTCCGCAACGGCCCGAACAGCGCGTCCCATTGCGGCGACAGGCGCGCGTCGGGCGAGCGGAACATGGCCGGAACCTGGTCCCATGTTTGTTCCGCGCGCGCAGCTCGATTCCCGCCGAAGTCCGCAGAGGCCGAAAACTCCGATGTCCCGGTCGAGTTTGCAGGTGGCGGCAAGCGGTTCATCCTCTCGTCGCACCCGCGACGAATCTGCCTGGGATCAGAAACGGGAATACAGGCGTTGGTGCAAGGGTTCCTGTCAAAGGACCTGGCACCGAAGGCTGGAAACGATGCTCGAGGATGGAGTTGCGGACTT
Organism: Pseudomonadota bacterium; assembly: GCA_046727735.1. Taxonomy (GTDB): domain Bacteria; phylum Pseudomonadota; class Alphaproteobacteria; order Rhizobiales; family Xanthobacteraceae; genus AP-16. The sequence goes on along the minus strand of JBKPDF010000021.1, from coordinate 11,634 downwards.
GGTTTCCGGTTTGTTCGACGTACCGGAAACGATCGCGGTCGAGCGGGCGCTCGCCGACTTCCGCGCGGCGCGCCCGGTGCTGTTCGCCGGCCCCGGCGCGGTCGTTGCACTGCCGGTCGATGCCCTCGACGTTGGGCGCTTGCAGCGCTTCACCGCGGCCTATGCGTGCCATTGCGAGGTGCCGCTCCAGCTTGCGGTGACGGCCCGGCGGGCTCGTGCGCTCGGCATCGACGCAAGCGGGCCGGTCGCCTTGCGGTTGGACGGCAGCGAAGACGTCGAGGCGATCCAATCGCTTGCCGCCGATGCCTGCCCGCAGCCTGCAATGCCGGCGGCAGCGGCAGGCGCCGAGGCGGCTGCCGCCATCGAGCTTGCGAAGCTCGCGCACCGCCTGCCCGCGTTGTTGATGGTGCAAACCGATCCCAGCCGCCGATCGACGCACACGGGCTTGCTGCTCCGAGTCGAGGCGGACGCGGTCGGGCGATTTCGGCAGCAGCTTGTGGAAAGTCTCCGCATCGCGGCGCGTTCGCGCGTGCCGCTCGAGGGCGCGGAGCGGGCGCAATTCGTCGTGTTTCGCGACGCGATCGGCGGCAGCCCGGCCGCGATCGTGGTTGGGGAGCCCGATCCCGCGCGGCCGATCCTGGTGCGGCTGCATTCGGCTTGTCTGACGGGCGACGTGTTCTCCTCGCGACGCTGCGATTGCGGCGATCAGCTCAAGCTGGCGGTTACGCGCGTCAAGGACGAGGGCGGAATCATTCTTTACCTCGAGCAGGAGGGTCGCGGACTGGGGCTCGCCAACAAGATGCGCGCCTATCGATTGCAAGACTTGGGGCTCGACACGGTCGATGCCAACGTGACGCTTGGCTTCGAGGACGACGAACGCGATTACCGGATCGCCGCGCGGATGCTGCAACTGCTCGGCTGCGGCCGCGTCGTGCTCCTGACCAACAACCCGATGAAGTCCGATGGGCTTGCAGCTGCCGGCATCGAGGTCTGCGGGTGCACGCCGCTCCATGCTCCGGTCAACGCCGAGAACCGCCGCTATCTGACCGCCAAGGCGGTTCGCGCCGGGCATCGGCTCGATCACCTGTGGAGGTCCTGAGCCGCAAGGGGGACCGATGGCGCCCGATCCGCAAGCCAAAAGCGACGCCGCCGGCGTTGCCTCAGCGCCCGCCTATACGCCGGTCGCGCGGCTGCTGCATTGGGTGACGGCCGCGCTGGTCCTGACGCTGATCCCGGTCGGCTTGATCATGGTGCATCTGCTCAAGGCTGGACCCGCACAGGATTTCCTCTTCGCTTTGCACGAGTCGCTCGGCGTCACCGTGATGGCGATCGTCTATTTCCGCATCGCCTATCGGGTGACCCATCCGCCCGCGCCGCTGCCCCCGGAGATTCCCGATTTCTACCGGATCGCCGGGCAGAGCGTGCATTATCTGTTGTATGCGCTGCTCGCCGTGCAGCCGATCCTCGGCTGGATCGGGACTTCGGCCTTTCGCGCACCGGTGCATTTCTTCTGGATCGAGCTGCCGCCGATCTGGCCCGAAAACCGCGCCTTCTCCGATCGCGTCTTCTGGGTGCACCTCGCGATCGGGCTTGCCATTGCCGCGCTGGTCTGTCTCCACGCCGGTGCCGGGCTGTTCCATCACTTCATCCGCCGCGACGTCGTGCTGATGCGAATGCTGCGCGGCTAGGGGACACACACTCGGCGTGTCATCGCCCGGCTTGTCCGGGCGACGACACGCCGAGCTTGGCTCACCCCGCGCGTTTTTCTTTTGCGGCCGCGATCGCGCGCCATACCCGCTCGGCTGTGAGCGGCATATCGAGGTGGCGGATGCCGTATTCGGAGAGCGCGTCGGCGACCGCGTTCATCACCGAAACGAGCGCGCCGGCGCAGCCGGCTTCCCCGCAGCCCTTGGTGCCGAGCGGGTTGGATTTCGCCGGGACCGGATGGCTCGCGGTCGCGAACAACGGCACGTCGGGCGCGCGCGGCAGCGCGTAATCCATGTAGGAGCCGCTCAAGAGCTGACCTTCCGCATCGTAGACGGTGCGCTCCATCAGCGCCTGCCCGATGCCCTGCACGATGCCACCGTGCATCTGGCCCTCCACCGTGAGTGGATTGACGATCGTGCCGAAATCGTTGACGGCGGCGTATTTGACGACGTCGATCTCGCCGGTCTCGGGATCGATCTCGACCTCGGCCACGTGACAGCCGTTCGGGAAGGTCGAGGCGATCACCTCCTTGGTGGTCTGCTTGACGTCGAGCGTTTGCGGCAGCTCTTGCGGAAGCTTCAGCCCCTGGCGGATCTGCCCCGCGAGCTCGAGCAACCCGATCGCCCGATCGGTGCCGGCGATGACGAAGTGGCCGGCGCTGAACTCGATATCGGTCTCCGCAGCTTCCAGTACGAAGCCCGCGAGCTTTTTCCCGCGTTCGATGACCGCGTCGGAGGCTTCGACGATCGCGGTGCCGGTCGCGGTGATCGACCGCGATCCGCCGGTTCCCCCGCCGAACACGAGCTCGTCGCTGTCGCCCTGGATCAGCCGGATCTTTTCGAACGGGATGCCGAGCCGGTCGCTCAGCACCTGCGCGAACGGCGCGGCATGGCCCTGGCCGTAGTCGAGCGTGCCGGTGATCAGCGTCACGCTGCCATCCGCCTCGAACCGGATGCCGCCCATCTCCTTGTTGGGCGGCGCGGTCACCTCGAGATAGCTGCCGATGCCGAGCCCGCGCAGCTTGCCGCGCCTGCGGCTCTCGCGCTTGCGCGGGCCGAATCCCTTCCAGTCGGCGAGCGCGACCGCATCGTCGAGCACGGCGGTGAAATCCCCGCTGTCATAGTTCATGCCGGACGCCGCCGCGTACGGGATCTCGCTCGCCTTGACGTGATTGCGGCGGCGGATCGCGAGGCGGTCGATGCCCATCTCGGCGGCGGCGAGGTCGATCAGCCGCTCCATGTAGTAATTGGCCTCGGGCCGGCCGGCGCCCCGATAGGCGCTCACCAGCGTCGTGTTGGTGAACATGCATTTGGTCGAGACTTCGAGCAGCGGCACGCGGTAGACGCTGACCGAGTTCTTCACCAGGTTCAGCGTCGACATCAGCGGCGCGACAGCACCGAGATAGGCCCCCATGTTGCCGTAGCCGGAAAACCGCAGCGCCAGGAATTTTCCCTTGTCGTCGAGCGCGAGCTCGCCAGTGAACTCGTGATCGCGGCCGTGGTGGTCGGACACGAAGCTCTCGAAGCGGTCCGCAGTCCATTTCACCGGCCGGCCGAGCGCGCGCGCGGCATGCAGCAGGCAGGCGTATTCCGGATAGGCTGCGGCCTTCATGCCGAACGAGCCGCCGACATTGCCGGTGAGCACGCGGATCTTTTCCGGCGCCACATTGAGAATGCCGGCGAGCTGGCCGCGCATGCCGAACGCGCCCTGGCAGCCGACATGCAAGGTGAACTTTTCCCCGCTCGCGTCGTAGGTCGCGACCGCGGATCGCGGCTCCATCGCGTTGACGACCACGCGATTGTTGACGAATGCCTGGCGCACGACATGCGCGGCGCGCGCGAATGCTTCCGCGACCTTCTCCGTGTCGCCGTAGTGATAATCGAGAGCCACGTTGTCGGGCGCCTCATCATAGAGCACCGGCGCCCCGGACTTCGCCGCGTCGCTCGCGCGCGTCGCCGCCGGCAGCGGCTCGATCTCGACCGCGACCGCCTCGGCGGCTTCCCGCGCCTGCGCCGGAGTTTCCGCAACCACGAACGCGATCGGATCGCCGACGAAGCGCGCCTTGTCGGTCGGCAATGCCGGGCGCGGCGGCTTGCGCATTTCCGAGCCGTCGCGGTTCTTGAACGCCACGATGCATTTGAGCGTGCCGTAGCCGGCCGCGGCGAGGTCCTGTCCGGTGAAGACGCCGAGCACGCCCGGCATGCCGCGCGCCGCGCTCGCGTCGATGCTGCGGATTACCCCGTGCGCGTGACGGCTGCGCACCATCGCCGCATAGGCCTGTCCGAGCAGCCGCACGTCGTCGGTGTAGCTGCCTTCTCCGCGCACGAGCTTCGGATCTTCGGTGCGCGGCACCGGCTGGCCGATGCCGAACTTCTGCACGGCCCAATCGACCGGACGATCTTGGAGATTCATGGCTCACCGTCGTTTCGAGGAGCGGCCCCGGGGGCGCCGCGGCCCCCGCATCGCGTCGAGCGCAACCGAAGTGGGAAGCACGCCCAAGTCAACACGCAACTCGATATGGGAGGCATGCGGGCGTTTCGCATCTCCTGCTGCGCGCGATCGAGCTGCGTCAATCGAGAATGGCGACCGCGCGAGTCCAGCCGGCCGATCCGCCGCGTACCTTCACGGGAAAACAGCTCACCTTGAAGCCGGTTGCCGGCAGCCGTTCGAGATTGTGCAGTTTCTCGAGATGGCAGTACCCGATCTCGCGGCCCGCCTTGTGTCCCTCCCAGATCAACCGCGGATCGCGGGTCTCCGCGTATTTCTTCGCCGTATGCACGAAGGGGGCATCCCAGCTCCAACCGTCGATGCCGGTGACGCGCACGCCGCGCTCGAGCAAATAGAGCGTCGCCTCGCGTCCCATGCCGCAGCCGGTCGCGACGTAATGCGGCTTGCCGTAAGCCGTGCCGGCCGCGGTGTTCACCAGCACGATTTCGAGCGGCGCGAGCTCGTGGCCGATGCGCTCGAGCTCGGCCTCGACGTCCTGCGCGGTCGCCACATAGCCGTCCGGAAATTTGCGAAAATCGAGCTTGACGCCCGGCTGGAAGCACCATTCGAGCGGCACCTCGTCGATGGTGATCGCGCGCTCGCCGCGGTTCATGGTCGAGTGATAATGATACGGCGCGTCGAGATGCGTGCCGTTGTGGGTAACGAGCGTGACCTGCTCGATCGCCCAGCCTTCGCCGTCGGGCAGGTCCTCGACGCGCAGGCCGGGGAAGAAGCGCACCACTTCCGGAGCCGTATCGTGATGATTGCGGTACTTGATTTGCGGGCCGAAGCCGGGAGGATCGGCGGCGACGTCGTTCTCCAGCGGCGCCGAGATGTCGATCAGCGTCGGCATGGTTCTGGTTCTCCGATTACGTCAATCTTTCGGCAGCCGTTACGCAAACGCAAAGGGAGCTCCGCATGCCGGCCTATTGGGTCGCCCGCTCGCGGGTCGTCGATGCGAGCGAATACAAGAAATACACCGACCTCGTTCCCGATATCGTTTCGCGCTACGGCGGCAAGTTTCTGGCGCGCGGCGGCAAGTTCCGCATCATGGAGGGGCCGGAGAAATTCCATCGTTTCATCGTGATCGAGTTTCCGACATTCGATCAAGCCGTGGCCTGCTTCACGTCTCCCGAATACGCGCATGCCGCCGCGTTCCGGCGCGCGGGCGCCGGCGAGGTCGAGAACGTGATCGTCGAGGGAGTGGAGTCCGCTCCGCCGTCGTTCCGGCCGAGCGCGCAGCGCGAAAGCCGGAACCCATGACCACGGTCCGTACTTTCTCGAAATCGGTGGTCATGGATTCCGGCTCGCGCTCCCGGGACCAAGTCCGGGTCGCCCGGCCGGGATGACGACGCAGAGATCGGGGAAAAGCGCGGCCTTGGCGGTGGGCGGTGCCTTGGGGCATAAAGGTCCCCGACAACAACGCAGCCTGGGAGGAAAGGCCGATGTGGAAACTCTTGCCACAACGCTCTCTTGCCGCGGTCGGCGTGGCGGTCTTGGCCGCCTCAGCGCTCGCGCTCGGTGCTTTGCCGGCGAGCGCTGCCGATACGTTGCGCATCGGCTTCGGCATGGCGCTGACCGGCCCGCTTGCGCCGAACGGCAAGTCGGCGCTGCTCGCCATGAAGATCTGGGAGGAGGACATCAATGCCAAGGGCGGGCTGCTCGGCCGCCCGGTTCAGCTCGTCTATTACGACGACAAGAGCAGCCCCTCGGAGGTTCCGGCGATCTACACCAAGCTGCTCGACGTCGACAAAGTCGATCTCATCGTCGGCGGCTATGCCACCAACATGCTGGCGCCGGCGATGCCGGTGGTGATGCAGAAGAACCGGCTGTTCATCGGCATGCTCGGCCTCGCCGTGAACAAGGAGTTCGATTACCCGAAATATTTCGTCATGATTCCGTCCGGGCCCGAGCCGAAGCCGGCGTTCACCAAGGGCTTCTTCGACGTGGCGATGGCGCAGAGCCCGAAGCCCCAGACGGTCGCGATCGTCGGCGCGGATGCGGAATTCGCGCGCAACGCCGCCGACGGCGCGCACGAGAATGCCAAGGCGGCCGGGCTGAAAATCGTCTACGACCGGAACTATCCGCCGAACACGACGGATTTCAGCCCGATCGTGCGCGCGATGCAGGCGGCGAACCCGGATCTCGCGGTGATCTGCTCCTACCCGCTGGATTCGGTCGGCATGGTACGGGCGGTCAACGAGATTGGCTTCAAGCCGAAGATGATCGGCGGCGCCATGGTCGGCCTGCAGGCGACCGTGTTCAAGACTCAGCTCGGGCCGCTGCTCAACGGCTTCGTGAACTACGATTTCTGGCTGCCGGTGAAAAGCATGGAGTTTCCCGGCGTGCTCGAAATGATGAAGAAGTATCAGGCGCGCGCGGCGGGCGAGGGCGTCGACCCGCTCGGCTATTACATGGCGCCCTGGGGCTACGCTTACCTCCAGGTGCTCGGCCAGGCCGTCGAAGCGACCAAGAGCATGGATGATGACAAGCTCGCCGATTATGTCCGCAATACCACGTTCCAGACGGTGGTCGGCGACGTGAAGTTCGGCAGGGGCGGGGAATGGGCGCAGTCGCGCGTGCTGCAGGTGCAGTTCCAGCACATCAAGGGCAACGCGGTCGACCAGTTCCGGGACATTTCGACTCAGGTCGTGGTCGCGCCAGACCAGTACAAGTCCGGCGGCGTGATCTACCCCTACGACAAGGCGAAGGAGTAGTTACGCGGCAGCTCCACGCGCGCGCTTCCGCTCTCCCCTTGTGGGAGAGAGCCTGCCCCGGACTTGATCCGGGGGTGGCTCGTTGCGAGCGAAGCGAACAACGAGCCGGGTGAGGGGTAGATTAAGCTGAACAACCCCTCACCCGGTCCTCGCCTTCGGCTCGGACCACCCTCTCCCGCAAGGGGAGAGGGTTTTCCGAGCCAGCGACGAGCTCACAGTCCCAAATAAAATTTCCGGATCAGGTCGTTGTTGTTGAGTTCCTCGGGGGAGCGCCCCTCGAACGCGATGCGGCCGTGGACGATGACGTAGCCGCGGTCGGCGATGCGGATCGCTTGCGTGAAATTCTGCTCCGCCATCAGCACGGTCAGCCGGTATTGCTGCTTGAGCTCCTGGATCTTGTCGATGGTGCGGCGGACCAGGATCGGCGCGAGCCCGACCGAGGGCTCGTCGACCAGAAGGATGCGCGGGGCGAGCATCAGCGCGCGGCCGAGCGCGAGCATCTGCTGCTCGCCGCCGCTCAAGCTGCCGGCGAGCTGGCGCCGCCGCTCGGCGAGCCGCGGAAACGCCTCGAAGCAGAACGCGAGATTGTCCGCGATGCGCGCGCGCGCGGTGCCGCGGAACGCGCCGAGCAAAAGATTCTCCTCGACCGTGAGCTTGGGAAACAGGCGGCGGCCCTCGGGGACGAGCGCGATGCCGAGATCGACGATCGCCTCGGTGCTGCGCCCGACGAGATCGTGCTTTTCCCCGTCGATCTCCGCGGAAATCGAGCCGGCGCTCGGCCGCACCATGCCCATGATGCATTTCATGAGCGTGCTCTTGCCGTTGCCGTTGGTGCCGAGCAGCACCACGGTCTCGCCGGATCCCACGGCGAGCGACACGTCCTCGAGCGCGCGCACCGCGCCGTAGCCGGCGTGAACGCCGGAAACCGTGATGCTATTCCCCGACATAGGCCCTGACGACCTCCGGATCCGCGATCACCTCCTGCGGGGCGCCGTCGGCGATCTTTCTGCCCGAGACCAGCACGATCAGCCGCTGCGAGAAATGCATCACCGCGCGCATGATGTGCTCGATCAGGATGACGGTGATGCCCTGCTCGTTGAGGCGCATCAAGAGCGTCAGGATGTCGTCGATCTCCGAATGCGACAGGCCGGCCATGGCCTCGTCGGCGATCAGGAGCTTGGGCTCGGCCGCCATGGCGCGGGCGAGCTCGAGCTTGCGCATCTCGACCTGGGTGAGATCGCGCGGCCAGCGCCGCGCCTTGGCCGAGAGCCCGACGAGGCCGAGCAGCTCCGTGCAGCGCGCCTCGATCTCGGCCGCCGTGAGATGCGCGCCACGCCGTGCGGCGACCGCGTAGAGCAGCGGGATGCGCAGATTGTCGCCAAGCGTCATGCTGAAGAACGGGCGCGGCAGCTGGAAGCTGCGCGCCATGCCGAGCCGCGTGCGCTCGTGTGCCGAATAGCCGTCGAGCGTCCTGCCGTCGAATTTCACGCTGCCGGTCTCGTTGCGCAGCGTCCCGCACAGGCAGTTGACCAGCGTGCTCTTGCCGGAGCCGTTCGGTCCGATCAGGCCGACCCGCTCACCAGGCGCAACCGCAAGGCCGATGCCGTCGAGCGCGACGAAGCCGCCGAAACGCTTGCTCAAGTCCTCGACTTCGAGGAGCGGCGCGCTCATTTCTCGCTCCTAGCCCGCAGCCGCGCCTGAACGAGGCCGATGATGCCGTTCGGCGCGATCATCACGAATACGACCAGCACCACGCCGACGATGAGCAGGTTGACGGCGGAGGAGATATTCACGGTCGCCCACTGCTGGATCACGCCGAGCAGCAGCGCACCAATCAGCGGCCCGATCCAGGTGGTGGTGCCGCCGACGAGCGGCATGGCGATGCTGTTGACCGCATAGGCGAGATTGAAGCCGGAGGCCGGATCGAGATAGCCGACGTAGTAGGGCAGCGGGGCCCCGGCCATGCCCATGAATGCCCCGCTGAGCGTCGTCGCAATCAACTTGAGCCACAGCGTGGGGACGCCGGACGCTTCCGCCGCGAGCTCGTCGTCGCGGATACTGGCGAAGCCGTAGCCGAGCCAGGAACGCTCGATCGTCCGCGCCACGACGACGGCGATTACGGCCACCACCAGCATGACCAGGAACAGATATTGGATGTAGCTGCCGATCAACGGCGCCGCGGCCGGGCGGACCACGTAGGCGCCGCGCGAGCCGCCGACGAAATCCCAATTGGTGATCAGGGTCTGCACCACCACGGCGAGCGCCAACGTGGCGATCGAGAAGAACGCGCCGCGCAGCCGCAGCGTCAGATAGCCCATGCCCAGACCGACGACGCCGGAAACGATGCCGCCGACGAGGATCAGCACCGGGATCGGCATCGGCGAAAGCTTGTGGATCGCGACGGAGCTATAGGCGCCGAGTGCGAAGAACGCCGCAGTGCCGAAGTTCACGTAGCCGCAATAGCCGCCGAGGATGTTCCAGGCGGTGGCGAGCACGACATATTGGACCACGACGTAACCGGCGAAGAACAGATAATCATTGTGGAGATAGCGTATGGCGAAAAAGGTGGCGGCGCCGACCGCGCCCGCAACGAGGAGGAAGATCAGGGATCGCACGCTAGCGCCCCAGAATTCCCGCCGGGCGCAGCGTCAACGTCAGCAGCAGGAAGCCGAACGAGACCGCCGGCGCCCAAGAGGGGCCGTAGAAGGTCGCGGTGATGCTCTCGACGATGCCGAGCAGCATCGCCGCGAGGAGCGTTCCCGGCAGGCTGCCCATCCCGCCCAGCACGCAGATCGCGAATACGCGGCCGATATATTCGCGCCCGACCGAGGGCTCGACCGGCTGGATCACGATCAGGAATGCGCCGGCGATCGCGGCGGTCGCGATCGAGATGCCGAACGCGATGCGCTTGATCCGAATGGGATTCGCAGCCATCAGCCGCAGCGCCAACTGGTCCTGCGACACCGCCATGATGGCGCGGCCGATGAAGGTGCGTGTGAGGTAGAGCTGCAGGCAAGCAATCAGCAGCAGCGAGACCAGGCACGGGATCAGCATGCGCAGCGGCAGGTCGATGAACGAGAAGCGCAGCGTCGGCCCGATATAGCTCGCCTCGACGTAGCGGTAGTCGACCCCGAACACCAGGATCAAGCCGACCTCGGTGATGAACAGCAGGCCGAAGAAGAATGCGAGGCCGCGCAGGGCTTCCTGACCGCGGCGCTCGAACGAGGCGTAATAGACCTGATAGACCGCGCCGCCGAGCACGTAGAACGCCGGCAGCATGATCAGACTCACCAGGATCGGATCGATGCCGAAATTGCTGTTGACGATGTAGGCGATGTACGAGCCGAGGATGATGAACGCCGGGTGCGCGATATTGACGATGTCCAGAATGCCGAACGCGATGGAGATGCCGGCGGTGACGGCCGCATAGAAGCCGCCGAGCAGCAGCCCGGCCACGATGGCGTTGGCCAAGAGTTCGACAGGGAAATCCATCGCGCGCGCTGCCGTCCGGCTAGGCGGCGGAGCATGCGGCTTCGGATCGGCCCGACGTGCTGATCCTCATGCCCCCTCCGCGGTCCGGTCCTTTGTATCATGCCCCGCCGATCCTGCCAGCGTGCCTGCCGCGCGATCGAGGGCCTCCGCCCGCCCGCTCGCCTCATCTTGCCACAGCCGCGTCGCAATATTGCGAATCGAAGCGTCCTATTGGCAAGCCGCTCACGGCGGCATTGCAAACGGAGGCTCCGTTCAAGGGATTTTGGTGTTCTTGGGCCCCATGTACCCGCAGAAGCCTCCACCCCGGACACTAACAACCGCGACAAATGCTCTTCAGTTTCTTGGCGAGAGCATCGTCGAGCTCTTTTAGTCTCTTGTCAGTCGACGTTTGCTCCGGCTGCTGCGGCAGATTGTTCTGGGTAGGCTGGCGGTGCCCGACAGGGGCCTCCCGCGGTTGACCTTGTGCAAAAACGCTGCCCTCGAGCAGGAGGCCGCACAGGATTGCCAGAACGGCGTAGAGGGCGGGAACACGCATAATTCGTCCTTTCGTTCACCGGTCATGCCTAAGTTAGCAGCACAACGGCAGCTAAAAGATCGGCGCTTGTCGAGGCGCGAACAGCCGCCGAAGAGCTTTGCCGGGTGAGCTGCGGAGTTCCTTCTTGTCCAGTGTTCCGTCGTGGTCTTTATCTGCGGACCGGAATAGTTTATCGGCTACGGACAGAAACTCGGCTTTGTCGATCGTGCCGTCTTTATCCTTGTCTGCCCTTCGGAATTGCTGAAACGAAAACATTCCGGCTAATTGACTTCGCGTCAGAACGCGCTTGCGCTTGCGATCCAACGCGTCAAAGCGAGCACTCGCAGCTTTGATGACCTCGTCGCGGCTTAGAGTTCCGTCATGGTCGGTATCCCATTTCTGGATGAAGGCATCGGCTTTTGGTGCCTGCGCCTGCGCCGGACCTGATGCTGAAAACGTGCCGATGAGGAGCACGATCACAATTCTGTTCCAACACATCGAAACGAGCCTCCTTAGCCTTTCTCGACGGCAAATGCGGCAGCAATCCATCAATTCTGTTTGGATGATGCTGCGTTGTAATACTGCGGATCGTAATATTTGCCGGGATCCGTCAGCGTTTTCTTCGGCTCGCCGTAGCGGCTGCGCAGCGCGAGCACGGTTTTCACGCCCTCGAGGTCGACCTCGGCCTTGGGCGCGAAGCCGCGCGGGTTGATCAGC
>JBKPDF010000020.1:0-45993 GCA_046727735.1 Pseudomonadota bacterium | reverse complement strand
GAAGACCCTGGCTGAATTTCTGGCCGGTTTCGTGCCGCCCGACTATTTGGTCGAGGGAATTCTTCAGCGCAGATTTGTCTATTCGCTCACGGCCCAGACCGGTCACGGCAAGACAGCGGTCGCGCTTCTGCTAGCCCGCTTCTGAAATGGGCGCCCACGCGGCTGCTCCGAACACTAACCACGCTGCCGGGTGGCCCTTGCGTTCTGGCGCTCTGTCACCCCATCAAGCACGTCACCGAGCCATCTCAGCTTGTTCCTCGAGGAGGCGGCGCCTTCCTAGCCGAAGTCGACGGCAACCTCACCCTATGGAAGCACGACGGCAACCTTTTGACCCTACACCACAGCGACAAGCTGCGCGGGCCGGGGTTCGAGCCGATCAGCTTTCGCGTCGAGATCGTGACCACGACGCGCATCACCGACACGAAGGGGCGCCTGCTTCCGACCGTGCGCGCCGTCTGGCTCTCGGATGCAGAGACCGAGCAGGAAACCGAGCACGCCCGCAGCAACGAGGACAGCATACTACAGGCGATGCTCACGCCCGGCCGCTCGATCGCCGAACTCGCCGCAGTGTGCGGCTGGCGCACGTCGACCGGCGACCCGTACAAGTCCAAGGTTCAGCGCATCCTCAAGCGCCTCGAGAAGGACAAGCTGACCATCACCAAGCGTGGCGTCGCGACGCTCACCGAGGCCGGAAGGGCAGCCGCGAACGCCGCAGCCTCACGCTCGACAAGCCGCGAAATCGACGCCCGCCGATACGGCGCGTAGGGCCGATTTTCAGGTGGTACGGCTGAAAGCAGAAAATGGCCTCCAGCGTACCGCGGTACGATCAAGGGCAGTACGACACGGTACAAAAGCGAGGAAATGCCTGTGCCGCAGCCGTATCATGCGGTACGGCGTACCCCCCAAAGGCAGTTGGGGCCGTACCGTACCAGTCCAATTACTAAGGGGCTGAGGTGGTACGATGCGGTCAGTAGGCCACGCCCAATCCGACCCTGAATTGCAGAGCGGCAGCAACGAATTGAGGTGCTTCGACCATACAAATCGGCGTCCGATCTTTTCTCAGCAGCGCCGCGACGCCGCGCCGGCATGGTTGCCTGTCTCACACTGGCTGCGTGCGACGGCAGGCCGGTGGCCGAGCAGCGGAGCCGCCCTCCGCCGAATGCCGAGCCTAACGCACTGATGCTGCGGCATATTCGGCCGATGCGGCTCGACTTACCCACAAGCAAACCCACAAATGCCGCCCTCGAGCTCGCGCCTGGCGCGGCGCCGCGCGGCTGACCACCCCGAACCGGCCCGAGACCGGGGTGGGAGGGGAAGATTTACGTTCGCCGCGCGCGCTCGATAGCAGCCCATAAGCAAGGGCTCTGAAATAGTCTCGGACTCGATTTTTTTTGTTTTTGGGGCGTTTCCGGTCGAAATTTAATGGAATCTCTATTTGACAGCCGAGTGGCCCCAAAGGACCTTTTCGGGCCGCCGGCCTGCTAGCTGGTGGTCATTTCATTCCTCTCTCTACTCAAAGAGGGCCGAAGTCCCAACTCGGTCCTCTTTTTGTTCGCGCCCGCTCGCGGCGGGGATAGTGCCTCAGTTTGAAGTCCTTCGGGACAAATATCCCGCAGAAAGTAGGATCGGGCCAGCGATGGCACTAACGAGATCGATGTAGTGCCCAGCACTATTCGGCAGGCCCAGCCCATCCCAGGAAAAAGGTGGAGCGCTTCCGCAACATGCGTAAGCAGAACAACGATGAGAAACCCGGCCCCGGCGAGCTGTAAGACATAGCCCAAGCGCCGAGCGGTCATTTCCCAACTAACTTCTTTTATGGACTGGCGCTTGATACCAATTTTTCCGCCGCGGTGACTCTGGCGAGTCCGCTGGCGGCGTTCGCGACTGGTGGCGTCCCGAGGGAGGGGCGACCGGAGATCCGGTTGTGCGGGCTTTTATGGGGCGCGGTGACGTTTCGGTGCTAGCAACACGGCGATGGGGCGGTGCGCGGCGTCACGGCCGTAAAGGACACGGGGAAGGGGCGTTGACGACGCTGCCAATGCCTTGCCGTCGAGCATGTCCCCATACTCTGCCGCCATCGCGTTCAGCTTGGCGCTGATCGCCTTATCGGTGCACTCCTTGGCGAGCTTTGAAAAACGGTCGGCTTGTCGGCGGAAGAACTCGATGCGGTCCATGACGCGCTCCTTCCTGCCGTACAGGCGGGAGCGCGACTGGTCTCTCAGCCACCGGCGCCTGGGGCAGAGCCGCAGCCGGTGATGGCGCAGTGTGCGCCTTTTATGGTGCTCAGTCGAATCTTATTGAACTACTCTGAGACGCGGCACGGGCGGCTCATAGACCAGCTCGGTTTGCCCGTTCTTTTCGGCTTGGTCGGCGAGTTTCAGCCAGTTCATGGCCATGTCGAGCAGGACGGCCTTCGAGCCCGGCTGCGCCATCCCGCTTGCAAAGCGCAAGCATTCCACCGCGTAGGAGCGATACCGATCTGCACTCATGGGTGGCCTCAGCCCGGATACAAAAACGATGAAGCCAGAACTCTCGATTCAGGAAAACTGTTCCGCTACGGTGCGGCAAAAAATGGGCGGTAGAGAAGTATTTACGCAACACCCTAAATCAAAATCGCCGCTGTGCGGCTCAGGACCGGCCACTTAAGGGTCAAAGCCGGGCAGCACCGGCAAGTGAGCCCGCGGACCCGATCGCGGCGATATGGCGAGCGGCGGGGCGGTGATGCGGCCAGCGCGCCGACAAAAAGGGGCCCGATTGGGCCCCCAGGTGGAAGACGGGAGAAAACACCACGACGCCGTAGCGTCGTCCACCTTCATTACTTCTCGAATATGACCACACCGCGGCGAGGTGGTGCGGTGCGCGGCGGCCCGCGGCACAGGTTGCCGAGGCTTCTGGACCGGGACGGTAGCAGGTGGGGGCGAAAACCGAGCTCGCCGCGCTGGTCGACTAGTCCATTCCCTACAGCGGCGGCATTTCAAAATCTTTGCTTGCCTGCGGCGCTTTCATTTTCATCAGGGTCTCGGCAACGACCCTGGTTGATTCGACGGCGCCCTGATTTAAGCGGGTGTAGTCAGTGAGCTCCCGGTGGATCCTCTGGCCTTCCTTCAGCAGAAAATCGCGGAGCGACTGTAGCTCGTCTATGAGCCGGTCAATTTCGGCCACAGATGCTCCGGAAACCCGCTGGATGATGGAGTTGAGTTGGCTTGCCCCTTCGGGCGGCGTGGGCTCTGACCGCCTGGGCAAGGGTGTTGCTTCAGCCCGACTAAGTACTTCCCGAAGGTTGGGGTGAACATCGGACCCAGGATCCCGCGCCATGGTTCTCTCCCCTTTCTCCGCATCTGACGAATAACACGGGCCAACGATCGAGACCCGCAACGAGCTTCAGCTCACCCTCAAAGACCTGGGGACGGAGACTTTTTGGCTGGCGGCGTTGCCGGAGAGCCACAAAACGGCAGGCAGTGGCTCAGTGGGCTCAGCCAAAGCGAAAATGAGTGCGCCTGCAATCAGGCCGAAAGGTTGAGAGCGGGGATGCTGCGTCAGGCGCCACTCCGGCCGGGGCCTGCCGCTCGGCGCGCATGCGGATCTCGGCGGCGGCCGGTGCGCTGCGCCGCCCGGCTGGTCGTGCGATTCTTGCCATGCGGGATGCTCGAGCCCTCGAGCGCCCGTGCGAGGGCTCGGGGCGGGCTTGCGATGGCGGTCCGCCCCAGCTTTTTCCACAGCTTGGCGACGGTATTCATTTGTAACCGAGGTATTGATTTGTGCCTGGGGCGTGGTAATTCTCGCGTCCGAAGCGATTTGCCGCGCCGGCATGTCCGGCGGGTCTTTCGGGGGCAGCAGAGGAATGGCCGACGCGCCGATTGAACCGCGCTTGATTGGCGAAGCCGCCGATTTTGGGACTTTGCAGCAGATCCTCCGGGACCGGGCAGAAGAGCTTGGTTGCTCCAGAGAGCGGTTGGACGACATTTCAGGCGTCCAACCAGGCTATAGTGCAAAGGTCTTGGGCCCGATTCCTGCAAAGACGCTGGGCCGCACCTCGCTCGGGTTAATTTTGGGCGGCCTCGCCCTTAAGTTGCGCGTCATTGAAGACCCCGAGCAGTTAAAGCGCATCGCAACCCGGTTGATTCGGAAAGACCCGAAAGCGGCTCATCCGCGGCGGCCGATCCAATTGTCCGACCTGGCGCCGGCCATTTTCGAACGGGTGATGGCTGAGGCGCGCCGTGTTCTGATCGAGGAGATTTTGGAGTGCTGGGCGATGTCGGAGCGCAAGCCCGTCAAGGCGGCCGCCGGTCGCTGCAACGGTCGCAAGGTGAACGGCCGGAACGGGCACCGCAAGGCGGGTTAACGTTCGGTGCGTTGCGGCTTGCTTGTCTGCGTTTAGCATTCCGGCATGAGCACGAAATTCGAAGGCATCGTTGGCACCCGCCTTCCTGTCGACCTAGCCGAACGTCTCGAACGTGAGGCTCGCGAGAACCTGGAAAGCCTCTCCTGCCGGCTTCGGAAGGTCGTGGCCGAGCATTTTCGCACTCAGCCCGAGCAAGGGCGCGCCGCATGAGCCCCGAGGAGCACCTTGCCGCCCTGGAGCAGCGATTTGGGCAGGCCGAAGGTCGCGAGATGAACCAGCACGACTTGCGGCAGATCGTTCTGGCCTTTGATGCGCGGGACGCCGCGCGAGCAATCGAGCGAGCTAACGCAATGGCGGGCCGCTGCCGGTAGGAGGTGGTAGGAATGTCCGACGCCCTGCAATCCGGTTCCGCTCCTCCGCCCGCCGGCTCAACGCCGCCGCCGGGTTCGGCGTCGTCCCCAATCCCCGAGGATCTGTCACCTCGGCAGACGATCGCCGAGCTTCGGGCCAGACGCGACGCTGGCACCCCCGATGGCGGCGAACCGCAGCGCCCGCAACAGCAACAGCCGCAAGCCGATAAGGTTCTCACCGCCGACGGGCGAGAGGGGATCAAGCTCGGCGAGCGAGTATTCGCGCCCGAAGAACTGACCGCGCTCGCCGAGCGTGCGGCCGCGGAGGATGTTCGCAAAGCTTCGCTTCCGACAACCGCTGCAGACTACAAGCTCGAGCTGCCGTCTGATTTCAAACTACCGCCCGGCGTTTCGATCACGTTCGCCGAAAACGATCCAATCCTCGGTCCAGTAATTGAGCAAGCGCGGGATTGGGCGCACCAACAGGGTTTCAGTCGAGAGCAGTGGAGCAAGATGCTTTCGTTCCATGCTGCCACGTTGGTGCACGAGCGCGACATGCTTAACCGAGCCCGCCAAGCGGAAATTGCCAAACTTGGCCCGGGGGGAAGCTCGATGGTTGACGCGGTTTCTACTTTTCTGCGCGCTCAACTCGGTGACGAGCTCGCCAAGCCGCTGCTCTCAACGATGGCAACGGCGGCCCACGTTGAAGCTTACTTGAAGCTCGCCGGCAAGGTCGGCGGCGCAGGCACATTCTCGCAATCGCACCGCGAGCCGCCGCGCGCCAATAACTCGCCCTCCGACGAACAATGGGCACAGATGTCCGCAAGAGAGCGGTACGCTTACGCGCAGTCGGCACGAGAGCAATGAGGAGCTAATGGCTATGCACTATTCAAGCACGAAACGTTGGACCAACAGCGTGCTGCGATCAAACGATCGCTCGCCCTACTACAGCGCAAGCAAGCACCGCGACCCCAAAGCCGCGCCATACATCCCGCCGCCGGTATTCGAGGGCAAGCATGATGTTCCGCGGAGCACGAATGCTCTCGGGGAGCCGTTGCACGAGCCGACTTACAACGGCATGAACATCGGCACCGTCGATGAGGTGGGGCAAACCCGGTACCTGAGTAAGAATGGTCCAGGAGACCGCGGAGTGGATTCGGTTTCCTCCGGACTCCGCAACCGAGACACGTGCCAGAATTCAAGTGAGAAGATAGGAGCAAACAAATGAAGCGCGGTTATCCCGGCCCACAAGGCCCCGGGGTTTTTGACCATCAATCGACCCGCCCCGGGGTCGGCACACGATCGGCAGATCCCGTGTGGCAATTTCCATCGACCGGCCGTGTTAGCCCGCCCAATGCGCCCGAGTTGAAATCAACAGCCGAAGGCGTCGGCACCAATGCGGTTGCGCTGCGCAAATCGCCGCGCAGCTTCGACGGCATCGGCGGCCCCGGCCAGGGTGCACGGCCGCTGCGCGAAATCGGTGTGGTGCGCGGGCGAGACCTGGGCGGCCCCAGAACATGATCGGCAAGCTCAAGCACTGTGTGATTTGCCAAGCTCGCGAAATCGAGCGCGAGGGTCGCGATCGTTTCGGCCGCGGCTATGCGCTGCGTGACGATTGCTTTGCCCGCGTCGAGGCCGAGAGCCGGAACCCGCTGCCACCTATTCCCGATGATCCTCTAATTCGCGGCTGCATCGCGCAAATGCTCGCCCAGGCGCACACGGAGAATATGGCACTCCCTCCGCCCGGCACGACGGTGCACTGAAATGAGTTCCGCACCCGCAGGAGCGCTCTCGCTCGCCCAGATCGGCTTTAAAGCCTTCGGCGATGTCGAGAAGGGCATGGGCACACAGGCCGCCGACGAATACCAGGCGGTGTGGCTCGAGCGCGCGGCCGAATACGGCCGGCTGTTGGCGAAGCAGGCCGGCGCGCAGATGACCGAGCGGCTGGTCGCGACCCTCGACCACATTGATGCGGTGCAATCGGCCCGCCACGTCGATCTCACCTCGCCGTCCGCGGTTGCGGTGCGCGAGCACGAGGAGTTCGTGGGGGAGCGGGCGAAAACGATCGAGGGGGACAAGCTGCTGGCCCAGTCCCAGCAGGACGAGGCCGACGCGGCGTATCTGCGACAGGCCGGCTCGTTCGCGTTGCTGATTGGCAAGGTGAGCGCCGGCGCCGATATTGCTGGGGGACTGGCCGAAGCCTTCAAACCAAGCGGCTCGCTCGCGCCGACCGGAACGTGAGGCGGCGTGATGAACTATCCGAACTTGCCGCTGCCGCCGCCCGAGCCGCGTGTGCCGGCCGCGAATGACAAGCGGCCAACGATCAGCAAGAAGATTCGAAATGCTATTGCGCTGCTGCTGTCGGGAGAACCTGACATCGAAACCGCCGCTAAGGGTGCCGGGATTTCCACGCTGCAATTTCGGCAAGCGCTAAAGCAGCACCACGTTCGCCAGCATTTGTTCGCTGAGCGGCGCGCGCTTGTCGCTGCAGCGTGTGCCGGCAATCCTGCCGCCCTCGTGCGCCTACGTGAGGGAGACAACGCAGCAGCAGCCGTAAAGGCCGCCCAGGTGCTCGAGGCGATGCACCTCGAGGACGAGCAAGCGCCCCGCGGCAGGTCAGGTGAGGTTTCCCGACCAGGACTCGTGATCCAAATCAATACGCCGCCCGCTGCGCAGCCTGGCGCGGGTCAAACGATCACGATCAATTCGTCAGATTCCGACCCGGCGCCGCTGCCTGATCCCGGACCCGATCTCATGATCGACGGAGGCTAAAAATGGCCGGCGTCCGTGATCACACGGACGCGCCCATGACCGCTAACCATGTTCACAGTGCCGTCGCTGGCGGGCATTCCTATCCCCGGAACTTACCGACGGCTGCCGCTGTTCTGTCCAAGGCAGGCTCTGGGAATTCTGTCGAATCAAAGCAGAAACGGCCACGAGGGTGCGACGAGGGGATGCCTTTTCAAAGAGCAGAAATGCCGATTTATCTGGCCCTGTGGCGCGGAAAGCATAGGTTTTTGCCGAATCTGGGCATACAATGACCTTGAAATCGGAAATCGAGGGCGATAATGGCTAGCGCCCGCAAAACCCATTTTAGAATGCGCCCGAATTATAGGCGCATCCTTGAATCTATCCTGTTCCTCATCAATGAGGCCGAAAGGCGTGGCGAGTACGTCACAGAATATGAGATAGACAAGGCGATCTTCATTGCTGATGTTGATCACTTGAACAAACACGGCCGGCCCATAACCTTCGACAATTACGTTGCTATGAAGGATGGACCGGTACCGAGTACCACAAGAGACATTCTACAACCAAAGTTCAACGCAAGACATTATTACGACGAATCCTGGCCACCTTGGGAGCGCCTTCCATCGCCAATCGATGGAAAGAGGGCTTTTAAGTTCATTCGCGCCAAACGATCAGCAAATCTTCGGGTTCTGTCAAAGACCGACATAGCGGCGCTTTCCGAGGCTCTGACTTTGGTCAAGGGGCTTCGATTTAGGCGTATGCGCGATCATACTCATCGGCATCCAGCCTATTTGGATGCATGGCCTGAGGGTGCTCAAGGCGGCTCTTATCCGATGGACTATGCCAAACTCTTGGACGTTCCTGACGAAGATGCCGTGGAGGATTTGGTGTATTCGTCTAAGCATATCTGATGTTCTCGCCTGGAGATGTTGTGTGGTTCTTAAGTGGCGAGGCGAATAAGCCTAAATTTCATCTGTGCATTAACCGAGAGGGACATTTTTTATTCATAAACTCACCGAAGAAGAAAGCCTATCCGGCCGATTTCAACATACCCTGTAGTGACCTACCTTTCCTTGATCCTACTCCGGAGGGATATTCCATTATCTCATGTAACCTGGTTATTAAACAAACGGCGCAAGAGCTTCGGAGTTGTAAGGCGAAGAAAAAAGGAACGGTGTCCAATAAAATATTACTTCGTTTAATCGCGTTCGTTGATAAGACGCCCGTTCTATCGGAGGAAGAAAAGGACGTGATCCTGGAGGGGTTAGCGGATTGGGCATGAGGGGAGGCCGGCATCGCCAACCCGACGATTGCTCATTCTCAGCCGTTCCGTGAGCTATAACCGACTTGGCAAGGCTCGCTCATACTTCCCCGACGCGGACACTGCGCAAGCTCGTGGCATAGATCCGGAAGGGCAATCTCTGGCGGGAAGCGCTCTAAGAGCCGTGACAATGCCTGTCCATCAGTCGGCCGGATCAATCGCGGAGCGGAAGGGCAGGCGCAGACTGGCGAAGATTGGACCGCCGTGAACACTGTACCTCCCGTTTCAAGATTTTCCGAATAGTCTCATGGCGGTTTTTGTCAATCGGTCATCAACGGACGGGGATCGTCCCCATGAACAAATCATCACGATGGATTGCCGCCTCGATCGCGATCGTGATCGCGCCGATCACTACCGCCGGTGCGCAAGAGTACCCCACGCCTTCGTCACCGCCCGCCCGCGCGCCTGTCGAGGAACAAGCGCCGCCGGCTGCCGAGCCACCCAGGACCGAGACGCCCAGGGCTGCGCCGCCTCCCGCACGAACTGCCGTCCGAGGCACCGCCATCGAAGGGACTTGGTCCGGCACAGTCACCCAAGCCGCTGGCGGAGCGGCGGCCCGGACCGGTGGGCAAACAAAATACCCCGTGATCGTCACCATCTCGCGCAAGACGGCCGAAACCGACTATCCTGACCAGGCTTGCGGCGGAAAATTGAACCGCATTGGCCAGTCGCGCAACTACGTGTTCTTTGTCGAAGTGATCTCGCGGGGCGGTGTCGATCAGGGCGGCCGCTGTCCGAACGGCGCCATCACGTTGACTCGCTCGGGCGAGAACCTCGGTTGGGAGTGGTTCGGTGTTTTCGAGGGTGAGCTCATTGTTGCGTCGGGTACGCTGACGCGCAAGGCCCAGTAGAGCGGAGCCGAGTACGGGGGCGACGGCACCGCGGTCCCATTCGCGAGAAAAGCCCGATGAGACTCGGCTTTTTGTATTTTTACAAAACACAACTTGGGGGATAGACAACGGCGGGAAGTCGGGCCTAGACTTACCGCGCTTCGGGTGAGCCGAAGCGGGCCGGCCGAGCGCTCCAGCACCCGACCGACCCTAACCCGCAACATGGAGAGGACCCATGTCACAGGCTAAGCACGACTCTATCCACATTTCCCGCCGCGCCGCCATTACCGGGGCTGTCGCAGCCGCCGCGGTGCCGATCGCGGCTGTGGGCGCCGCGGCTGATGCCGACGCCGAACTGTTAGAGCTCGGCCGGCAATTCGATGCCTTATTCCCTGCATGGGCCGTATTG
The DNA here is from genome assembly GCA_046727735.1 of Pseudomonadota bacterium. Lineage (GTDB taxonomy): Bacteria > Pseudomonadota > Alphaproteobacteria > Rhizobiales > Xanthobacteraceae > AP-16. The sequence goes on along the minus strand of JBKPDF010000020.1, from coordinate 35,990 downwards.
TCTCAACGCGAAAACGCCCACATGCGGCAAGTTAGAGAAGCCGTGCACGCTGCCGGCCTAGACGACAGACCGCGTTACGGAGAACCGGGTTTCGAGGAATGGGATGCCGCTCATAGCAAGATCATCGACAGCGTTCCTGAAGGTGGCTTGCCGACCGAACGAGAGTGGAATGCGGTCAAGGATCCGCTCGACGCTCTCGCCGAGCGGATTCTCGAACAGGAAGCAAAGACAATCGCGGGCTTGGCCGTGATAGCCCGTGCCCTAGTCTATCGTGAGCCCGAACCATATTGGTACAATATCGGCCCGTACGATCCAGAAACCGCGAATTCATTTGCCGAGTTCACGGCGGGCGATGCCGGCCACTGCAATCTGATGAACAGCATATTCGCCCTGGCCGGCGTCCGGTTGCCATGGGAGCCAGCGTCATGACGCACACTGACATAGCCGGAACGGCAGCACATCGCTTCGAAGCGCTCGACGTGACGAAGCTCACGGAAGCCTCTGTTCGCGCCAAGCTGGAAAAACTGGCGCCGCATCTGTTCGCCGCAATGGTGATTCTCGGGTTCACCAAGGAGCAGCTTGTCGAAGCTGTGAAGGCCGACCCGACACGTGGATGCGCTATCACGCCGAGCTCTCGGAATGCCGGCCGTACGCCGAGAGCATAGGCGAAGTCGTCAATGCCGCACTCGGCCGGATGCTCGTGGCGATGGCCGTCCCTTGCGGGGCAGCAAACGAAGAACTGAAAACCCAATGGCAGGGCGCCGGGCTGGCGGTGCTGGCCCGGCCAAACGAAAGAAACGGACATGCCTAACGAGCCATACCTTCCGCCGAAACTAAAGGCCCTAATGGTCGCGTTCATGAAGAAGCACCCCAAGGCCACAAAGGAGCAACTTGCGCGATTCATGCGGGATGAGGCGAAAAGAGACCCGGAGATTATGGACCTTGTTCTCGATGCCGCGTTCCACAACGTGCTCCTCGAAGAGGCCGACCGACGTGATCCAAACCCGGAGATCATGCGGCTACGCAAGGAGTGGCTGAGTAAAAACTGATCCGGGGGCTGGCCCGGCGTTTTTTTGCGTGAGGGCCGACTTTGTCCGGCCCAGATTGGCGGACCGCGCCGAGGAGGGGGGATTCTTCTTGGCGCCAGGAGGCGGCATAGTCCCCGGCTGCACCCCCATGCAAAAGCGAGCCCCGGCCCTAGGGCTGGCGGCCACAGGACCAGGGCTCTACGGGGCAAGGCAAGGATAGATCTACACAACCATGCCCCGCAGAGCATCTACATACCTACGGGGTGAAAGTTCCCGTCTGATGCTGCTACTCGCAGGGGGGCACTGCAGCCCGCGCGGGCGGGATTGACCACCCGCCAAGCCCGTTGAACAAAAAGCAAGGACCGCCCGAGGAGTACCCGAGCGGCCCTGGATTTCATTCGACCTTGGCTATCCCGCTAAGGCCCGCCGAGTTGGCGCCGGAGGTCGGTCGCTAGAAACATAGTAATTGGGTTCCGCGCCACCTAGTTCCGGGCGCGGTGCCCTCCGGTTTGTGGGTTCGTATGGGGGTGGCTGCCAATTCAAATCACCAAGTATCTGATTTTACTTTGACATTTGCCATTATAGGCCGCATGCTCATCTGCCGAATTGCGCCGCATCGGGTCTGCGCTTCTCGGCAAATGCCGTGGCGAGCTCTTGGCTCTCCTCGCTCTCCAGATAGGCGCGCAGCAAGAGGTCGTGCGCCATCCGCGAGAGTCCGGATACGCCGCCGTGGCGGGCGTTGAAGGCGGCCTTGACCGAAGCGAGCGCAAACGCCCCGCGCTCCGCGATCTCGAGCGCCATGGCGCGGGTCTCCTCGCGCAGCCGAGCGTCCGGCACGACCCGATTGATCAGGCCGAGCGCCTGTGCCTCGCGCGCGGAGAGCTTCGGATTGCAGAACCAGATTTCCTTGGCCTTCTTCTTGCCGACCAGGTCTTCGAGATACCAGGTGCCGTAGCCGGCATCGAACGAGCCCATCATCGGGCCGACCTGGCGAAAAACCGCGCTCTCCTTGGCGATCGTGAGATCGCAAACCATCTGCAGCACGTTGCCGCCGCCGACCGCAAAGCCGTTGACCGAGGCGACGACCGGCTTCTGCAGGCGCTCGATCGATTCGTAGATCTCCAGCGTCGGCAGCGTGCCGGCGTAGAGCGTGGTGTCTTCGAGCCCGTCCTTGCGCCCGCCGATGCAGAAGAAGCGCTCGCCGGCGCCGGTGATCACCACCACGCGGGTGCGGGTCTCGCGCCGAATGGCGTTGATGCAGTCGCGCAGCTCGTGACACATCGTCGCGTTGAACATGTTGCCGTCGTTCGGGCGGTTGAGCGTGATCGTGCCGAGCGGCCCGTCTTCCTGGTACAGGATGGTTTCGTAGCCCAAGCTTCCCTCCTCGGTCGTGCGGCGATCTCGTCGCTGACAGTTCGGGATCGCTCGTCGGATCGATTGTCGGCGTAGCCGATCCTACTGGTTGAGCCACCGCCGTGCGAAGCCGAGCAGTCCCTGCGGCAAGAAGATCACCATGGCGATGAAAATCAATCCGACCGGAATGAGATAGTACTCGGTGAAGAACCGGGAAAAGCCCTCGCGCAAGACCAGGAAAAATGCAGCGCCGAACATCGGCCCGACCAGCGTGCCGATCCCGCCCATGACGTTGAAGATCACCACCTCGCCGGAGACCAGGAAGAACACGAAGTCGGGCGCGGCGAAGCGGTTCTGGATCGCATAGAGCACGCCGGCGAGCCCCGCGAACAAGCCGGACAGCATCACTGCGACGATCTTGTAGCGTTCAACCGGATAGCCGATGGCGCGGGTCCGCGCTTCGTTCTCGCGAATCGACTGCAGCACCATGCCGAACGGCGATTGCGTGATGCGCCGCAACACGAGATAGGAGAGCGTCACGATTGCGAGCACGAACCAATGCAGCGTCTCGGACGTGAACGGCACAGAGAACAGGCCGGGGATCGCGAGCGGCGGCCGGCGGAACGTCAGCCCGTTCTCGCCGCCGGTCACTTCGGTCCAGGTGAAGATGATCACATAGAAGATCTGCGAGAAGATCAGCGTCGTGATCGCGAAATAGATGTCCCGCAGGCGCGTCGAGAAATAGGCGACGAACGCCGCGACCGCGGCGGCACCGATCAGCCCGAACAACAGCGCCACCCATAAATTGGGTGGACTGGTCCAAAGGAGAGCGGCGGCCGCGCCGTAAATGCCTAGACCGAAGAACGCCGAATGGCCGAAAGAGACCATCCCGGTATAGCCGATCAGGATATCGGACGACATCGCCAACAGGCCCCAGATCAGGATCTCGGTCAGGAACCGCCGCCAGAATTCCGGCAGCGCCAGCGGCGCGACGATCAACAGCGCCAGCACGATCGAGAACGCGATCCAATATCCGGCAGCGCGGCGCGTGCTCATTTGGGCGTGGGAACGAACAGGCCCGTGGGCCGGAACAGCAGCGTGAGGATCAGCACGACGAACGAGAAGATCACGGCCTGGGCCGGGCTCACCCAGAGCGAAGCGTAAGATTCCAAGAGACTGATGAAGATCGAGGCGGCGATCGAGCCGCCCAGGTTGCCCATGCCGCCAACCACGACGACGATGAAGGCCTTGAGCACCCAATCGAGCCCCATCGCGTGATTGACGCCGACGAGCGGCCCGAACAGCACGCCGCTCGCGGCCGCCATTCCGGCGCCGATCGCGAATACGGCGGTGAGCACCCGCGGCACCGGGATCCCCATCGCCTGAGCCATGACGCGGTCCTGGGTCGTGGCCCGGATCCAGATGCCGTAAGTGCCGAATTTCAGGAAAAGCCAGAGCGCGCCGATGATCCCCGCGGAGAGCAGCGCGATCGCCAGCCGGTACCAGGGATATTGCAGATAGAACAGCGTGAAATGCCCAGTGAACGGCTCCTGAATTTTACGGGCGACCGGGCCGAATTGCCACAGCGCGTAATTCTGCAGCACCAGCGAGACGCCGAACGTCGCCAGGATGGTGTTCAAGGGATCGCGGCCGAGCAGGGGGCGCAACACCGTGACGTGAATGGCGGCGCCGAGCAGCGCGACGATCAGGCTGGCGGCGATGAGAGCCAGCCAGAAGTTGCCGGTCGAAGCCAGGATGATCACACCGACATAGGCCCCCAGCATGAACAGCTCGCCGTGCGCGAAGTTGACGACGTCCATGATGCCGAAGATCAGCGTGAGCCCGGAGGCGACCAGCGCCAGGATCATGCCGGCGACGATGCCGTTGACCGTCTGAATCAGAAGCTGATCGAACGGAATCGCCTGGATCAGCGCATCGATGCCCATCGCTGCACTCTATTCGAACGTACTTCCATGGACGTGAGGCATACTCCTCTTCCCCTCTCCCCTTGTGGGAGAGGGTGGCGAGGCGGCATAAGCCGCCGAGCCGGGTGAGGGGTGACGACGCTGCGGATAGGTTAAACCCCTCACCCGGCTCGTTGCTCGCTCGCGCTCGCAACGAGCCACCCTCTCCCACAAGGGGAGAGGGGAAGCGCGTATGCAGCTCTGCCACATTGTGCGGGTCCCATTCGCTTGCATATGCACTAGTCAGACCCCGAGGTACTGGTGAATCACGGCATCATCGACGCGCAGCTGCGAAGCCGGCGCGTGGTGCCGGACCGCGCCCTTTTCCATGATGTAGATGCGCTCGCTTGCGTCGAGCGTGAGCGGCACGTTCTGCTCGACGAGCAGGATCGCGACGCCTTCGCCGCGCAGCACGTCGATGATCTGCCGGATCTGCGACACCATGCGCGGCATCAACCCCTCGGTCGGCTCGTCGAGCAGGATGATCTTGGGTTCCAGCATCATGGCGCGGGCGATCGCGAGCATTTGCTGCTCGCCGCCCGACAGCGTCCCGCCCGGCTGGTTGCGTCGTTCGGCCAGCACCGGGAAATACGCGTAGGCTTTGTCGAGCAGCTGCTTTTTCTTCGCTTCGGTGACTTCGCGGCGGTCGAGACCGGTGCGAAGATTTTCCATCACGGTCAGCAGCCGAAAGATGCGGCGGTCCTCGGGAACGTAGCCGATGCCGAGCCGCGCCAGCCGGTGAGCCGGCAAATCGGTGATCGCGCGGCCCTCGAACAAGGTCCTGCCCCGGCTCGGCCGCACCAGACCCATGATGGTTTTCAGCGTCGTGCTCTTCCCGACGCCGTTGCGTCCGAGCAGACCGACGACTTCGCCGCGGCGGATCTCGAGCGACACGCCGTCGAGAATGTGGCTCTTGCCGTAATAAGTGTGGATGCCCTCGACCCGGACGAGGGGCGCGGCTGGCTCGCTCATGTCTTCAGATAGACCTCCAGCACCCGGGGATTCTGCCGAATCTCTGCCGGCGTCCCCTCCGCGAGAATGGCGCCGTAGTGCAGCACGGTGACGCGTTGCGCGAGTTCCATGACGACCTGCATATCGTGCTCGACGATCAGGATCGTAAGGTTCTCGGCGATGCGGCGCACCAGCGCCATCGTGTCGTGGGTCTCCGCTGCACTCATGCCGGCCGTCGGCTCGTCGAGGCACAACAGCTCCGGCTCGGTCGCAAGCGCGATGCCGATTTCGAGATTGCGCTGCTCGCCGTGCGAGAGGTTGGCCGCGACTTCGTCGGCCTTGTTCTGCAGGCCGACGGCTTCCAGCACCGCTTCCGCTTTCTCGCCGATGTCGCGATAGGCGCGATGATGGGTGAGCAGACTCCAGGAGTGCCGGCGCGATTGCGCGGCGATCCGCACGTTTTCGAACGTGGTGGTGCTCGGAAGGATGTTGGTGATCTGATAGGAGCGAGCGATGCCCTTCTGGGAAATGCGGTTCGGCGGAAAACCGGTAATGTCCTCGTCCTTGAACAGGATGCGTCCGGAGAGAGGGCGCAGCACGCCGGTCAAGCAATTGAAGAAGGTGCTCTTGCCGGCGCCGTTCGGGCCGATGATCGCCCGGATCTCGCCGCGCCGCAGTTCGAAATTGACGTTGTTGAGCGCCGCCAAGCCGCCGAACCGCACGGTCAGATCCTGGGTACGCAACAAGCCGCTTGCTTCCCGGCCGGCAACGGCCGGGAAGGGGGCAGTGATCGGCGCGACGCCGGCCACCTAGGTGGAAACGAACTTGCAGGCGGGCGGGAACGTCGCCTTGTCCTTCGGCACGGTCTCCAGGATGCGGTGCTTGCCGTCTTTGATGTCGAAGATGAATTCGCGCAGGAACGCCTGATGATCGTCCTTGCGTAGCGTCTTGTCGCCTTGCGGAAAGTCGTCGCCTTCTTTCATCTCCAGGCCTTCCAGGGCCTCGATCAGCTTCGGCGTATCCTCGCGGCCGCGGAATCCGCTTTGTTCCATGCCGAGCTTGAGCGCGTTCATGGCCTCGTAATTCGACTGCACGTAGCGGTCGGGCAGGGGACCCGAGGGGTCGATCTGCTTGAGGCGCGCCACCGCTTCGTCGAAGAATTTCTTGTGTGCGGGCGTATCGAGCGGCGGATCGAATACCGGAACATAGCGGTTGATCCCGACGAAGCCCTCGATCTTGTTGCCGAGCGCCGGGAGGTTGGTGGATTCGGCGATGGCACCGTCCCCGGCCCATTTGTATTTCTTGGTCAAGCCGAGGTCGTAGGCCTGGTTACCGATCGTCACCCCGTCCTTGCCGAAGAAGATGCCCAGGAGCCCGTCGAAGCTTCCAGTGACCTTCGACAGGAACGGCGTCATGTCGGCGGTGCCGAGCGGTATGCCGGTCGTCTCGACGACCTCACCGCCCGCCTTCTTGATCTCCTGGGTATAAGCATCCCGGGTCGACTGTCCCCACGCGTAATCCGCGTACGCAATGTGCCATTTCTTGCCCAGCTTGTTGACGAGGTAGGGCGCGAACGCCACCGCCTGGGCCGGCGCATAGTCGAAGGGCCGGAACGTGTAGCGGCTGCACTTGGTGGTCGTGATCGTGGTGTCGAGACACACCCCGATCATGTTGACGATCTTGAACTCTTCGAACACCGGCATGCAGGCGAGGCATACGTTGGACAGGAAGCCGCCCTCCTGCGCGTCGATCTTGTCTTCGACGACGAGCTTCTCGGCCTTGCGGCGGCCGACGTCGGGCTTGGACTCGTAATCCGCCACGATGAGTTCGATCGGGCGGCCGCTGATCCCGCCGGACTTGTTGATGCGGTCGACCGCCATCTGCGTGCCGACGAGTGCTGTCTTGCCGCCGGCGGCTGCCGATCCGGAGAGCGGCTGCAAGGTGCCGATGCGCAACGGCTTGGCCTGGCCGAACGCGGCCCGCCACGGCGCCGGCACCAGCATGACGGCGCCGATCGCGCCTGCGCCCCATCCGACGAGGCGGCGCCGCGTGACCTTGCCGCGGTACCAGAACTCCTCACCCGGATCTTGTGTGTCCCTGCCGGTCATGACGTCCTCCCTGGCCCGCTCGATTGAGTGCCGAATGGCCGCGAGCGGTTCGGCCACGGCGCATCAGCAAAAGCGATTTCCCGAGCATATTCAAGCGCCGGCGCGGTTCAGGCCGCGTCGCGGCCCGGCTGGCGGCGCAGCAAGCCGGCATCGCCGAGAGCTTGGCGAATGCGCTCGATCTCCGCCGCCGCGAGCTTGGTGAGGGGCGGCCGCACCACCGCGCGCTGCTGGCGGCCGAGCAGCACGAGCGCCTCCTTCATGCGGTTGTGCATGTCGGCCCACGGCTCGGCATAGAACACCCGGGCGAGCGGGTAGATGCGGTCGTTGATGCGCTGCGCTTCGGCCAGGTCCTTGCTGCGCACCGCGCGGAACAACGTCGCCTGCAGGTCGGGGATCACGCTGCCGCTCCCGGAGAGCAGGCCGTTGCAGCCGAGCACGAGCGAGCTGAGCAGCCAAGCGCTGTGGGTCGAGAGCACGTTGACCGGGCGCGGCAGGCTCTGCAGCGTGCGCACGTGCCATTCGTGCTGCTGCATATTTCCGCACCAGTCCTTGATGGCGCGGATCGTCGGGATCTCGTCGCACATCCGCAGCAGCGTGTCGGCCGGATAACCCTGGCCGGTCGCGATCGGATATTGGAAGGCGATGATCGGCAGGTCGCTCGCGTCCGCGATGCGGGAAAAATGCGCGATCGCCATCTGCTGCGACTGGCCGAGCGTGAACGGCCCGGGCGGGAACACCAGCAGCGCCGAGGCGCCGCCGGCGGTCGCCATCCGCGCGATTCTCGCGGCTTCGAGGCTGCCGTCGGCCCAGATACCGTGGACGAGCGGCAGGCGCGCGCCGATCTCGTCACGGGCGATATCGAGTACCCTGCGCTGCTCGTCGAACGTGCAAGAGGCGACCTCGGTCGAATGCGCGTTGATGGTGATTGCCGAAATCCCGTCGGTCGCGGCGACGTCGCGCAGATGCTTGCGGAACGCCACCTCGTCGATGCCGAGATCGTTGTCGAACGGCAGCAGCACGGCCGGAATGACGCCGTGGGGGATGTAGGAACGGGGCATGACTCACCTTCTATTGCGGATTTTCGGCAATCTACCAGCTCAAGCCGGCATTCGCACCTCGCTCGGCACCCGGACCATCTGCCGCCGCCGGCCCCACGCTCCGGGCCTGGGCTCGAACACCCCGGCGCAGGCGGTGCCGCAATTCCCGCACCGGCCCTCGGCGTCGAGTTTCCACGCGAGCAAATCGTACCAGTCGCGGCCGATCAGAACCTCGTTGCAGTGGTGGCAATAGGTGCTCTGGCCTTCCGGATCGTGAATATTGCCGGTGAAGACGTAGCGCAGTCCGACGTCGCGGGCGATGCGGCGCGCGCGATGGAGGGTCGCGGGGGGCGTCGGCGGCTTGTCCAGCATCTTCCAATCCGGGTGGAACGCGGTGAAATGCAGCGGCACGTCGGGCCCGAGGCGCTCCATGACCCAGCGGCTGAGCGCTTCGATTTCCGCCGGTGAATCGTTCTCGTCCGGGATCAGCAGCGTCGTGATCTCGAACCAGACGTCGGTTTCATGCTCGAGGTATTCGAGCGTGTCGAGGACGGGACCAAGCTTCGCCGAGCATAGGTTCCTGTAGAAATCCTCGGTGAAACCTTTCAGGTCGATGTTGGCGGCGTCCATGTAGCGGAAGAATTCGGTCCGGGGCTCGGGAGCGATATAGCCGGCGCTCACCGCGACCGTTTTCAGTCCGGCGTCGCGGCACGCCTGCGCGACGTCGATCGCGTATTCGAAGAAGATCACCGGATCGTTGTAAGTGAAGGCGACCGAGCGCGATCCGCTTCGGAGCGCGACCTGCGCGATCGCCTGCGGGGAAGCCTCGTTCTGCAGCCGGTCGAAATCGCGCGCTTTCGAGATGTCCCAGTTTTGGCAGAACTTGCAGGTGAGGTTGCACCCCGCCGTGCCGAACGAGAGCACTGGCGTGCCGGGAAGAAAGTGGTTGAGCGGCTTTTTTTCGATCGGATCGATGCAGAATCCCGACGAGCGCCCGTACGTGGTGAGCACGACCGCGTCGTCGTGCCGCGCGCGCACGTAGCAGAGGCCGCGCTGGCCCTCGTGAAGCCGGCAATAGCGCGGGCAGAGGTCGCACTGGATGCGGCCGTCCTCGAGCTTGTGCCAATAGCGGCCCGGAGCGCCGGCCAAAAATTGATCCATCGCGGGACCGACCCGTTGTGGGCGTTCGATTATACTCCATCCATCTGGGCATCGCGCGGCGGCGAGACAATGCGAACGGCATCGGAAATGTCCGGCATCCGCCCCGCGGCGGTCGCGGGGTCGTTCTATCCCGCCGAACCGGAACGGCTGCGCGCGCAGGTCGGTGAATTCCTGGCCGCCGTGCCCGGGTATTCGGCCGCACCCAAGGCGCTGATCGCCCCGCATGCCGGATACGTGTATTCCGGCCGCGTCGCGGCGGCGGCGTTCGCTTCGGTTCGCGGCCGGGCGGAGACCGTCGAACGCGTGGTGCTGATCGGACCCGCCCACTACGTGCGGCTGCGCGGGATCGCGGCGCCGACCGCCGCAGCCTTCGAGACCCCGCTCGGCCGCGTAGCCCTGGACCAGGAGGCATTGGCGGCGCTGGGCGACCTGCCGTTCGTCACCGAGGCCGACGCGCCGCATGCACCAGAACATGCCCTCGAGGTCGAGCTTCCGTTCCTGCAACAGGTCCTTTCCTCGTTTGCGCTGGTCCCGCTCGTCGTCGGCGAGGCCACCGCCCGTGAGGTCGCCGAACTCCTCGCGCGGCTGTGGGGTGGTCCGGACACGCTCGTGGTCGTCAGTTCCGACCTGTCGCACTACCTCGAGTACCGGCAGGCGCAGCGCTTGGATCTCGAGACGGCCGCTGCGATCGAGCGTCGCGATGCCGCGACGCTCGGCCCGCGTCGCGCCTGCGGGTTCCTGCCGATCGCCGGCCTCCTGATCGAGGCCGAGCGGCGCAGGCTCAAGGTCCGCCGGTTGGCGCTGTGCAACTCGGGAGATACGGCAGGCGACCGTGCGAGCGTCGTCGGCTATGGCGCCTGGGCGTTCGAGGCCGAGGAGGAATGAAGGCGCGGCCGTCGAGATTTCGCACGTCAGGTTCCGGTCCGACCCGACCAAAATCGACAAGTCATCGTGAATTGGCAGCGCGCGAGCAATGACTTGACCATGCGCGCAAACCGGGCAAGCTGGTGCTACAGCACCGCTGTCGATCCACATGCGCGCGCCGCAACGAAGCGCCGCTCGAGCTCGCGCGGCGGGAAACAAGGAGGAAACGATGGAAATGAGGCTCTGCAAAACCGCCTTGGTCGCGCTGGCGCTGACCGCGCTTGCCGCGGCTCCGGCTGCCGCCCAGCAGAAATATGACCCCGGCGCGAGCGACACGGAGATCAAGATCGGCAATACCATGCCGTATAGCGGGCCGGCTTCCGCCTACGGCGTAATCGGCAAGACCGAAGCCGCGTATTTCAACAAGATCAACGCCGAAGGGGGGATCAACGGCCGCAAGATCAATTTCATTTCGTACGACGACGGCTACAGCCCCCCGAAGACGGTCGAGCAGGTGCGCAAGCTCGTCGAGAGCGACGAAGTGCTTCTGGTCTTCAATCCGCTCGGCACGCCGTCCAACACCGCGATCCAAAAATACCTGAATGCCAAGAAAGTGCCGCAGCTGTTCGTCGCGACCGGCGCCACCAAATGGAACGACCCGCAGCAGTTTCCGTGGACCATCGGCTTTCAGCCGAGCTATCAGAGCGAGAGCCGCGTCTATGCGAAATATCTGCTCGACAATCATCCGAACGGCAAGATCGGCATCCTGTTTCAGAACGACGACTATGGCAAGGATTACGTGAAGGGCCTCAAGGACGGTCTCGCCGGCAAGATGCAGATCATTGCCGAGCTGCCGTACGAGGCTTCGGATCCGACCGTCGACTCCCAAATGGTGAGCCTCAAGGCGTCGGGAGCTGACGTGTTCTTCAACGTGACGACTCCGAAATTCGCCGCGCAGGCGATCAAAAAGGCCGCCGAGATCGGGTGGAAGCCGGTGCATGTGTTGAACAACGTGTCGGCCTCGATCGGCGGGGTGCTCAAGCCGGCGGGCGTCGAGAACGCCAAGGACGCGCTCACTGCCGGCTATCTGAAGGAGCCGACCGACCCGAGGTGGAAGGACGATCCCGGCTTCAAGGAATGGGTTGCCTTCATGGAGAAATATTACCCCGACGGCGACCGCACCAGCGGCTTCACGGTATACGGCTATCTGGTGAGCCAGACGCTCGTACAGGTGCTCAAGCAGTGCGGCGACGACCTCACCCGCGACAACGTCATGAAGCAGGCCGGGAACTTGAGGAGTTTCCAGCTCGGCATGCTGCTGCCCGGCGTCGTCGTGGACACCAATCCGACCGATTTCGCCCCGATCGAGCAGATGCAGATGTCGCGGTTCGACGGCGAAACCTGGCAGCTGTTCGGTCCGGTGATCAGCGGCAAGGTCGGCGGGACGTAACAACACCCGACGGCGTCGTCATTCCGGGCGCGCTGAAGGCGCGAACCCGGAATCCATGCGCACGGCGCGCGACAGATCGCGACGGCGGTGGTCATGGGTCCCGCGTTCCTCGCTTCGCCCGGCCCGGGACGACGGCGCCAGTTTCATGATTGCCGCCTCGCCGCACCGAACCTGGGGACGGCGCCAAGGCAGCTCACTCCGCGGCTTTCAGCTTCGCGTGCTGTGGCAGCCCGAGGTACCAGTCGAGGATCTGCGCGCCGTTCCAATGCAGCACGCCCTCGAAGCGGTTGACGTAATCGTAGATCGCCTCGAGATATTTGATCCGGTGGGGCTGGCCGCTGATGTAGGGGTGGATCGCGAGCGCCATGATCTTCGCGCGCTGCGCGCCTTCCGCATAGAGGCGGTCGAACTGGTCCTTCGCGCGCTTGAGCAGATATTCGCTCTCGTGATGCTGCACGATCATCATCGGGATGTCGTTGAGCTCGACCGTGTAGGGCAGGGCGACGAGCGGCCCGTTCGCGGTGCGGATCAGAGCCGGCTCATCGTCGAACACCCAGTCGCCGATATATTTGATGCCGGCCGCGGCGAGCAGCTCCGGGGTCTCGTAGGTCTCGGTCAGGCCGGGCCCGAGCCATCCGACCGGCCGCTTGCCGGTGAAGCGCTCGAGGATGTCCATCGAGCGGTTGATCATCGCGGCCTGGTCGTCATGCTTGTGGATCGGCAGCTGGTCGTAGGCATGGCCCATGAACTCCCAGCCGTCGCGCTTCGCCTGCTCGGCGACGCGCGGGTAGTCCTCGCAGACCCGGGCGTTGGTCGCGAGCGTCGGCTTTATGCCGAGCCGCGCATAGAGCTCGAAGAAGCGCCAAGCGCCGACCCGCATGCCGTATTCGTGCCAGCTCCAGTTCGGCACATCGGGCAGCAACGGCACGCCGGTCGGCGCCGGAAGCACCTGCCGCGCCATCGGCCGCGAGATGTCCCAGACCTCGTAATTGACGATGGTCCAGAACACGAGCCGCGCTCCGCCCGGCAATTTCAGCGGCGGCCGGTCCACGATCGCCGAGTACTCGCAGCGCTCGCGCGGTATCATGTGCGCCATCGCCGGCTCCTTCACGCGCGCTTCAAATTCAAAGCTTTTCGCCCGAGCCCGAGCTTCATGACCTCGTCCGCGCTCATCACCTGGCCGAACGCCGTGGCAATGATGCGCAGCCCCCAATCGTGGAACTCGGGGCCGTCCATGGTGTCGACGCAATCGGACACGACGACCACCGCGTAATCGCGGCAGCACGCGGCCGCCGCCGTCGCAAGCACGCAGGAATTCGTGTTGACGCCGCTGATCAGCACGGTGTCGGTGCCGTGCGCCCTGAGCGCGAGGTCGAGATCGGTCGCGAGGAAGCAATCGTAGCGCTTCTTGGAGTCGATCACGCAATCGGAAGGGTCGAGCACCTCGGGCATGATCGTGCAGCCGGAGGAACCCTTGAGATTATGCACCAGCACCGTATTGCGCAGATCGTGCGGATCCTCGGCGCGGGCGCGCCAGCCGGGGTTGGCGCGGATCTCCTCGGCGTTCCGATAGGTCGCGACGCAATGGAATACCGGAATGGAACTCGCCCGGCACCAGCGCAGGAATCGGGCGTTGGCCGCGACGACGCGCGCGGCGGTGCCGGCTTCGAGCGGCATGGTCGCGACGCTCGGGTCGAGATGCCCGCGGTGCAGGTCGATGGCGATGACGGCCGGATGCGGCTGCGCGACGCCTCGGATCATGTTTGTTGTCCCGATGGATGATGTCGCGCATCGTCGGACTGGGGCCGCAGCGTTGTCAATCCGAGCCGCGGCCGCTATCAAGTCGCGGTTTGCCGCCATGCGCCGATGCCCCACGATCTCTCTCTGACCGTCAACGGCCGGCCGGTTCGCGTCGACGCCGACGAGCGGACGACGCTCCTCGACGTGCTGCGCGACGCGCTCGGGCTGCGCGCCACGCGGTTCGGTTGCGGGCTGGAGCAGTGCGGCGCCTGCATGGTGCTGATCGACGGCGTGCCGGCCTACGCGTGCACGCGCCTTGCCTCGACGCTCGCCGACCGGCGGATCACGACGGTCGAAGGCCTGGCCGCCGACGGCTCGCTCGCACCGCTGCAGCAGGCATTCCTGGCGGAGCAGGCCGGACAGTGCGGGTTCTGTCTGAGCGGAATTCTCGTTACGGCCAAGGCGCTGCTCGACCGCAACCCGGCGCCGAGCCGCACCGAGATCGCGGCGGCGCTCGACAAGAACCTGTGCCGCTGCGGCGCGCACAATCGCATCATCCGGGCGGTCGAGCGCGCGGCGCAAGCGGGACGCCAACCACATCGGCCAGTCGTGCGGGACGGTCGAGCATGACCGTTACATTCCCGTCGAGCGCCAGGCCATGGCAGTTGGTTGCCAGCGGGCCGCCAGCGGTTCCCTCTCCCCGGAGGGGAGAGGGAGTGGGGTGAGGGGGATTTGGCCTCCGTTACACATTTGCATCGTAACCCCCTCACCCGATCCACGCCTTCGGCGAGGATCGACCTCTCCCCTTTGGGGAGAGGTAAGAAGCCGGCGCGCGGCGGAGCGTCGGCATGACCGCGCTGCCGCGCAGCCTCGCCGACAATCCGCGGCTCGATCGTTGGATCGGCTTCGAGCTGGACCGCACCGTGCGGCTTGCGACCGGCAAGGTCGAGCTCGGCCAGGGGGTGCTGACCGCGCTCGTGCAGATCGCGGCCGAAGAGCTCGACGTCGATCCCTCCCGCGTGCGCATCGTGTCCGGCGACACCGAGCGCGCGCCGAACGAGGGCTACACCACCGGAAGCATGTCGATCGAAATGTCCGGCGGGTCGATCCGGCTGGTCTGCGCCGAGGTGCGGCGGCTGTTCGTGCAGAAGCTTGCGGCGGAGCTGCGCTGCGATCCGGCGGAGCTAGCGGTTGTCGACGGCAAGTTTCTCCGCGGCCAGGGCGATACCGGGTACGACTATTGGCGGCTTGCGGCGCAAGTCGATCTCGCGCGCGATGCGACGGGAAGCGCGCCGGTCAAGCACGCTTCCGAGCATCACGTCATCGGCCGCAATTTTCCGCGCCTCGATCTTGCGGAAAAGCTCGCCGGGGCGCCGTTCCTGCATGATTTGGCGCCGGCCGGCCTGCTTCATGCGCGCGTGCTGCGGCAGCCGCGCCGGGGAGCGCGGCTTGCGAGCTTCGATGAAGCCGCGGTGCGCCGCACCGGCCCGGTCGAGATCGTGCGCGAGGGCGATTTTCTCGCTCTCCTGGCAGAGCGGGAATCCCTGGTGCGCGCAGCGCTCGAAGCCGCGCGCAGGACCGCGCGATGGGAGGGCGGAGTCGAAGCCCCGGACGACGCCGGCACGCCGCAGAATCTGATGGCGCTTCCGAGCACGGAACGCGTCATCGAGATCAGTGCTGAGCCGGTCGGCGAAGCGGCCCGCACGTTCGAAGCGACCTACTCGCGGCCCTACATCGCCCACGCGTCGCTCGCGCCGTCCTGCGCGGTCGCGCGCTACGCGGACGGCCTGCTCGCAGTGACGACGCATGCGCAGGGCGTCTATCCGCTGCGCATCGCGCTCGCGCATGCGCTCGACCTCGATTTGGAACGGATCGCGGTGCGCCACCATCAGGGCGCCGGCTGCTACGGCCATAACGGCGCGGATGATGTCGCCTTCGATGCCGCTGCGGTCGCGGTGCGCAAACCTGGCCGACCGGTGCGCGTGCAATGGGAACGCGAGGACGAGCTCGCGGCCTCGCCGTTCGGTGCCGCGATGACGGTGAAGATCCGGGCCGGCCTCGATGCCGCCGGCCGTCCGCTCGACTGGAGGCTCGATGTGTTCAGCCCGGTCCACACGCAGCGCCCGGGCGCGAGCCGCTCGCCCCTGCTCGGTCGCGAGGCGCTGCCAGACGCGCCGTCCCGGCCCGAGCCCGCCGATCCGCCCGATGCGGCCGGCGGCGGCGGAACGCGCAACGCGATCGCGCTCTATCGATTCCCACGGCACAAGGTGGTCCACCATTTCATCCCCGATCCGCGCGTGAGGACCTCCGCGCTGCGCTCGCTCGGGGCGTTCGCCAATGTGTTCGCGATCGAATGCTTTCTCGACGAGCTCGCCGAGCTCGCGGGCGAGGATTCCGTCGCCTACCGGCTCGCGCTGCTGCCGGAACCGCGGGCGCGGCGCGTCATCGAGACGGTCGCGCAAATGTGCGATTGGCGCGCGCGCCTCGGGACGATCGGGCGTGGCGCCGGGCGCGGCATCGGCATCGGCATGGCGCGCTACAAGAACCGCGGCGGCTATGCGGCGGTCGTGGCCGAGGTCGAAGCCGAGACGGAGGTTCGCCTCGTCAAAATGTGGTGCGCGGCCGACGGCGGGCTCATCATCAATCCGGACGGCGCGGCGAACCAGATCGAGGGCGGCATGATCCAGGCCGCGAGCTGGACGCTCAAGGAGCAGGTGCGCTTTGCCGAAGGCCGCGCCGCCTCGATCGATTGGGACAGCTACCCGATCCTGAAATTCTCGGAAGTGCCGCAGATCGACGTTCGCCTCGTCGAGACGAAGAACGAGGATCCGCTGGGATTGGGCGAGGTCGCGCACGGCCCGACCGCGGCGGCGATCGGCAACGCCGTCGCTCATGCCCTCGGCGCCCGCATCCGGGATTTGCCTCTCACGCGCGAACGCATCGCCGCGGTGCTGCTGGGATAGCGAAGAGACGCACTGCGGCAAGCAGCTCAGTAAGACAAGCCGGCCGCAACTGCTCGTTTAACGATAAGCGCTGCTGCCCGCGCGAGCCGCATTGAATTCTTCAGGGTATCCAGCGGCAATTCTCCCGAGATCGTCCGCATCAATGACGCCAAAATACACCCTCTGACCATTAAGCGCCTTTTTTGCGATCGCAAATGCCTGCATTTGTCCAACTATAGATGGCTCGATTTGACCGCAATAAACAACAAGAAAGACCTCAGCGGGCTCATCAAATAAGCGGTCTATCTGGTCGCCATTCTTGCCCATCTTTGCTGGTACCAATTTCCCTGCCGTACCCCCTCCTTTGAATGCTATCGCCGTCGCGCGGCGTGCAGCCTTAACCCTACATTTTGTTGTGTAGAAATCGCTCTTCTCTCCTCCCCAATCTTTGGAAATCCTGCTGTCGCCGAAAATCCGCGCGAAAGCGTTCTTTATCATCTCCTCGCGCATAGAGCCGCTCCTCTTCGAAACTCTCCGTTTTGCTTTCGAGAAAGAATCAATATCCTCAACGGTTATGGGTACCGCCTTCGCTGCCGCCACCGGAAACTCGACCCTCACGCGGAGTCCCGCGCCAGCTATTTTAGGTGCCACCTTGGTAGGAACTCGGTTCAATTTGTCCTTATCGCGCGCCAGTGAAAGGATTTTTCTGTAGTGTGGCGCCAAATCCCTTTTCTTTCGGAACCCGCCCCGCACTTTCTCTACGAGGGGCCCCAATCTCTTGCCCTCGTTCAGGACACGGATCTGCGTAAGCCCGGTCAAAGCCATAATTTCGTGAACACTCTTTTCCTGCCTCTGGCCTTTGTAAATTGCCTCAAAAATACTTTGACGCTGCTTAGCGCCAGCCATAAGCCTCGCGCTATTCACCACCTGATCGTTCAGGTTAGAAAGAAGATCGCTCACGGGAAGTGTATTGATCATAACCTGGTTTCACCGCTTATGCTTACTGGGCGGCTAGCCTGTCTTTTTTGGCGCCCTTAGGAACGCGTTTACTGTGGCCTTCTTCATCTTCAGTTTCTTGCCAATTTCTGTCTGGGTCACGCCTACCTTAAAAAGCTCCAATATGAGCAGTTTCTTCAACAGCTCCGAAGTCTGTTCGGAGTCGGTCAGTTTGGTTGAGCTCTTCATAATCGATTTTTCCTCCTTTTGAGGCGGCTCTTAGCCACAGCTACAGTGCCTGGTGTCGTGTTCAATATTTCCGCAATATCGCTCGTTGAAAGCCCAAAACGGGCGAGATTCAAAACATGATCTTGTACTTTGCCACCTCCATCTCGCTGAAGTTCCAAAAATATCAAGATGCTTAGTTTCAGCGATATCTCTTGTAAGAGTTTTCGCTCGTCAGTAGTCATTTCTTGGCCGCTCGCCGGATAGCGACCAACTCCTTACTGATGTGTCCCGGCGTCTTGCCCACTATCCCAGCAATGGAAACCGGGCGAATCCCAAGGCCATCGAGGATCGCAATCTGGTCTTTCAACGGCAGGCCCTTATTGTCCCGCGAAATCAAGCGAAGCAACAACGCAATGACTACTTCCAGGTTCTTATTGAGCTCTCGAAGCTGTCCAAGCTCGTCGTTCATGGGGCGTGCGGGCATAAAAAGCAATCTCCTTAGCAAGCGAGGCCCCGCTTATGCCCGCTAGAATTGCTTCAAGGCGCCTCGCTAAATTATCCATTATTCAAGCCAGCCCGTGCGTCGCGGTATCATGGCACCTTGGCGCGCATCCGCGATCTGCCGCTCACCCGCGGGCGCATTGCCGCCGCGGCGGTTGGGAGGATGAGGATCGTGGGGCCGGGGTGTGGGTCGAGACGGTCGTCCCGGAAGCCGCGCAGCCGCTATCCGGGACCCATGAACACCGGCGTCGCAATTGTGCACGAGGAATCGCGAATTCGCACGATTCGCGGTCATGGGTCCCCGCTTTCGCGGGGACGACGCATGCGACGCTTCGAATTACGGCCTCACATCCCCAATAGCCGCTTGGCGTTGCCGCCGGCGATCGCGGCGCGGATCTCTTCGTCGAAGCTCTCGACGGAGGCGACGTGGCCGATCGGATCGTACTCGCCCATGTCGAAGGGGTAATCCGTGCCCATCAGCACATGATCGGCGCCGAACACCTCGACGAGATGTTTCAGCTGATACGGCGTGAATACCACGCTGTCGACATAGACCTTCTTCAGATACGTGGTCGGCGGCTCCGGCAGGTCGCCGCGGCAATCGGGCCGCGCGCCCCAGGCGTGGTCGATGCGCCCTGAATAGCCGCCGAGATAACCCGCGCCGTGCACCGCGAGAATCTTCAAGTTCGGATGCCGCGCGAGCACGCAGTCGAAGATCAGATAATGCAGCGCGAGCGCGGTCTCGAATGGATTGCCGATCACGTTGTTGAAATAGAATCGCGTGAGGCGCTTGGCTTCGGTGAATCCGTTGGGGTGGATGAAGACGAGCGCGCCGAGTTCCTCGGCTTTCTGCCAGAACGGGGCGAACGCCGGGTCGGACAGCTCGCGGCCGGCGACATTGGTGAGGATCTCCGCACCTTTGAAGCCGAGCTTCCTCATGCAGCGCTCGAGCTCGTTCGCGGCTTCTCGGCCATCCTGCAGCGGCACGCCGCCGAGCGCGACGAAGCGGTCGGGCGTACGCGCGACGTATTCGGCGATGCCGTCGTTGACGATCCGCATCGCCTTGGCGGCGATTTCGATCGGCACCGTGAAATACAGCTGCGGGGGAGGGGGCATCACGAGTTGCACGTCGATACCCATCGCGTCGAGGTCGCGAAGGCGGTCGTCAAGCCCGCCGTCGAGCCCGGTGATACGCGCGCGGCGATCGGCTTCCTGGCGCCGGCTCACCCCCTGCGTCTCCGGCGTCGAGAAATGCGCGAGCGGGATCGTCGTCGGGTCGAGATGGTCTTTGACGATCGCGGCCGCGGCCGGCACCGCCACGTGGGAGTGGATGTCGATCGTTGTCGTTTTGGGTCGCAGCTCGCGCCCGGGCTGGCCGTGTCGGCGCGCCGCCGTGCGGCCGTAGGGAATGATCGCGCTCAATCAGATTCTCCTCATTTGCCGTTTCTAAAACACCCCGAGATGCTGGGCGACGACTTCCTTCGCGGACTGGGTTTCCGCGGGTGAGCCGCGAAACACCACCTTGCCGGTATTGATGATCACCACGTCGTCGGCGAGCGACAGCGTGAGCTTGATGTTCTGCTCGACCAGCAGGATCGACTGGCCCTCCTGCTTGAGGTGCAAGATCGCGCGGGCGACCTCGGCGATGAGCTGCGGCGCCAATCCCTCCGAGGGCTCGTCCATCAGCAGCACGCGCGGGTTGCTCATCAGCGCCCGGCCGATCGCGAGCATCTGCTGCTCGCCGCCCGAGAGCAGGCCGGCCATCTGGCTGCGCCGCTCGGAAAGCCGCGGGAACAGCCGGAACACACTGTCGAGCGTCCACAGCGGCTTGCCGCCCGCGGGCGTGCGCGCGGCGACGACGAGATTCTCGCGCGCGGTGAGGCTCTTGAAAATGCGGCGGCCCTGGGGAACGAGCGCCACGCCCCGCGCCGCGATCGCCTCCGGCGCAAGCCGCGTCACCGGCGCGCCGAACAGCTCGATAGCGCCCGCGCGTGGCGGCAGCAGCCCGACGATGACGTTGATGCAGGTGGATTTGCCGGCACCGTTGCGGCCGAGCAGGCCCAGGAGGCGGCCTTCGCCGAGATCGAACGACAGCTGCTGCAGCACGTGGCTGTCCCCGTAATAGGCATCGACGTCGTTGAGGCTGAGCGCGCTAGGCACCGAGATAAACCTCCTTGGTGCGCGGATCGGCGACGACTTCGTTGCGCGTGCCCTCGACGATGACCTCGCCGAAATGCAACAGGGTGATGCGGTCGGCGAAGTCGAGCGCGGTATCCATGTCGTGCTCGATCATGGCGATTGTCACTTCGCGGGGAATCGAGAACAGGAGCTTGCTGACGTCGCGCCGCTCGTCGATCGAAAGCCCGGCGAACGGCTCGTCCAGCAGCAGCAACTTCGGGTTCTGCGCCAGCGCCATGGCGATCTCGACCCGGCGCTGCTCGCCGTACGACGTCTGCGACAAGGGTCGATCCGCGAGATGGCCGAGGCCGACGCGCGCCAGCGCCGCATGCGCGCGCTCGAACAGTTGCGGCTGGCGAGCGAACGCCGCGAGCGCGTTCCATCGCAGCGGCGAGAGCCCGAGCAGCGCCAAACTGACGTTGCGCACGATGGTGTCGCGCGGGAACAAGGTGATGATCTGGTAGGTGCGCGCCATGCCGAGATGCGCACGACGGCGGCTCGGCACACGGGTGATGTCGCGGTCGAACAGCAGGATCGAGCCGCTGTCGGGGGCCAGCTCGCCGGTGATGAGATTGAACAGCGTGGTCTTGCCGGCACCGTTGGGGCCGATGATCAGCCGCCGCTCGCCGGGTTCGATCGTGAAGCTGACTTCGGCGGTCACGCGCAGGCCGCCGAATGATTTGCACAGACCGTTGACCCTCAGCGCGGTCACGACGGCGGCTCCGGCACGTTTCGCAGCGCGGAAGCCCCGCCGCGTTCGCGGAAGCGCCGCCATCCGAGCCGCCACAGCCGCACCGACCCCGGCACCAGCCCCTCGGGCATGAAGGTGATGATGGCGACGAAGATCACGCCGAGCACCAGATTCCAGCGCTCGACATAGGCGCTCACCACGTTTTTCATGATCACCACGATTGCCGCGCCGGCGATCGGGCCGAGCAGCGTCGCGCTGCCGCCCGAGATCACCATGAGCAGCACTTCGGCCGAGGTCTGCAACGATGCGACCTGGGGGCTGATGAAGTTCGTATAATAGATGAACAGCAGCCCGGCGACGGCCGACCAGAACCCGGAAAACAGGAACGCGAGAAATCGGATGAGCCATACGTTGTAGCCGAGCGCGTTCATGCGCCGGGCCTGATCGCGCGTGCCGCACAGGCTCGCGCCGAACGGCGAGCGAATGAAGACCGCCATGCTGGCAACGGCCAGCAGGAACACGAGGAGCGTCGCGTAATAGAAGGCATCGGCACTGGCGAGACCGAGGCCGAACGGCCGCGGGCGCGTCGCGACGTTCACCCCGTTGTCGCCGTTGGTGAGGCTCGCCCATCGGTAAGCGACGCCCCAGACGATCTGACCGAGCGCGAGCGTGATCATGAGAAACCCGATGCCGGTCGACCGCAGCGCGAGCACGGCGAACACCGCCGCGGCGAAAAGCGTCAGCACGATCGCGAAGAGATCGGCGGCGAAATGGCCGTACCCGGCCTGCAGCGTCAATGCTGCAGCATACCCCGCCGTGGCGAACAGGCCGGCGTGGCCCAGCGACACGAGGCCGCCGTATCCCACGAGAATATTGAGCGCGAGCGCGAAGACGGCAAACAGCAGGATCTGGCTCGAAATGTTGATGTAATACGGATTGCCGACCCAGGTTGGCAGCGCGATCAGCAAGACGAGCGCCACGGCAATCGCCGCGCGCTGCGGCGTGACCGCGCTCATGACACGACTCGGCCGAACAGGCCCTGCGGACGCAGCACCAGCACCAGCAGCATCGGCAGGAACAGGATCACATAGGCGAGATCGGGAAACATCGCCTGACCGAAATTGTACAAGAAACCGATCACGAAGCTGCCGACGAGCGCGCCGAGCAGGCTGCCGGTTCCGCCGAGGATGACCACGATCAACGCGAGCGGCAGCATTTCGGCGTCGAGCCCGGGATAGACCGAAAGATACGGTGCGCCGACGACGCCGCCGAACGCAGCGAGGCCGGCGCCGAGCGCGAACACCAGGGTGAAGAGCCGGGACACCTTGATGCCGACGACGCGTGCGATCGGGGCGTCGTCGACCCCGGCGCGAATCATGGCGCCGAGCCTCGTCCAATCGATCATCAGCCAGAGCGCGATCGCGATCGCCACCGCGACGAGCACGATCGCGACGCGATAGATCGGAAAGAACACCCCGGCCACTTTCAGCGCGCCGCGCAGGTGCGCGGGAGTGGCCGGCTGCCACGGGTCGCCGGTCCACACCATCAGGCAAATGTCGGCGACGATGAAGGAGAGGCCGAGCGTCAGCAGCACTTGCGCAAGCTCCTGGCCGGCGAGCCGCCGCAGCAGCAGCCGCTCGATCAATCCGCCGATCGCCGCCATGGCCATCCCGCTCATCAGCGCGGCGAGCCAGAAATTGAATTGCGTCTTATCGAGCAGGGTCACGCCCAAATAGGCGCCGAGCATGAAAAACGAGCCGTGCATCAAGTTCGGGATGCGCATCAGGCCGAAGATGAGGGAAAACCCGGCGGAGAGCAGGAACAGCAGCCCGCCGAGCGCGATGCTGTTCACTCCGAGTGTCAGCCAAAGCGACATTTAGGGCCAATCCGCTCTGCTCGTCGTCCCGGCCGAAGCCGCGCAGCGGCTACGAGCCGGGACCCATGACCACCGACGGAGCCGATCGATACGTGCCGTGGCCATGGGTCCCCGCTTTCGCGGGGACGACGGTGCCGTTGGTCTGCCTATTCCAGATTCTTTGCCGGCGGATAGTCACGGGAATAGACCGGATTGGCCAGGAATGTCTTCTCGTCGTAGGTCCAGAACTGGCTGACGTTCGGGTAGGTCTTGACGATGGTGTTGACCAGTTCTTTGCCCTTGCGCTCGCATTTGCGGATGAAGACGTCGCCGATCACGTTGCCGAGATGGTCGAACTTGACCGGTCCGCGCGGCGTGTCGGCGAGCGACACTGCGTGGAGCGCTTCGGCGAATGCCTGGTGATCGCCGGCCTTGCCCCCGAGTTTCTCGATCGCGGCTTCGACGCACTGGCCGGCGATGTACATCCCCGCCGAATAGCCGCCGGGCAGCACGCCGTAATCCTTCTGCATCGCCGCGACGAAGCGCTTGTTGCTCGGCGTATCGCGTTCGGTCGAGTACCAGGCCGCGGATACGACCCCGACGGCCTCGTCGCCGAGACTCCGCAACAAAGCGTCGTCCATCGCGGTCCAGCCCGCCAGCAGCGGCATCGTGTCCTTCAAGCCGAGATCGGCATAAGCGCGCATGAATTTCACCGGATTGGATCCGGCGAAGCCGTTGAACGCGCAATCGACGTTGCCGATCTGGGCGATGTAGGGGGTGTAATCCGGCGTCACCAAAGGCGGCCAGAGCTTCTTCACTACCTTGCCGCCGTCGTCCTCGAACACGCGCTGGAAGCCGGACATCTGCTCGTAGCCGAACGCGAAATCTTCGGAGATGGTCGCGGCGCGTTTGTATTTGAGCTCCTTGGCGGCGTAGTCGCCCATGACGTGACAGCATTGCGCCGAGGTCGCCGACGGCCGGATCACGAACGGATTGGCCTTGCGCTGCGTCACGTCCTCGGCAGCCGCGAGGCTGATCAGCGGCGTCTGATTGTCGCGCACGTAGTCGGTGATGGCGAGCAGCTCGAACGCCGCCAGCGGCCCGAGAATGACGTTGACCTTGTCGCGCTCGATCAGCTCCTGCGCCTTGGTCTTGGCTCCGGCCGGATTGCCGCCGGTATCCGCGGAGATGAACTCGATCTTGCGGCCCGCGAGCGTGGTGTTCTTTTCCTTGAGCAGCGTGGTGATGCCCTGCTCCATTTGAATGCCGCCCTGCGCGAGCGGGCCGGTCTTCACCGTGAGCAGCCCGATCTTGAACGGCGCCGATTGCGCGATCGCCGGCGTCTTCAATGCGAGCGCGCTGGCGCTCCCCAGGATGCCTTTGAGAACGGTTCTGCGGTGAAGCTGCATGGACATTTCACTCCCTACGTTTCGTGTCACCGTTGTGCGGGACTTATGCAGATCGCGGGCGGCAGGAATTTCGCCGCGATATCCTTGTGGTGCAAGGCCATTTTGTCACGGCTTGCGGGCCGCGGCTACCGACCGGATGCCGATTTCGGCGGAATGATCGGCAGCAGCAGATATGCGTCGCGGCCGGGGCCGAAATGCAGGGTCGTTCGTCCGCCGAAGATATCCGCCGGCCGGTCGATCGGATCATCGTGCATGAAAGGGCCGCATCCGGTCATCGGGTTCTTCATGTTCGAGAGTCGCGCCGGCGGCCCGGGGTGCTCGTAGTCCTTGCCGCGGACGCTCAGCCCGATGCGGCAACCGGCGGGAATGACGATCGAGGTCGGCCAGATCTCCACGTCGAGCTCGACGATCTCTCCGCGCCGCAGCGGCTGCGGCTCGTCATGGGTGTGGTAGGGCCGATACGGCGTGGAGAGCTTCGCGTCGAGTTTGCGGTGCGAGGCGCGCAGCCAGCCTTGAGCGACCGGGGTATGGGGATCGAGCGCGCCCTGGAACACGGCCTCTTTCAGGTCCGGCCCGAACACCCGAAGCACGAGGAAGAGGTCGGCGTCCGGCGTAGAGGACGAGACGAACAGCTTCGCGGCCGACGGGCCGGTGATCTCGGTTTCTTGTACGAACGGCCGCGACAAGAATGTGACCCCATCGCCGAGCGCGTCGAAGCTTACGCTCGCCGGCCGCGCGGCGGGCTGCTGCTCGAGCGATTGCTGCTCCGGATCCAGGCGGAATTTCGTCCACCGCGTGCGCGCGAGCGGCCATTCGTCCTCCGCACGCGGGACGAACTTGTCCAAGTGACGCACCTGCAGCAGGACCCGTGGCTGGTCGTCCCAGCCGTCTTGGACGCCTTTGAGGAAGCGATCGAAGAACTTGCGTTGCAGCTCGCGGCCGTAGTCCGTGTAGAAATGCGTCCAATGCTCGATGCCGTGCGCCTCGAGCCATTTTTCCCTCGATGCGGCGCGCACGAATCCTTCGAAATTGCCCCGCGGGTGCAGGCCTTGGCCGCCCCAATTCGCCGCAGAGAACACCGGCACCTCGATGTTCTCCCATACAGGGGAGCGTGCCTTGTGGTATTCGTCGTCGAGCGGGTGCGCGCGAATTTCCTGGCCGAAGTCGCAGCGATTGCGGCCGAGCTCCTCCTCCGGCAGCGTTTCCGGTCCGCATACGAGCGAGCCGTGCACGCGCGAGCGTCCACCGCGCTCGCCGAGGCCGTACTGCACGGTTTTGACCTGCATGTCGTACCAGTTCGCCCAGAACACCGACAGGATGCCGCCGTGATGCGTCATGTCGCGGTAGAAGTCCGCAGCACCCTCCCACACGCACATGGCGGCGAGATGCGGCGGTTGCAGCGAAGCAACGTGCCATTGATTGATCGCGTAATACGAGATGCCGTTGAGCCCAACCTTGCCGTTCGACCATTTCTGGACCCCGGCCCATTCGATGCAGGCGTAGAAGTCCGCCGTCTCGCGCGGCGAGAAATGATCGATGTAGCCGGGCGAGCAGCCGCAGCCGCGGGAATCGACGCGCACGATTGCGTAACCGTGCGGCACCCATTTTTCCGGATCGACCACTTCCCAGCTCTGATAGAGATTGCTCGATCCCGAAGTGACGTCCGGATGGTTTTGGGTCATGCGCTCCCATGCGCCGGCATAGCCGTCCTGGAACGCGAGGCCCTTGGCATACGGGCCGTAACTCAGGATCACCGGGTAGCGTCCCTCCGGAATCGGCAGAAAGACGTCGGCGCGTAGCACGGTGCGGTCATCCATCTCGATCGACACGTCCCAATGGATGCGCATGCCGTCGCGCACATCGCTGCGGCTTTCCAGCAACGCGGCACTGCGCCGTCCTGCATCCATTCTCAGCGTCCTGTTGCGAACCGGGCGCCGTTGCGCGCACCGGACGCGGGCCATGCTATGGACGGTGGCGGGCGCCGACAATGGAGGACTTCATGCAGATCGGGATTGCAGGATTGGGCCGCATGGGTGCGGCGATCGCGGCGCGGCTGATCGAGGTGAGGCACACACTCACGGTTTGGAACCGCACGCCGGAAAAGGCCAAGCCGCTGGCGGACGCCGGAGCCGCGCTCGCCCGTTCGCCCGGCGAGCTTGCCGGGAAAGTCGAGACAGTCATCACCATACTGACCGACGCCGCGGCAATCGCCGCGATCTACGGCGACTCTTCCGGACTGCTCTCCGGCAAGGTGGCCGGCAAGCTATTCATCGACATGAGCACGGTGCGGCCGCAGACCGAGATCGAGCTTGCCGCACAGGTGCGCGCCAAGGGCGCAGGCTTCGTCGAGTGCCCGGTCGGCGGCACGGTTGGTCCGGCGCGGCAGGGCAAGCTCATCGGCCTGATGGGCGGCGAAGACACGGATGCGGCGCGCGCGCGGCCGATTCTCGAGCAGCTCTGCCGCCGCCTCGAACATGTCGGGCGGGTCGGAAACGGCGCCCTGATGAAGCTCGCGATCAACCTGCCGCTCCTGGTCTACTGGCAGGCGCTCGGCGAGGCGCTGGCCTTGTCGCGCAACGTGGGCATGGATCCTGCGCGGCTGATGGACTTGTTAGCCGATACCTCCGGCGGCACGAACGTCATCAAGGTACGCGGGCCCGCGGTCGCGACCATGCTCGAGGGCGGCGATCCGGGGCCGGTCGGTTTTCCGATCGATGGCGGGCTCAAGGATCTGCGCACGATGCTCGCCGAAGGCAAAGACCGCGGTCTCGATCTGCCGCTCGTCGAGCGCGCGCTTTCCTGCTTCGAGCGCGCGAGCCGCGACAGCTGGGGCGGGCGCGATGCCGCCAGCATGCCGGTCTACTGGATGCAAAACGCCGCCGGCTGACTGCCTTGGCGATCCGCGCGTTCCCCGTGTACGCTTTGCCGACCCCGCGGGTGCCGCCATTCGGGAGGAAACGGCGTCTGCGCGTACCCTCGCCACCTGGAGCTCACCTTCCGCAGCGGCTCGATCCCGCGGGGCGTCGCCTGCGCGGCAATCGACTCCCCACCCGACGTCTCGCCCGCTTCGACCCCTGATCTGCCGCGGAGATCGTCATGGCAAATGCCGGAATCGTAGGCTTGGACTGGCAGCAGCGCATCAACTGGGATCGCTTGCGCAAGTACCGGCTGGAGCGGGCTCGCGAGCGCATGAAGGCGCACGGGCTCGGCGCACTGCTGCTGATGTACGACGAGAACGTCCGTTATGTGACCGGCACGCTGACGCCGGGCTGGAACCGGTTGAAGCCGGGACTGCGCTATGCGCTTCTGTGCGGCGACGGCGCGCCGGTGCTGTTCGAGCAGGGCGACATCGGCTTCCAGATCCAGCGGCATGCGCCGTGGATCCCGCCCGAGAACGTGCGCTGGTCCTATGCCTGGATCAAAGGCGCGGCCGGCCCGGCGTCGACCCAGCAGGTCAGAAAATTCACCAACGCCATCCAGGAGGAGATGCGCCGGCACGGTGTCGCCGGCCAGAGGCTCGGCGTCGACTTCATCGACATCAACATGCTGCAGATGTTTCAGGACTCCAACCTGCATTGGACCGACGGCATGACGCCGATGATGGAGGCGCGCGCGATCAAGAACGAGGACGAGCAGGAGGCAATGCGCGTCGTCGGCGCGATCGGCGACGCCGCGCATTGGGAGACGATGAAATTCCTGCGGCCCGGCCTCACCGAGAATCAGGTCACCGCGCACATCATGGAGTTTCTCTACCGCATCCCCGGAATGGAGGACGTCGAGGACGTGATCGTCTCGTCTGGTCCGAACACCTGGCCCAACTGGCGCAATTTCTCCGATCGCATCATCAAGCCGGGCGACATCGTGTTCATGGACCTCGCGGCGCTGACCTGGAACGGCTACAAGTCCTGCTACTACCGCACCTATTGCGTGGGCAAGGAGCCGACCCAGGAGCAGAAGGACGTTTACGCGACCGCGCTCGAATGGCTCTACGATTCGATCGACGCGGTGCGCGTCGGCACGACGACGCGCGAAATCGCCTCGAAATGGCCCTCGGCGCAGGAAGCCTGGGGTTACGCCGAGGAGGACCAGGCCGCGGCCAATCTCTGGGGCCACGGACTGGGGCTCGCGCAGTACGATCAGCCGGTCATCTCCCGCATCTGGTCGCTCGACCATCCGGTCGAGATCCAGCCCGGCATGGTGTTCGCGCTCGAGACCCAGCACGGCCACCGCTTCCGCTGGGGCGTGCGCATCGAGGAGATGCTGATCGTGCATGCGGATCGGGTCGAGATCATTTCCAATTTCCCGGTCAAGCAGATCACGGTTGTCGATCCGCTGCCCGGCTACGGCGACCACGTGCGATGACGCGCAGTCTGTCCCCGTCGTCCCGGCCAAGGCCGCGTAGCGGCCGCGAGTCGGGACCCATGACCACTGGTCTATCCATTTCGCACGACCTGTGTTCATGGGTCCCCGCTTTCGCGGGGACGACGGACCTGTGCGAACAGGCGATCTCGTCATGAGCTCGTCCTGCGAAATCCTGATCCCGCTCACTTCCGAACTCGCCAGCGATCCTGACCTGGTGGGCCCGAAAGCCGCGAATCTGGCGAGGCTCGCGCTTGCGGGACTGCCCACGCCCGGTGGTGTTTGTCTGAGCGCCGAAGCCTATCGCGTGCAAATGGCCGAGCTCGGCCTCGATCGCGCGGCGCGGCGGCTCGCATCCGCCGAACCGTTCGAGGCACGGCGCATCGCGGTCGAGTTGAGACTCGAGCTCTATCAGCGTCCGATCGTCCCCCGCATTCTCGAGCCGTTGCTCGGCGCCTGGCGCAATCTCATCGGACGTGGCCTCGGCGCCGTCCGCTCCTCAGCGCTCGTCGAGGATCGGGCCGGCGCGACGTTTGCGGGCCAGTTCGAGAGCTTTCTCGGCATCGACAACGAAGCCGATCTGCTCACGTCCATACGCGCGTGCTGGGCGGCGCTGTGGTCGACGAACGCGCGCCGCTACATGGCAAATCACGGGCTCGATCCCGCAGCGACTGCCATGGCGGTGCTGATCCAGCCCCTCGTCGCGGCGCGCGCCTCGGGCGGCGGGATGAGCCGGACCGCCGAGGGCAACATGCTGCTCAGCGCGACTTGGGGCCTCGGCTCCGCGATCGCGCAGGGCGAGGTCGTGCCGGACCGCGTCGTGCTGAGCCGTCAGGGATTCGTGCGCAAGATCGAGCCGGGGCGCAAAGACCACCGCGCGACGTGCGGCCATGGCCGCGGCGCGGCGAGCGAGCCGGTCGCGGCCGTGCTCGCCAGCGCTCCTTGCCTCGAGCCGGGCGAGGCCGCGAGGCTTGGGCGATTGCTGCGCAAGGCGGAGGACGTGCTTGGCAGGGCGGTCGAGATCGAGTGGGCGGTGGACGATGAGGGACCGAAATTGCTGCAGGCGCGGCCGCTGCAGATCGAGCCGGTCCATGTTCCGGACGAGATCTGGCTCAAGCATCCCGGCCTCAACGGGCATCCGGCCGGGATCGGCTGGGGCACCGGCCGGGCCTGCGTCGTGAACTGCGAGTGCGAGCTCTCCCGGGTCGGTCCCGGAGACATCCTGGTGACCAAGGTCGCCGGGCCGGTGCTCGGCCCGGTCCTGCCGCAGGTCGCGGGTGTCGTGGCCGAGCTCGGCGGCAGCACGTCACATCTCGCCTCGCTCGCGCGCGAGCGCGGCATTCCGATGGTGCTCGGCGTGCTCGACGCGACGCGGCGCATCCCGGACGGCGCGCAGGTCGCGGTCGACGGCGTCGCCGGTGTGGTGCGCTGGCTTGCGTGATGCGGGTGTTCGTCACCCAGGCGATAGCGGAAACCGCGCTCGCGCGCCTGCGCCGAATCGGCGAGATCGAAGTGCATCCCGACGCATCGAAGCCGATCGACAAGGCCGCGCTCTGCGCCGGGATGAGCGGTGCCGAGATTCTCTTTTGCTTGCTCCACGACCGCGTCGACCGCGACGTGATCGCCGCAAACCCGCACCTGCGCCTGATCGCCTCGATGGCGATCACGCCGGACAACATCGCGGTCGCCGAGGCGACGGCGCGCCGCATACCCGTGACCGTCATTCCGCCGATCGTGGGCGAGGCGACCGCGGACGTCTGCTTCGGCCTCATGTTGGCGGTGGCGCGGCGGCTCGTCGAGGGCGACCGGCTGGTTCGCCAAGGAGCGTTTCCGGGCTCGCAATCTTCCTTCCTGGCCGGCGCCGGGGTTTGCGGCAAGGTGCTGGGCCTGATCGGCGGCGGCGGTCGCATCGGGCGCGCCGTTGCCCGGCGCGCTCGCGGCTTCGACATGCGGGTGCTCTACTGGGCGCCGCGGCGCATGGCGGACGCCGAGGAACGCGAGCTCGCGATGACCTATGTGGGTTTCGACGATGTATTCCGGCAATCGGACTTCGTCTCGATCCACGCGCCGCTGCGCGAAGAGACCCGCCACCTCGTCGGCGTGCGCGAGCTCGCGCTGATGAAGCCGAGCGGGTTTCTGATCAACACGGCACGCGGAGCCGTCGTCGACGAGGCCGCGCTCGTCCGCGCGCTCGCCGACCGCCGCATCGCCGGCGCCGGGCTCGATGTTTTCGAGCGCGAACCCTTGGTCGCGCCGGAGCTGCTCGCCATGCGCAATGTGGTCCTGGCGCCGCATCTCGGCAGCGCCGTCGTCGAGCTTCGCGAGCGGATGGCGAACATCGTCGTCGACAACATTCTGGCCTTCCTCGCCGGCCGCCGGCCGCCGAATTGCGTCAACCCGGAAGTGCTGAAAACGGACGACGGCTGACGGAGGACGGATGAGGCTGCCGCAACTGCTCTGTCGTCTGTCGTCCATCTTCCGTTGTCTGTCCTCTGAACGGAGTGTCCGATGAAGCTGTTTTCGTTCTGGCGCTCGCTTGCCACGTACCGCGTCCGCATCGCCCTCAACCTCAAGGGAATCGAGCCGGAAATCGTCGAGGTCGATCTCCTCAAAGGAGTGCAGCGTTTGCCCGCCTATCGCCAGGTCAATCCGCAAATGCTCATTCCGGCGCTCGTCGACGGCGACGGGCCGGTGCTGCACGAATCCTTGGCCATCATCGAGTATCTCGACGAGACCCATCCGCAGCCGCGGCTGCTGCCGGCGGACCCGCGCGGACGCGCGCGGGTACGCGCGTTGGCCATGATGGTGGCCTGCGACGCCCATCCGTTCATCGTGCCGCGGGTGCGCAATTTCCTGGAGCGCGAGCTCGGGCTCGACGAGGCGCAGCGGCTGAAATGGCTGCGCCACTGGATCAACGAAGGGCTCTCGGCCCTGGAGGCGCACCTTGCGCGCAGCGCCGAGACCGGCCGGTTCTGTCATGGCGAGGCGCCGACCATGGCCGATCTCGCGCTCGTCAGCCATGCGGCGGGCGCGCAATATTACGATTGCGCGATCGCGCCGTTCCCGACCCTCGCGCGCATCGTGGATGCCTGCCTCGCGATCGACGCCTTCGCGCGCGCCCATCCGCTGCGCCAGCCCGGCGCTCCGCAAGCGGCGGCGCATTGAGCGAATGCGATCGGGCGCGGGCTGTACGGCAAAAGAGCGTGGCTTTGAATTGGTTTCGAGAGTAGAATTTTACTGATTTGGGGCCGTTTAAACAGACCTCAACCGGGGCTCCGCTGAATGCCGGAAAAACGGCGCGTCTCGGCTGAAAACGAGGATCGGGTATGGCGGGATCTACTCACGGCGAATTTGCTGAATGGGAACCAGCTGCATTCGCGCTTTCGATCAGTCGCGAGAGCCACCCAACTGACAGCGGCCCGACTTCCATCGTGCTAAGCCACCTCGCATCGCCGTTTACAGCTAGGATGAATGCGGACGATGACCTCCAGATATTCGCCTACGCCCACGAATACTTGCGCAAAGCCAATTTCCACGGGAACCTCGGCATCCCGGAGTACTGGGTTCAGGCGCTGGATCCCCATTCGGTCAGCTCTAGACCATTTTTCGGCTGGCTGCCGATTCGACGCGGTGACCGAAGCGGCGATCCCATGGCGTCATTCTTTGTGGAGCGAAGGTCCGGTGGCGTCCTGATCGACCGTACGCTTGTGTTACTCGCATCGGAACGTCTGGGTGGGAAATTCATCGCATCAGAATTCGGCATTCGGATGCCGATATATGTGAGAGATATCCCGGATTCGAATCTCTCCGAAATGCGCCTAGCCGGCCTGTCGGCTTCATTGCCGTTTGGAGTTTACTCCTCGGCGGGCATCGACACGCTCGACTGGGGCGACTCACAACAGCGCGAGCTATTGAAGTCGCTACCCCAATCACGAAGCTTGATCGCCTTCGCGCTCGGATTAGATCCGGAAACCGTGCGGTTTCGCGGCTTCAGGTGCGGTCGAATCGATACAGGCGAGTGGCAATTCGAGCTGCGAGGTGTGGGTTCAACCGAGCAGTATCTTCCCTCCGAGGCTGCCAACGTGGAGTCCGACATTGCGGTTACGCCCTACGAGTTCCTGGCCGTGGGCACCACAGATGGGAGGAAGTTTCCTGTTTCGCTGACAGCACTTCGCAAGTTCCCCGTTGTGGGCGACGGCAGACGCGGCGAGGCGCGCCTATTTTTGCAAGATGCAGCATCACACGGCAGCAAAACCAATATCCGCAAGCGTCGCGTAACGCGCGCGGAAGCCGAGCTGGACCTCTGTCGCACGACTGAAAGAATCTTCGCGGGAGAGCGTGGCGCACTCGTCGAGCGCGGCCACTTTCGAGTCGTGCGGACGCCTTTTGTGCACAACGATACACCTATCGGCCGTGACAAACGGGTCCGGTTGCCGGGGCAGGGGCCATCGGTTCGATCAAATACGTTGTCCGCTGTCGGCGCGTTTTGGGCACTGAAGGATCTGTTCAAACGTTTCGATGATTACCGCATCAACCCGAACACGTATTTCAAAGTTGCCCAATTGCCTATCGAGGTGGTGTATCGATCCGGCGTACGGCCGGGTCCGGGGAAGGACGGACAGACCGTCAACGCACGTGTGCTGCCGAAAGGCTGGGGTGTGGATCAATTCGCAAATTCCGATCCGGACGATCGACCGAAGCTACGACTACATCTCGCGCTGGCAAATTTGTCGCACCGAGCGCGTGCTCCTTGGAATGGTATAGATCCTTCGCCGGCAGAGCCACTCGGAATCGCGATCGATTCGCGATGGCTCTGGCACGAATTTGCGCACATTTTGCTGATGGCCTGCGTCGGAGAACTCGAGTTTCGTTTTGCACACAGCGCTGGTGACGCGCTCGCTGCAATCGTTGCCGACCCTCAGTCACAGCTTGCCGTCGACCCCGGTTGGCGCGGTGCGACGTTTCCGTGGGTGTTCATCCCCAGGCGGCACGATCGTTGCGTGCTGAAGGGCTGGAGTTGGTCCGGTACACAGCATCGCTCGGTAAGTCTCCTGCCCGATGGCGATCGGCTGCGGCGCAAGGGATATCGCTCGGAGCAGATCCTATCGTCCTCGCTGTTTCGGCTTTATCGGTCTCTCGGCGGCAATACGTTTGCGAATCAGCTCGTCCGTAATTCCGCCTCGCATTACTGCGTTTATCTGATCATGAGCGCCATCCAGCGGCTGGGTCCGATCGGCGCGGTTCCGGCGCAAGAGGCGGGTCACTTTGTTCAAGTGCTATGTGAGGCGGACATCGGCACCGAAATCTGGAATGTTCCCCAGCCGCAAGGCATGAAGCGCATCGGCGGATGCGCACATAAAGTGATCCGGTGGGCGTTCGAAGCCCAAGGTCTATTCGCCGCTCCGGGACAAATTACAAACGCACCTGGATCTCCCCCGGCAGTCGACATCTATATCGAGGATTGCCGAGAGGCTCAGGATGTGGACCCGGGGGACGTGCCGTATGGGGCAGGGACGTACAAGCCAGTGCCGCTCGATTGGCATGGCGCGCCGGCCTGGCATGCACGAAAAAATGCTCTGATCGTGCGAAACGGGAAGTTCTTCGTTAGAGTCCGCAACCGCGGCGATCAGGACGCAACTGGCGTCACGGCGCGTGTGTTCTGGCGGAAGTTTCCGGCCAACAGCAATCCACCGAATTGGGACAGCGGAGCCTCATGGCAGGAGGCTCCGAACTCCGGCGTACCGCAGACGGTCAAACCGGGTCGCGTGGTAGAATTCGGCCCGTTCCGACCCCAGAGGCCGCTGCCAGATCGCTATGTCCTGCTGGCGATTGCCGACTGCCCCGACGACCCAGCGAACACGAATCAACAGACCTCTCTCCCCTGCAGCCGACTGCCCACACCCCTGGTGGATCTCGTC
The DNA here is from genome assembly GCA_046727735.1 of Pseudomonadota bacterium. Classification (GTDB taxonomy): domain Bacteria; phylum Pseudomonadota; class Alphaproteobacteria; order Rhizobiales; family Xanthobacteraceae; genus AP-16. Next base: position 1,317 of record JBKPDF010000020.1, on the reverse strand, counting down.
TCCGGCGACAACAATCTGGGGCTGCGGGTTATCTCCTCCGACGATTGACCACAAACACGCTGTCAAATGCAACCGGCTAGTGCAACTCGCATCCTGGCGGACGACAACGGTAAACCGGGTGCCTCAGGGTTAGGACCATTCGGCGATTGCATGTCTGAGCACGGTTTCCAGTGTCGGACAGTAGATGCGCAGCTGTGGGTCCATTTCGTGGAGTAATGTGTACCAGACGCCCGCGGCCAAATGGCGACTAGCACTTGAGTCCGAGGGATAGTGAACGCCCAGCCGCTCGCGACCTTTCGCCAGGCGCTGCGCAAGCCACAGTAGCGGTGACTTGATCTCGCCTCTGCCGCTCAGGTCCGCGGCTTTGGTTGGCGCGGTGCCGGGAGTTCCGGCTGGTTGGTGTGGGTCAAAGATGCCAAATCGCTTTGCAACTGCTGGAATCTCGAGCAGCAGCAATGCAATGAAATGCCCGAGGAAGGAATGCCCACTGGGAAATGACGGGTGTTGAGGCGGACCAAAGGGAGGGATCAGTCCTGGACACAGGACCGACGGGCGTACACGACGGAACCGTTGCTTGAAGGACATATATGCAATGTTACCGATGGCAAGCCCGCAGGAAATCAACTCGATGGTCCACGGGCGGCGCGCCTCGCTCGCCCCGATGAAGGCGATGATGTAGTCCGCGAGCCCGTCTGCCTGGACTTCTATTTCCGCCAAATATCGATCGCGATCGTCCTCCATCAGCATCTTCAGCTCTTCCAATTCAGGTATGATGGCCGCCCATGCCCGGTTGCATTCGGCCGCCCAACCCGCCGGCGTATTGCCCGGGTTGTTTGGACCGGGCCGCTTCGTCTCGTCGGGCTGCCAGCTGACATCGTCGGCCTCCAACCATTTTCGTGCCAACAGGGTGTCGCGACCGACGTGCCACAGGTAGGCCTGCCCGCCGAACTCGCGGGCCGCCATAATCGACGGCCGTGCTGGATGGACCGACTTCAGCCATTCTGTCAGCTGGACGTCGTAGAGCAGCGTCCAAAATCGCAGAGCGGGATCCCAGTCATCCGTACTCCATTCGAGAAACGGCTCGCTGAAATACGGGTTTATGATGTCGTCGAAAGGATAGGGGGGCGCACCCGAATCGTCCGGCGTGAAGTCGAGTGCCCACGGACGAAAGCGCAATTCCCAGGGGGTCGCATAATAACTTCGACCGGTACCAGGTCCAGCCTCGGCGCCGGCGCCCGCCCCGGCTCCAGCACCCGCGCCGGCTCCAGCGCCCGCGCCGGCTCCAGCGCCCGCCCCGGCGCCCGCGCCAGCGCCGGC
>JBKPDF010000019.1:0-40708 GCA_046727735.1 Pseudomonadota bacterium | reverse complement strand
CCGATGGAAGCGCAATCCGTCGACCGCATGCCGCGCGGCGACGTCTGGCAATACGAGCCCAAATGGGACGGATTTCGCTGCCTCGTGTTTCGCGACAACGATCGGGTCGAGCTGCAGTCCAAAGGCGGTCAGCCGCTGACGCGCTATTTCCCGGAGCTCGCCGAGGCGTTCGCGCGGCTGCCGAGCCCAACTTTCGTGCTCGACGGCGAGATCGTGGTGCCGTCAGGCGATTCCTATGATTTCGACGCGCTGCTGCAGCGGATCCATCCGGCGGCGAGCCGGGTGAAGAAACTGGCGACCGAGACCCCTGCCCGCTTCATCGTTTTCGACCTGCTCGCGGCGGAAGACGGCCGTTCCCTGCTCGCGCTGCCGCTCGAGGAGCGCCGCGAGCGGCTCGAAGCGTTCGCGCGGCGGCAGTTCAAACGGAACCGCACGATCGAGCTCTCGCCCGTCACCGCCGACGCGGCCGAGGCCGAGCGCTGGCTCAAAGACGGCGCCGGCCGATTGGACGGCGTGATCGCCAAGCGTCGCGACGTCGAGTACCGGCCCGCCGACCGCTCGGCGATGCAGAAGATCAAGAATTTCCGCAGCGCCGATTGCGTCGTCGGGGGCTTCCGCTACGGCGAAGGCACGGACGTCGTCGGCTCGCTCCTGCTCGGCCTCTACGACAAGGCCGGTCTGCTGCATCACGTCGGCTTCACCTCGAACATCAAAGCCACGGAACGCAAGACGCTGACCAAGAAGCTCGAGCGCCTCATCGCGCCGCCAGGATTCACCGGGAAGGCGCCGGGCGGTCCGAGCCGCTGGTCGACGAAACGCTCGGCCGAATGGCAGCCGCTCAGACCCGAGCTCGTGGTCGAGGTCTGTTACGACCATTTCAGCGGCGATCGCTTCCGCCACGGCACGCGCCTTCTGCGCTGGCGCCCGGACAAGGCGCCGCGACAATGCACGCTGGACCAGGTGGAGTGGAAGCGCGCGCATCCGTTCGCGCTGTTTCGGGGGCCGTCATTCCGGGGCGCGCCGAAGGCGCGAACCCGGAAACCGTGATCACCGCAGGATCGGTGTGCACGGATTCCGGATAGCCGCTTTGCGGCGTCCGGAATGACAGGAAACAATTTCAAATATTCAGCACCCGGCCGTACGCATCGAGCACCGCTTCCTTCATCATCTCCGAGAGGGTCGGGTGCGGGAAGATGGTGTGCATCAGCTCTTCTTCGGTGGTCTCGAGATTCATCGCGACCACGTAGCCTTGGATCAGCTCGGTGACTTCGGCGCCGACCATGTGCGCGCCCAACATCGCCCCGGTGTTCTTGTCGAACACGACCTTGACGAGGCCTTCCGGCTCGCCGAGCGCGATCGCCTTGCCGTTGCCGATGAACGGGAAGCGGCCTACTCGGATCTCGTAGCCGGCTTCCTTGGCGGCGGCTTCGGTCAACCCGACGGAGGCGACCTGCGGGCTGCAATAGGTGCAGCCGGGGATCATCCGCTTGTCCATCGGATGCGGATGCAGGCCCTTGATCGCTTCGACGCAGACGACGCCCTCGTGCTCGGCCTTGTGCGCGAGCATCGGCGGGCCGGCGACGTCCCCGATTGCATAGATCCCCGGCACATTGGTGCGGCACATGCCGTCGATGACGATCGAGCCGCGGTCGGTCTTGACGCCGAGCTTTTCGAGCCCGAGGCCCTCGACGTTTCCTGTCACCCCGACCGCGGAGATGACCCGCTCGGTTGCGATCGACTGCTTCTGGCCTTTGGTGTCCTCGATCTGCGCGACGACGCCGTCGTCCTTTTTCTCGACGGCGCTGACCTTGGCGCCGGTGAGAATCTTGATGCCCTGCTTTTCGAACGACTTGCGCGCCAGCGCCGCGATTTCGGCGTCCTCGACGGGAAGGATCTGCGGCAATATTTCGACGACGGTCACGTCCGAGCCCAGGGTGCGGAAGAACGAGGCGAACTCGATGCCGATCGCGCCCGAGCCGATCACCAGCAGCGACTTCGGAATCCGGTCCGGTACCATCGCCTCGAAATAGGTCCAGATCAGCTTCTCGTCCGGCTCGATCCCGGGCAGTACCCGCGGGCGCGCGCCGGTCGCGAGGATGATGTGCTTGGCCTGATACGAACCCGGACCGAGCGCGCCCTTCGGCGCATTGTCCCGCGGCTTCACCGTGATCTTGCCGGGCGCATCGATCGACGCCTCGCCCCAGATCACCTGCACCTTGTTCTTCTTCATCAGGAAGCCGACGCCGTCGTTGAGCCGTTTCGAAACGGCGCGCGAGCGCTGCACGACCGCTTTCGGGTCGTAGCCGATTTTTTCGGCCGAGAGCCCGTAGTCCTTCGCGTGCTGGAAATAGTGGAAAATCTCGGCCGAGCGCAGCAGCGCCTTGGTCGGAATGCAGCCCCAATTCAAGCAGATGCCACCGAGGTAATCGCGCTCGACGATAGCCGTCTTGAATCCGAGCTGCGCTGAGCGGATCGCCGTGACATAGCCGCCCGGACCGGACCCGATGATGACGATGTCGAAGGAGGTATCGGCCATGGGCAGCGATTCTCCGGAGCCGCGCTTCCCCCTCTCCCCTTGTGGGAGAGGGTGCCGAGCGGACGAAGTCCGCGAGGCTGGGTGAGGGGTAGTTCCTGCAAAACCTTTAGAGCAAAGGACCCCTCACCCGGTCCCTCGCTCCGCTCGGGACCACCCTCTCCCACAAGGGGAGAGGGTTTCCGAGCTGCCGGCGAGCTGCAAGATCCGCCGGCATCATCAGAGTCACACCAGCATCATCACCGGGTTTTCGATATAGCCCTTGAACGCGGCCAACAGCTCCGCGCCGAGCGCGCCGTCGACGGCGCGATGATCGGTCGAGAGCCCGACGGTCATCATCTGCGCCACCTCGATCTTGCCGTCGCGCACGATCGGTCGCGCCTCGCCGGCGCCGACCGCGAGGATCGTCGCGTGCGGCGGATTGATCACCGCGTAGAAATCCTTGATGCCGTACATGCCGAGATTGGACACCGCGGTCGAACCGCCCTGATATTCCTCGGGCTTGAGCTTTCTTGCCCGCGCGCGGGCAGCGAAATCCTTCATCTCGTTCGAGATCGCGGAGAGCGATTTCTGCTCGGCCTTGCGCACCACCGGCGTGATCAGCCCGCCCTTGATCGCGACCGCGACGCCGACGTCGGAGTGCTTGTGCTTGAGCAGCGCGCTCTCGGTCCAGGTCACGTTCGCGTCCGGTACTTTCTGCAGCGCGAGCGCCAGCGCCTTGATGACGAAATCGTTGACCGAGATCTTGTAGCCCGGCTTGCCATCCTTGTCCTTCGGCGCGATGGCGTTGATCTCCTCGCGCGCGGCCAAGAGCTTGTCGAGCGCGCAATCGACCGTCAGATAGAAATGCGGGATCGTGAGCTTCGATTCCGTGAGCCGCTGGGCGATGATCTTGCGCATGTTGTCGTGCGGCACGGCCTCATAGCTGCCCGGCTCGAACAGCGCGCGGATCTTCTCGTCCGAGGGTGCGCGCGCGACGATCGGCGCTGCCGCAGGGGCAGGCGCTGCCGCCGGAGCGCCGGGAGCCCGCAGGCCCTTGCCGGATTTCGCCGCCTCGATGTCGCGGGCGATGACCCGACCGCGCGGCCCTGTGCCTTGCACGCGGCCGATGTCGATGCCTGCCTCGCGCGCAAGACGCCGCGCGAGCGGCGAGGAAAAGATGCGGTCGCCGTCCATCCGGCCGGCCTCGCCTGGTGCGCGCGCCGCGATCGAAGGAGCGCTGATCATGGGCGGCGGCGGTGCGGCGGGAGCTTGCTGCTCGCGCTGTGCGGGCGGTTGCGCCGCTGGCGGCGGGGAGGCTTTTGCTTGTGCGGGAGCTTCCGCCGGCGCGGGCTTCGGCGCGGCCGCAGCCTGCGGCGAAGGTGGCGGCGCCCCCTTCGCGGCAGCGGCCGCCGCCTTCACATCCTCGCCTTCGCCGGCAAGCACCGCGATCAACTGGTTGACCGGAACGTCGGCGGTTCCTTCCGGCACCACGATCTTCGCCAGCGTACCCTCATCGGCCGCCTCGACCTCCATCGTCGCCTTGTCGGTCTCGATCTCGGCGATGACGTCGCCCGCCTTGACCGGGTCGCCCTCCTTTTTCAGCCATTTGGCCAAATTGCCCTTCTCCATGGTCGGGGAGAGCGCAGGCATCAGGATGTTGATCGGCATGACGGGATCTCAGGCCGCGGTGATCGTCGCCGAATCCTCGGCCGAGTGCATCTCGGCCTGGGGGCGCGCCGGGATTTTCTGCCGCGTGACGCCGGCGCGCAGCATTTCCATGTCGACGGGCTTGCGGGCACCCGGCGGGATCAGCAGCGGCTCATGCGACCTCTTCGTCATGGCTCACCGGTAACAGACGACTTTCACCGCATCGACGATCTCGTTGACCGACGGCAATGCGAGCTTCTCCAGATTGGCCGCGTAAGGCATCGGCACATCCTTGCCGGCGACGCGCAGCACCGGCGCATCGAGATAATCGAAAGCGTGCTCCATGACGCGCGCGGCGATCTCCGCGCCCACGCCCGATTGCGGCCAGCCCTCCTCGACCGTGACGAGGCGGCCGGTCTTCTGCACGGACTGAACGATCGTGTCGATGTCCATCGGCCGGATGGTCCGCAGATCGATGACTTCGGCGAGGATGTGCTTCTTGGCGAGCTCGTCGGCGGCTTTCAGCGCGTAGCTCATCCCCATCGACCAGGCGACGATCGTGACGTTGTTGCCCGGCCGCACCACCTTGGCCTTGCCGATCGGCACCACATAATCGTCCAGCTTGGGCACCGGAAACGACTGGCCATAGAGAATCTCGTTCTCGAGGAAGATCACCGGATTGGGATCACGGATCGCCGACTTCAACAATCCCTTGGCGTCGGCGGCCGAATAGGGCGCAATCACCCTCATGCCCGGAATGTGCGAGTACCAGGCCGAGTAATCTTGGCTGTGCTGGGCCGCGACGCGCGCGGCAGGCCCGTTCGGGCCGCGGAACACGATCGAGCAGCGCATCTGGCCGCCGGACATGTAGCGGGTCTTCGCGGCCGAATTGATGATCTGGTCGATCGCCTGCATGGCGAAATTGAAGGTCATGAACTCGACGACCGGTTTCAGGCCTGCGAGCGCCGTGCCGACGCCGAGCCCGGCGAAGCCGTGCTCGGTGATCGGCGTGTCGATCACGCGTTTGTCGCCGAACTCCTGCAGCAGGCCTTGGGTCACCTTGTACGCGCCCTGATATTCCGCGACTTCCTCGCCGATGACGAAGACGGTCGCATCGCGGCGCATTTCCTCTGCCATCGCATCGCGCAAGGCCTCGCGCACCGTGATCGTCACCATCTCGGTGCCCTCCGGCACCTCCGGCTCGATCTCGGCTTTGGGCTCGGGCGCCGCGGGAGCCTGAGGCGGCGCGGGCGCTTGCGGCGCCGGGGCGCGGGCCTCCGCGGCCGGCGCCGATTCCGCCGGCTTCTGGGCTTGCGCCGGCGGGGCGGATTCCGCGGCCTTTTGCGGCTGCGCCGGCACCGCATCTTTGAGCGCGCCGGCATCTTCGCCTTCCGCGAGGATCATCGCGATCGGCGTGTTCACCGCGACGTCGGCGGTTCCTTCGGGCACCAGAATCTTGCCGAGCGTGCCGTCGTCGACCGCCTCGACTTCCATGGTCGCCTTGTCGGTCTCGATCTCGGCGATAACGTCGCCCGCTTTGATCTTGTCGCCCTCGCCCTTGATCCACTTGGCAAGGTTGCCCTTCTCCATGGTGGGCGACAACGCGGGCATCAGCACCTGAATCGGCATCGGCGTCCTTCACCCTGGTAAGAGCCAGACCCGGCGAGAGCGCGGCCTCGACCGCTCATTGCAGAACGTCGGTGTAGAGCTCGGAGGGGTCCGGCTCCGGATTGTTGGTGGCGAATTCCGCCGCCTCGTTGACCACGTCGCGCACTGCGCCGTCGATCTTCTTGAGCTCGTCCTCATTCGCCATGGCGTTGCCGAGCAATCGGTTGCGCACCTGCTCGATCGGATCGTGCTCGGTGCGCATCTTCTGCACCTCTTCGCGCGAGCGGTATTTTGCCGGATCCGACATCGAATGGCCGCGATAGCGGTAGGTCAGCATTTCGAGAATATACGGCCCCCTGCCCTCGCGGCACCAATGGACCGCCTTCTCGCCCGCGGCGCGCACGGCGCGGACGTCCATGCCGTCGACTTGCTCGCCCGGGATGTTGAACGACAGCCCGCGTTTCGAGAGATCCGTAGTGGCGGAAGCGCGCGTCAGCGACGTGCCCATTGCATAGCGGTTGTTCTCGATCACGTAGACCACGGGCAGCTTCCACAGCTCCGCCATGTTGAAGCTCTCGTAGACCTGGCCCTGGTTGGCGGCACCGTCGCCGAAATAGGTCAGCGATACGTTGTCGTTGCCGCGATAGCGGTTGGCGAAGGCCAATCCCGTGCCGATCGGGACCTGGGCGCCGACGATGCCGTGACCGCCGTAGAACCCCTTCTCGACCGAGAACATGTGCATGGAGCCGCCCTTGCCCTTGGAATAGCCGCCGCGCCGCCCCGTCAGTTCCGCCATGACGCCCTTGGGGTCCATGCCGCAGGCGAGCATGTGGCCGTGGTCGCGGTATCCCGTGATCACTTCGTCGCCCGGTTTGAGCGTCATCTGCATCCCGACCACGACGGCTTCCTGGCCGATGTAGAGGTGACAGAATCCTCCGATCAAACCCATGCCGTACATCTGGCCGGCCTTCTCCTCGAACCGGCGGATGAGCAGCATGTCGTGGTAGGCTTTGAGCTCGTCATCCTTGGAGAAGGCGGGGACCTCGTCCCCTTGCGCCGGTTTTTCCCCCGCCGCGCGGCGCGGGGCGGGTGCCGCGGGCTTGTTCTTGGCAACGGCCATGGGCGTCCTCGGGCATTTGCGAGTTTCGGCAAGCCATAGCCCAAAATGCTCGGGCGCGGAAGCGCGCCGCAATCCCTCGGCCGCATGGGACAAACTCCTGACCGGACATGAATTCTCGCTACGACAGCGATCGTGCTCGCAGCGGTGCTGATCAGCGCAGTTTGCGCATCAAGATGAGATCGTTGGGGTGCGCATAATCGAGCATCGCCCGCGCGCGCTCGTCGAGCATGTCGGGATCGAGCCGGTCGGCGCGCAGCAAGGATACCCGCAGCTCCCAGCTTTTGCGCTCGAGTTTGAGCTGCGCCAGCTCCTTCGAGAGCTCGTCGGTCTGCAGGGCCAAGTCCTGCTTCGCCTTCAGCCCGTGGGCTCCGGTGTAGGCGTTGACGCCGAAATACCCGATCAACAGCGCGGCGGCGATATAGAGGCCGATGGCGGTGATCGCCGATCTGAGCCGCTTGCGGATGACCATGGGCGTACCATGCCCGCAGCCGCGTTACCCCGGGATTAACGGGCTAGAATCACCTCTCCCCGGAGGGGAGAGAGCCTGCCCGGACTCGATCCAGGGTCGATCCTCGCCGAGGGCGAGGATCGGGTGCGGGGATCACGATCTGCGACGTTTACCAAGGCCCGATCCCCCTCACCCCATCCCTCTCCCCTGCGGGGAGAGGGAGCCCCTTGCTGCCCGACCGGACCCTTGTCCATTCACCCGCGCCGCTTGAGCGCAGCGCGGCCGGCAAACACCGCCTGCGGCCCCAGCTCTTCCTCGATCCGGATCAGCTCGTTGTATTTCGCCGTGCGGTCGGAGCGCGCCAGCGAACCGGTCTTGATCTGTCCGCAATTGGTCGCGACCGCGAGATCGGCGATGGTCGAATCTTCGGTCTCGCCGGAACGGTGCGACATCACCGTTGTGTAGCCGGCGCGATGCGCAAGATCGATCGCGGCGAGCGTCTCGGTCAGCGTGCCGATCTGGTTGACCTTGACCAGGATCGAATTGGCGATGCCGCTCTCGATGCCCTCCCTGAGCCGTGCAACATTGGTGACGAAGATGTCGTCGCCGACGAGCTGGCAGGTGTTGCCGATCCGGTCGGTCAACAGCTTCCAGCCGACGAAATCGTCCTCCGCCATGCCGTCCTCGATCGACACGATCGGATAGCGCGCAGCGAGATCGGCGAGATAAGCGGCCTGCTGCTCGGGAGAGCGCGTCGTCCCCTCGCCTTGATATTCGTAGCGCCCGTTGCGAAAGAACTCGCTCGCCGCCGGATCGAGCGCGAGCACGATCTCGTCTCCTACTTTGAAGCCTGCGGCTTCGATCGCCTTCATGACGAAGCCGAGCGCGGCATCTGCCGACGGCAGGTTCGGCGCAAAGCCGCCTTCGTCGCCGACATTGGTGTTGTGGCCGGCGTCTTTGAGCGCCTTGCGCAGCGTATGGAACACTTCGGAGCCCATGCGCACGGCCTCCGCCAAGCTCGGCGCGCCGATCGGCATGATCATGAATTCCTGGAAATCGATGGGATTGTCGGCATGCACGCCGCCATTGACGACGTTCATCATCGGCACCGGCAAAACGCGCGCCGAGGTTCCGCCGACATAGCGATAGAGCGGCAGCTCGTTCGCCGCCGCCGCCGCCTTCGCGACCGCGAGCGAGACGCCGAGAATGGCGTTGGCGCCGAGCCGCCCCTTGTTGGGCGTGCCGTCGAGCGCGATCAGGGTCTCGTCGATCTTGACCTGCGCTTCGGCGTCCATGCCGCCGACCGCATCGAAGATCTCGCTGTTTACAGCGTCGACCGCCTTGCGCACCCCTTTGCCGCCGTAGCGGCTCTTGTCGCCGTCACGAAGCTCGACCGCCTCGTGCGCGCCGGTCGAGGCGCCGGACGGCACCGCCGCGCGGCCGCGCGAGCCGTCCTCGAGCACGACGTCGACCTCGACGGTGGGATTGCCGCGGCTATCCAGAATCTCGCGTCCGATGATGTCGACGATCGCAGTCATGGCGGGGGCTTCGCTGTTGCATTCGTGGCGCGCCGCTTGTAGCGAATGCCTCGGGTCGCGCCAAGCCGGGCCGGATCGGGCGAGTTCCACGGAGGACCCCGCATGTCCTACGTCAACAGCGTGTTGCAGCAGGGCGAGAGCGTGCGACACATCGCCCGCATCTCCTGGGTCACCTATCTGCCGGGGCTGCTGCTATGGGCTTTGGCCGGCATCCTTGCCGGCGTCCTGCCGGGCGAGCAGAATTTCTATCATTACGTGATCCTGTTCGTGGCCGTGGTCGTGTTCGTCATCGGGGCGATCCTGCTGGCGCGCGCTTGGTTTCACCGCATCACGACCGAAATCGCAGTGACCGACCGGCGCATCATCTACAAATGCGGATTCGTGCGGCGCTATACGGTCGAGATGCATATGGACAAGGTCGAGAGCGTCGACGTTGTTCAGTCGATCTTCGGCCGCCTGCTCGATTATGGCGATGTGATCATTCACGGCACCGGAGTGGGACTCGAGCCGTTGTCGTACATCGACCACCCGTTGCAGCTGCGCAACCACATCACCGCGGTATGACGCGAGCGTCGAATGATTCACCCGAATTGACCGCCGAAATCTGTGAAACGCGCATGGCACAAAAAGCGCTGCAATTGGGAAGGCCAACTCGCATTCCGGCTTCCCCGCAAGCCGCGCAGCTCGACCGCGTGCCGAATCCGCATGCCGACACGGTCTATATCGCGCGCTTCACCGCGCCGGAGTTCACCTGTCTCTGCCCGATCACGGGCCAGCCGGATTTCGCCCTGATCGTCATCGATTACGCGCCCAAGGCGTGGCTGCTGGAATCGAAATCGCTGAAGCTTTATCTCGCGAGCTTCCGCAACCATGGTGCGTTCCACGAGGATTGCACGGTCGGCATCGGCAAGCGGCTCGCGGCGCTGCTCAAGCCCCGCTGGCTGCGCATTGGCGGCTATTGGTACCCGCGCGGCGGCATCCCGATCGACGTGTTTTGGCAGACCGGCAAGCCGCCGGCCGGCGTGTGGCTGCCGGATCCGGGCGTGCCTCCCTATCGCGCGCGCGGGTGAGGTCGAATAGATCGTCCGTCGTCCCGGCCAAGCGAGCGCAGCGAGCGCGAGCCGGGACCTATGAACACCGCATATTGCCCTTTGGCCACGACGGGTTGATCAGTGTTCATGGATTCCGGCTCTCGCGCTACGCGCTCGGCCCGAACGACGATTCCGAGTTGCTCTGACGCCTCGGGTTTACCGTTCTTCTCTCGCTGCCGAGGAGTCGCGCTGTGACCACATCTCACGACGACATGTAGAGGCCGCCATTGAGATTGATGGTCTGGCCGGTGATGTAGCCGTTGCCGAGCACGGAAAGCGCAAGCGCGGCGAGTTCCTCCGGCTTGCCGAACCGGCCGATCGGAATGCGCTCCGGCAGCGCGCGCAGGTCCGCCGTCACCATGTCGCTCTCGACGAGTGCCGGGGCGAGCGCGTTGGCTGCGATGTTCTCCTTGGCGAGGTGCGCCGCGAGCCAGTGGGTGAAGCCGATCAGCCCGGCTTTGGACGCCGAATAGTGCGGGCCGACGATCCCGCCGATCTGCGAGGCGACCGAGGACATGTTGAGAATGCGACCCCACCGCGCCTCGCGCATGCCCGGCAGCACGGCCTTGGTGACGAGAAACGCCGACTTGAGATTGACGGCCATCATGTCGTCCCAGTCCGCCTCGCTGATCCCATCGATCGGCTCGACGCGCGCGATGCCGGCATTGTTGACCAGGATCGTAATGGTCCCGAGCTGGCGCTTTGCCTCGCTCACCAGCCGAGTGACTTCGTTCTGCCGGGCGACATCGGCGCCGATTGCGACCGCACGCCGCCCGTGCTTGCGGATTTCCGCGACGACTGCATCGGCCTGTTCGCGGCTTTTGTGGTAATTGACCGCGACGTCGACGCCCGCCTCCCCTAGCGCCAACGCGATCGCGCGTCCGAGCCCCCGGCTCGATCCCGTCACGAGCGCCACCTTGCCGGCCAAATCGGACATGAGTTCCTCCCGTTAGCAGGGCGCCCAGCCGCTACGCCGTCGTCGCGCCAAGCGCTCGGATCAATCCCTCGATTTCCGTGCCGGGCGCGCAGGCCCGCATGACGCTTCCCATAACGGCAACGCCGGCGGCGCCGGTTTGGCCCATCGCGCGCGCGCGCTTGGCGTCGATCCCGCCGATCGCCAGGATCGGTACGCGCGCCGCAGCCACGATCTCGGCAATGCCTCTCGGCCCGAGCGCCGGTCCGTAGCCGGGCTTGCTCGCGGTCTCATAGACCGGGCCGGCGATCGCATAATCGACGAGCGCCGGATCAAGGCTTGCGGCTTCCGCCGCGCTGTGGACCGAAGTGCCGACGAGACGCTCGCGCCCGAGCCGCGCCCGGGCGAAGGCCGCATCGCCACCGGCCGGCAGGTGCACGCCGCCGAGCCCGGCGGCCTTGGCAAGTTCGGGATCACCATGAAGCATCAAGCGTGCACCGAAGCGGCGCGCGATGTGTTGCAGGCCCCCCGCCAAGGCCAGCTGCGCGTCGGGACCGAGATCCTTCTCGCGCACGCTGAACCATCGGCACCCGGCCGTACACGCAGCCTCGATGATGTCGGGGATCGGTCTTTGCGCCTGCCGGCGATCGGTGATCACCAACAGCGCAGGTTCGGGAAGCCTCACGTGCCGACGAGGCCGAGCTGCGGGCTCGAGGGCTCGGCGTATTTCGCCTTCGGGATCCGGCCCGCGAGGCGCGCCAGGCGCCCCGCCTCGACCGCCGCGCGCATAGCGGCCGCCATGCCCACCGGATCGCGCGCCTTGGATACCGCCGTATTGAGCAGCACCGCCGCACAGCCGAGCTCCATCGCGAACGCCGCGTCCGAGGCGGTGCCGATCCCGGCATCGAGCACGACCGGGACCGGCGAACGCGCGCACAACAGCTCGATCAGATGCGGATTGGCGATGCCGAGCCCGGAGCCGATCGGGGAGCCGAGCGGCATCACCGCCGCCGCTCCCACGTCGGCGAGCTTGCGGCAAGTGACCGGGTCCTCGTTGCAATAGGGCAGAACCACGAAATTCTTGGCAACCAGAGTCTCGGTCGCATGCACGAGCTCCTCCACGTCCGGATAGAGCAGCTCGCGGTCGCCGATCACTTCAAGCTTGATCCAGTCGGTACCAAGTGCTTCGCGGGCGAGCTCAGCCGTGAGCACGGCGTCCTTGGCGGTCTGGCAGCCCGCCGTATTGGGTAGGAATTGCACCCGGCCGGCGAGCAGGTCGACGAGGCTCTCTTCCTCCCCCGCCAGGCTGATGCGCCGGATCGAGGCGGTGGCCATCTCGGCGCCGCTTGCGGCAAGGGCATCGAGCAGGATTTTCCGGTTGGGATATCCGGCAGTGCCGAGGAAGAGCCGGGACCGAAACGTCCGGTCGGCGATTTTCAGAACATCGGACATGCTCGTCTCACGCTTCAACCACCCTGCCGCGCCGTTACGATCTCGACCGCATCCCCCGGCGAAAGCGGCGTATCGGGCCAATCGGCCCTCGGCACGATACTGCCATTGAGGGCAACGGCGATGCCCCGCATGTCGGGCGCGATCTCCTTTTGCGCAAGCAGGTCCGCAACGGATCGCGCGCGCAGGGGTTCATCGGCCCCGTTGACGCGGATGCTTGCTGCTGCCGTATCGCTCATTCCGCTGCCCTCGCCGGGACGGGATCGAAACGATCCCAGCCGAACGGCACGACTGCGGGATCGAGTTTGCCGCCTCGCACCAAGACGTCCACCGCTTCTGCTGTCACCGGGGCCAGCAAGATGCCGTTGCGATGATGCCCGGTTGCATAGACGAGGCCCTCTACCGGCCCGTATCCCAGGATCGGTGCATCGTCACGGCTCCCCGGGCGGTGGCCGACCCACATTTCCGCGATGGTCAGTTCCTCGATCGCGGGGACAGTGCGCCAGGCAGGCTCAAGCAGTGCCAGGATTCCGCCCGCTGTGAGCGCCGGGTCGAAGCCTTTCTCCTCCACGGTAGCGCCCAGGACGAGCCGGCCATCGAGCCGCGGCACGAGATACACGTTGGGCGCCCGGATCACGTGCCTCAAGAGCGGCGCCGCTGGGTCCATTTGCAGCGCGATCATCTGGCCTTTGACCGGACGCACCGGCGGGCGCAGCGGCGGCGGCAGACCCTCGATCGACCGCGACCATGCGCCGGCAGCGAGCACAACGATGTCGGCGTGATGTTGGCTGCGGTCCGCAAGCTCGACCCCGGCAGCACGCTCCCCGACGGTGAGGATGCGCCGCACCTCCTGGTGCTCATGGATATCGGCTCCGGCGCGCACGCACGCGACCTTCAGCGCCGCAACGAGCTTGCGATTGTCGACCTGGCCGTCCTCGGGGCTCCACACCGCGCCGGCGATCGAGGCGAGATGCGGCTCGCGGCGCCGCGCCTCGCGGGCCGAAATCCATTCCACCGGCAGCCCCAGCGACCGCTGAAATTCCAGATGATGCTGGATGCGCGCCTGGTCGTCGGCCGTCAGTGCCACGACCAACGTGCCCTCGCGCCGTAAGTCGATGGATCGCCCCGAAAGCTCTTCGACCTCCGCCGCGAAATCCGGCCACAGCGCTTGGCTGAGGCGGCCAAGCGCGATGAGATGCTCTTCGCCCGGCTCGGCTTCCGCGCAGACCGCGAGCATGCCGGCCGCCGCGTGACTTGCACCCGATCCGGCTTCCGCTCGGTCGAACAACGTCACCGCGGCGCCGCGCTGAGCGAGCCGCCAGCCGATGCCAAGCCCGACCACGCCGGCGCCGATGATCAGCACCGTTGGTTTCTCGGTCGATCGACGATGGGCTTTGGCCATCGGCGGCTCCCTACGCTGGCATGACCCAGACAGGTTCGATGGGTTTGATCTCAGCCGCGTTCCGCGGCACCCCAGGCCGTCGCCTCTATAATCGGTGCTCTTGGTCGATCCGGCAAGGCTTTTCGGTCCCGTCCTCGGCCTCGAAATGACGTACCGAAGGAACACTCACGCCAGCTCGGGCCGATCGGGCACCAGCCGCGCAGCCAGGATGCCGACCAGCAGCATGATCGCACCCGCGAGCAAGAGCGTCAGTACGGTTCCGAAATGAACAAATCCGAAGCCGTAGAGCACCGGACCGATCGCCTGGCCCGTGAAGAAGAAGAAGGAGTGGAGCGCCATGGCCGCTCCTCGTGCGCCGGGCGCGATTTCCGTCGCCTGAACCTGGATGCAGCCGTGCAGCATGTAGAACCCGAAGCCGATGAAGCCGAAAACCGCCATCTCGGCCGGCCATGAGATCCCGAACGCCGCGCCGAGAAGCGCAACGGCGGCTACGATGGCTCCGGCCAGCATCAGCCGCCTGACTTGGAATCTCCCGAGCAGCATCCGGACCATCAGCGCATAGGCAACCCCACCGAGCGCAAATCCGCCCAAGACGAGACCCGCGATCGAGGCCCTCACCTCGCCGCGGTCGAACAGAAGCAGCGCGACATACGGGAACAGGCCAAAGACCGCCACGCCCTCGAGAAACACCGCTGCGAAACAGATTTTGGCCCGCGGATTGCTCATGATGTCGCGAAACAGACCCGGAATCGTACGGATCTCGAGCCGAGCTACGGTCGGCTTCTCCTGAGCGGCAAACCCGAACCGAGAGGCGAGGAATGCGGCCATGCCGCCGCAGCCGATCACGACAAACACTCCCCGCCACCCGATCAGATCGGCGATGGCGCCGGCAAGAGAACCGCCCAAGAAATTCCCGGAAATGACCACGGCCAAATAGCGGCCCAGCGCGATCTGCCGTTCCGCGACCGGAACAAGATCGCCGACGATGGCGAGCGAGACCGGGAATACCCCGCCGGCTGCGGCGCCGGCGAGCATCCGCGAGCCGAGCAGGACGGGGAAGTTTTGTGCCGTCGCACCGATCGCCGCCGTCGCGATCAGGATGAGAAGGCAGATCGTCATAATCCGGGTCTTGCCGAATGTGTCGGCGAGCGGTCCCAGGATCGGCTGGATCATCGCAAAGGGTAGCGAAAAGGCCGTGGACAGCAGCGCGACCGTCTCGGGCGCGACCCCGAGATCGAGTGCGATCGGCGGGATGATCGGATCGATGGCGCGGCTGAACAGGGAAGTCGCGAACGCGACCGTGCTCACCCCGGCGAGGACGCGACGGGCGTTCCGGCGCGTCGCTTCAGGCGTTTGCTCGACGGCTTGCATTCGATGCGCTCTCGTCGATGCAGCCGTCCCCGGAAACGGGCCCTCAATGCACCGGCGCTTTGGCCAATCGATCGAATTCCAGCAGCGTGCGAACCAGTGCGGGTAAATCCTTGAGCGGTATCATGTTAGGCCCGTCCGATGGCGCCCAGTCCGGATTTTCGTGGGTTTCAATGAAAATCCCCGCCACGCCGACCGCAACGGCTGCCCGGGCCAGCACCGGCACAAACTCGCGTTCTCCTCCCGAAGCGGTGCCCCGGCCACCCGGCTGCTGTACCGAGTGGGTCGCATCGAAGATCACCGGCGCTCCGGTCCGCCTCAGGATCGGCAGCGCGCGGAAATCGGAGACCAACGTATTGTAGCCGAACGAAACGCCGCGTTCGGTGACGAGCACGTTGCGATTTCCCGCGCCGGTGATCTTCGCCACCACGTTGGTCATATCCCATGGGGCTAGAAACTGGCCCTTCTTGACGTTGATGGCCCGTCCGGTTCTCGCCGCCGCGACCAGGAGATCGGTCTGCCGGCACAGGAAAGCCGGAATCTGGAGGATGTCGACCGCCTTGGCCGCATAGGCGCATTGCGCCGGCTCGTGCACGTCGGTGAGCACGGGAACGGCCAGCTTCTCCCGGATATCGACGAAAACAGGCAGCGCCGCCTCGAGCCCGAGCCCGCGGGCGCCCTTTGCGCTGGTGCGGTTCGCCTTGTCGAACGAGGTCTTGTAGACGAGCCCGACCCCGAGCTTGCGGCTCATTTCCTTCAAGGCCGCTGCGGTTTCGAGCGCGTGCTCGCGGCTTTCGAGCGCGCAAGGCCCGGCGATCAGCGCGAGCGGCAGATCATTGCCGAACCTGACATCGCCGACGCTGACGACCGGGTTGGGCTTGGGCTCGATCTTCTCGTTCCGCATGGCCGCGGACCATGCGTTGGCCCGCTGTCGCGGTCAACGTCAGCCGGACGAATCCAATAGACAAGAGGCGGACTACACCAGCCGGCTCTGCTCCACGGCCGCCTCGACAAAGGAGGAAAACAGCGGATGCGGCTCGAACGGCCGGGATTTCAGCTCGGGGTGGAACTGCACGCCGATGAACCAGGGATGGTCCTCGTATTCCACGATCTCCGGCAGGATGCCGTCGGGAGACATGCCGGAGAACCGCATTCCGTGCTGCTCCAGCCGGCCCTTGTAGTTCGTGTTGACCTCGTAGCGGTGGCGGTGGCGCTCGGAGATTTCTGTGGTCCCGTAAATTGCCGCGACGTGGCTCCCGGGCTGCAGCCGCGCCAGATAGGCGCCGAGCCGCATCGTGCCGCCGAGGTCGCCGTCCGAGCGGCGCTTCTCGAGCGCATTGCCGCGCAACCATTCCGTCATCAGCCCGACCACCGGCGCCGACGTCGGGCCGAACTCGGTCGAATTGGCCTCCTCGATCCCGCACAGGTTCCGCGCCGCCTCGACTACCGCCATCTGCATGCCGAAACAGATGCCGAAATACGGCACATGCCGTTCGCGCGCGAACTGGGCGGCGCGGATTTTTCCCTCGGCGCCGCGCTGCCCGAAACCGCCCGGCACCAGGATGCCGTTGACGTGCTCCAGGAACGGCGCCGGGTCTTCCCGCTCGAATACCTCGCTTTCGATCCAATCGAGGTTGACCTTGACCTTGTTGGCGATGCCGCCGTGCGAGAGCGCCTCGATCAGCGACTTATAGGCGTCCTTGAGACCGGTATATTTGCCCACGACCGCGATCGTGACCGCGCCTTCGGGGTTGCGGATGCGCTCGTTGATCAGTCGCCAGCGATCCAGCTCGGGAGTTTGGGTCGGAACGATGCCGAACGAATCGAGCAGCTCGGAATCGAGCCCCGCGGCGTGGTAGGCCTCCGGGACCGCGTAGATGTTGTCGACGTCGTGCGCTTCGATAACCGCGCTTTCGCGCACGTTGCAGAACAGCGACAACTTGCGACGCTCGTCGCGCGGGATCGGCCGATCGGTACGGCACAGCAGAACGTCGGGCTGGATGCCGATCGAGCGCAGCTCCTTGACGGAATGCTGGGTCGGCTTGGTCTTCAGCTCGCCCGAGCTGGGGATGAACGGCAGCAGGGTTAGGTGGACGTAGGCCGTGTGGCGGCGCGGCAGCTCGTTGCCGAGCTGGCGGATGGCTTCGAGAAACGGCAGCCCCTCGATGTCGCCGACCGTGCCGCCGATTTCGACGAGCACGAAATCGAAGCCTTCATTGCCTTCGAGGATGAATTCCTTGATGGCATTGGTGACGTGGGGAATGACCTGGATGGTCGCGCCGAGATAATCGCCGCGGCGTTCCTTGGCGAGGATCTCCTGATAGATGCGCCCCGTCGTAATGTTGTCCTGCCGGGTCGCAGGAACCCCGGTGAAGCGCTCGTAATGGCCGAGATCGAGATCTGTCTCGGCGCCGTCATCGGTGACGAAGACCTCGCCGTGCTGGTAGGGGGACATCGTGCCCGGGTCGACATTGAGGTAGGGGTCGAGCTTTCGCAGGCGTACCCGATAGCCGCGCGCCTGCAGCAGCGCGCCGAGCGCCGCGGATGCCAAGCCTTTCCCAAGTGAGGAGACCACGCCGCCGGTGATGAAGACGTACCGCGCCATGGGAGCCAACCTTTAACCCGCTACCCTCGATTCGCCGAGTCCCATTTGCTCGAAAGCCGGAGGGCCGGAACCCCGGCCCTCTGGATATCCCCTCTATTTCGATTGCGGCACCTGCGGACCGGCCGGCGCCGGGGCCGCCGGCGCGGGCGGAGCGGCAGGCTGGCCCTGCTGGCCCGCGGGCGGGGCCTGCTGGCGCAGGGTGTCGAGGACGCCGCGTCCGCCTCCTCCCAGCGGCTCGGGTGCACGGCCTGCGGGCGCACCGGCCGGAGTCGATCCTTCCAGGATCGAATGCGGCTTGCGGTCCCAGCCGGCCAGGATGGACAGCACGAGGCTCGTTGCGAAGAAAACGGCCGCAAGGGTCGCGGTGGTGCGGGTCAACACATTGGCACTGCCACGGCTCGTCAAGAATCCGCCGCTACCGCCGCCCATGCCGAGCCCGCCGCCTTCGGAGCGCTGAAGCAAGACGACACCCGTCATGGCGAGCACGACCATGAGGTGGATCACGATGATGACGGTCTGCATTCCCTGAATCCCGAACCAACCCGCGGAGCGGCCATCGCCGCGGCTCGCCACGTCCCGCATATAGGAAGCGGCGGCTGTCTACACGATCCCCGGCGCTCTGGCTACCCTGAGGGTTGCGCGCGGCAATCGCTGATATCGCCTTCAATCAAGCGTACGCGGCCGCGATGGCCAGGAAATCATCGGCCTTGAGGCTAGCGCCGCCGACCAGCGCGCCGTCGACATCTTGCGCCGCGAGCAGCTCCCGGGCGTTCTCGGGTTTCACCGAGCCGCCGTAGAGCACCCGAATGCCCTCGCCGGATGGACCGAACCGTTTTGCCAGCCGCTTCCGGATCATGCGGTGCACTTCCTCGATGTCATTCGTGGTCGGCGTCAGCCCGGTGCCGATCGCCCATACAGGCTCATAGGCGATAACGAGATTGCCCGGGTTGGCGCCATCGGGTACCGACCCTGCCAGCTGCCGCTCGACTATACCGAGCGTCTCGCCACCGGCGCGCTCGGCTTGCGTCTCGCCGATACATACGATCGCGAGAAGCCCGGCCCGCCACGCAGCGCGCGCTTTGGCCCGCACGTCGGCGTCGGTTTCGCCATGCTGGCTCCGGCGTTCCGAATGCCCGACGATCACCGCGCTTGCGCCGGCGTCGGCCAGCATCTCTGCGGAAATGTCGCCGGTATGGGCGCCGGAAGCTTCGGCGTGGCAGTCCTGCCCGCCGATCGCGACCCGGGACCCCTCGGCGGCGGCCGCGAACGCGGCGACAAGCGTGGCCGGCGGGCAGATCATGAGCTCGACGTCGTCTCGAATCCGCTCGGAACCGTGCTGCACGCGCTCGAGCTGTACGAGCGACGCCTTCAGGCCATGCATCTTCCAATTCCCCGCGACGAGCGGGCGACGGGTCGGCATCTCGATCGGACCTCGATGTGGCCAATGGGTGCGAGCGCTTAGCAGAGCGTCGATCTGCGCGGAAGAGTCCCAACGGGTCGGTTGCGGCTTGAGGGCCTCATCCTTATGATGCGCGGCCTCCGCGGGATCCGGCCTTGGGGCCGACCGCTTTCACCCGATCGCAGGATCATGCTCCGAGGTCTTCACAAAGCCTCCTCCCATTGGCTCGGCAAGCTGGTCATGGCCGCCATGTTCGGGTTTCTGGCGCTGAGCTTCGCGGTTTGGGGCATCGGCGACATTTTCCGCGGGTTCGGCCGGTCCAGTCTCGCCAAGGTCGGGTCGACCGAGATCAGCGTCGAGCAATTCCGCCAGGCGTACAACGATCACCTGCAGCAAGTCGGCCGACGACTCGGCCGGCCCATCACCGCCGATCAGGCGCGGGCGCTCGGCCTCGAGCGGCAGCTGCTCCGACAGATGCTGGCGGACGCGGCGCTCGACGAACGGGCGCGCCAGCTCGGGCTCAATCTTTCGGACGCGGAAATCGCGCGCGAGATCACTTCGGACGCGAATTTCCTCGGACCGACCGGTCAATTCGACCGGTTTCGCTTTCAACAGATGATCCGCGCCGCCGGATTCACCGAAGCGCGCTACGCCGCCGAGCAGCGGCGGACCGCATTGCGACGCGAGCTCGCCGAGACGATGAGCGGCGGGCTGAATGCGCCGAAGAGTCTGGCTGATGCCGTGCACCGCTTCCAGAACGAGCAGCGCGCCGTCGATTTCGTCGCGCTCGATCGCGGCCAGGCGGGCGACATTGCTGCGCCGACTCCGGAGGTGCTGGCCAAATATTACGAGGAGCACAAGGGTCAGTTTCGCGCGCCCGAATATCGCAAAATTGCGACCCTCACGCTGACTGCCGAGGATTTGGCCAAAACCGTTGAAATTCCCGACGCCGACGTGCAGCGCGATTACCAGCAACACAGCGGGCACTACGGTACGCCGGAGAAGCGCCGGATCGAGCAGATCGTATTCTCCAGCCCCGATGACGCTCGCACGGCGGCCGAACGCATCGGGAAGGGCCAGCGGTTCGAGGAGCTCGCTGCCGAGCGCGGGTTGAAACCGCAAGACATCGATCTCGGGCTGGTCGCCCAGAGCGAGCTGCTCGACCGTGCCGTCGCCGATGCGGCGTTCGCGCTTCCCGAGGGAGGCGTCAGTTCGCCGGTGGCGGGGCGCTTCGGCACCGTGCTGGTGCACGTCACCAAGATCGAACCCGGCCACGCGCGTCCATACGAAGAAGTTGCGCCCGAAATCCGCCAGCAGATCGCCGCCGAACGCGTCCGGCCAAAGCTCCTCGATCTGCGCGACAAGATCGAGGACGACCGCGCCGCGGGGCTGCACCTCGATGAAATCGCCCAGAAAGACCAGTTGACCGCCCGGGCGTTCGAGACCGACCGCTCCGGCCGCGGGCCGGACGGTTCTCCGGTCACGGATCTGCGGTCTGGCATCGACGTGGTCTCTGCGGCGTTCGGCTCGAACGTCGGCGTCGATAATGAAGCGCTGCAGCTCCCAGGCGGCGGGGGCTTCGTCTGGTACGACGTGATGGCGGTGACCCCCTCGCGCGAACGCGGCTTCGAAGAGGTCAAGGAGCAGGTCGAGTCCCGGTGGCGCGACGAGCAGGTCGCGCAGCGGCTTGCGGCCAAAGGTTCCGAGCTGCTCGACAAGCTCAAGGCGGGCGTGCCCTTCGCGGAGCTTGCCGCGCAAGCAGGCCTCAAGCTCGAAAGCTTATCAGGACTGAAGCGCGGCAATGCATCTGGACCGTTTTCGATCGCAGCCATCGACGCGGTGTTCCAAACCGCGAAGGACGCGCCGGGGATCGCGCAGGGGCAGAAGCCTGGCGAGCGCCTCGTGTTTCGCGTCACCGATATCAAGGTGCCGGATTTCGATCCTGCCTCAGCCGATGCCAAGCGCTTCAGCGACGCGGTGCGGCAAGCGCTGGCGGATGACGTGTTCGGCCAGTATGTCGCGCAGCTCGAGGCCAATCTCGGGGTGAGCATCAACGAGGATGCGCTGCGCCGGTTCGCCGGCGGCGAACCCGAGTACTGAGCTTCCCGCATGCAGATCGAACCCGCCGAGCAGGCTTTTACCGAGCGCTACACGGCGGGCGCGCCCCAGGTCGTGTGGACGACGCTGGTCGCCGATCTCGAGACTCCGGTGTCGGCCTTCCTGAAGATCGCCGACGGCAAACCGATGAGCTTTCTGCTGGAATCGGTGGAGGGCGGCGACACGCGCGGGCGCTACTCGATCATCGGCCTAGATCCCGACCTGATCTGGCGCACGAACGGTTCGGGTGCCGAGATCAATCGCGCGGCCCGGGTCGATCCGAACGAGTTCGCGCCCTGCCCGGATGCGCCGCTTGCTTCGCTGCGCGCTGTGCTCGCCGAAAGCCGCATCGAGCTGCCCGGCAGGCTTCCGCCGATGGCTGCCGGCCTGTTCGGCTATCTCGGATACGACATGGTACGGCTCATCGAGGAGCTTCCGCCGGCGAAACCGGACCCGATCGGCATTCCCGACGCCGTCCTTGTCCGGCCGAGCCTCGTCATCGTCTTCGACGCGGTCGAGGACACGCTCACCATCGTGACGCCGGTGCGACCGGAGCCGGGGATTTCCGCGAAGCTCGCGCTTTCGCGCGCCGTCGACCGCCTCTCGGCGGTGATCGACGATCTCGACCGCCCGCTCGACAAAGAAGCCGCAAACGGCGATGGCGGCGCGCTCCACGCCGCGCCCGCCTCGAACACCACCCCACAGCAGTTCGAGGCGATGGTACGCCGGGCCAAGGACTACATTTTCGCCGGCGACATCTTCCAGGTCGTGCTTTCGCAGCGCTTCGAGGCACCGTTCGCGCTGCCGCCGCTTGCGCTTTATCGCGCGCTGCGTCGCGTCAACCCGGCGCCGTTTCTCTATTATCTCGACTACGGCGCATTCGCGGTCGCGGGCTCGAGCCCCGAAATCCTGGTGCGCGTGCGCGACGGGACGGTAACGGTGCGTCCGATCGCCGGCACCCGGCCGCGCGGCAAAACCCCCCACGAAGACAAGGCGCTCGAGGCGGAGCTGCTCGCCGACCCGAAGGAGCGCGCCGAACACCTGATGCTGCTCGACCTCGGCCGCAACGACGCCGGCCGCGTCGCTGCGATCGGCACCGTGCGGGTCACCGATCAGTTTTATATCGAACGCTACAGCCACGTGATGCACATCGTCTCGAACGTCGAGGGGAAGCTCGGCGCGCGGTATGATGCGCTCGATGCGCTAGCGGCGGGGTTTCCTGCCGGCACCGTGTCGGGCGCGCCGAAAGTACGGGCCATGCAGATCATCGACGAGCTCGAGCGAGAGAAGCGCGGTCTCTACGCCGGATGTGTCGGCTATTTTTCCGCAAGCGGCGAGATGGACACCTGCATCGTGCTGCGAACCGCACTCGTCAAAGACGGGATGATGTACGTGCAGGCCGGCGCCGGCATCGTCGCCGATTCCGAACCCGCCTTCGAGCAGCAGGAGTGCGTCGACAAAGCCAAGGCGCTGTTTCGTGCCGCCGAGGAGGCGCGCCGCTTCGCCAGTGCCGCCAAACGCGGGCAGTAGTCAGGGAAATCAGTAATCATAATCAGAAGGAAGAACATCGAGCTCTGACTTCTGAATTCCGATTTCTGAAACCTATCCCGCCGGCACGTGGGTGGTGGTCATGTCGAGCAGCAGCCTGCCTTCCGCGCCCGTGACCCGGGTACGCACCACGGTGACCCGCTTGCCGCGCCGCACGAACCGCGCCTCGGCGATGAGTTCGCCGTCGCGCTCGTTGCCGACGAGCGCCGCGTGAAGATCGATCGCGAGCTGAAAACCCGTGCCGTTGGCGCCAATTTGCGCATTGCCGATGGCAAGCCGGGTCGCCGCGACATCGGCGAACCAGATCATCGCGCCGGCATGGACCATTCCGAGCGGGTTGAGGATGCCGGGCTTGACCGGCATGACCGCCCGCACATGCTCCTCGTCCGCTTCGAGGATCGAGAACTCGATCTCGCCGCGCCAATCCCTGGCACCCGTGGC
This sequence comes from Pseudomonadota bacterium, assembly GCA_046727735.1. Taxonomy (GTDB): domain Bacteria; phylum Pseudomonadota; class Alphaproteobacteria; order Rhizobiales; family Xanthobacteraceae; genus AP-16. The sequence goes on along the minus strand of JBKPDF010000019.1, from coordinate 17,519 downwards.
CGTGTGCATTCGGCCCGTTTCGCTCATAGTGCATCAATATCCCAAAACTCTGCGGCGGCGAATTTCAGATGCGCCGACCGACACCTGGGCGGGCCGCGCCTTGACCCTAGCGGCCCCGGCAACTAAGACCCGGGCACCCGAGGGCCGGCCGATGATCGTGCTGATCGATAACTACGACAGCTTCAGCTTCAACCTCGTCCATTACCTCGGCGAGCTCGGAGCGGAAGTGGTCGTGCATCGCAACGACAAGCTTGCGAGCGCCGACGTGGTTGCGGCCGACCCGGATGCGATCGTGCTCTCGCCGGGCCCTTGCACCCCGAACGAGGCGGGGATTTGCCTCGATCTGATCGAGAAAGCCGCGGCAAGCGTGCCGATTCTCGGCGTCTGCCTCGGCCACCAGGCGATCGGCCAGGCGTTCGGCGGAAAGATCGTGCGCGCGCCGGTGCCGGTCCACGGCAAGCTTTCGGAAATCCGGCACCGCGGCAGCGGCGTCTTTCGCGGCATCAATGCCCCGTTCCAGGCGACGCGGTATCATTCGCTCGTGGTCGATCGCGCCAGCATGCCGGACGAGCTGACATTGACTGCGGAGACCGACGATCGGCTCGTCATGGGCGTTTCGCACGCACGCCTCCCGGTCCACGGCCTGCAGTTTCATCCCGAGAGCATCGCCTCCGCGCACGGCCATCTGATCCTGAAGAATTTCCTCGAGCTCGCGGCGGCCTGGAATGCCGAGACCGGCCGGCGCCCTCGCGTGCATTAGCGGGGCACCGGCCATGGACGATTTCAAGGCGCTGATCGCCAAGGTCGCGAGCGGCGCCGCGCTCAGCCTGGAGGAATCCACACAGGCGTTCGACCGGATGATGTCCGGCGAAGCCACGCCCTCGCAGATGGGCGGCCTCTTGATGGCGCTGCGGGTGCGGGGCGAGACCGTCGACGAGATCACCGGCGCAGTGCGTACCATGCGCGCCAAGATGCTCGCGGTCGAGGCTCCCGATGACGCGATCGACGTCGTGGGTACCGGCGGGGACGCATCCGGCTCCTACAATATCTCCACCTGTGCCGCGTTCATCGTTTCCGGCGCCGGCGTGCCGGTCGCCAAGCACGGCAACCGCGCGCTCTCCTCGCGCTGCGGCGCCGCCGACGTGCTCGCCACGCTCGGCGTGCGCATCGATCTTGCGCCCGACGCGATCTCCCGCTGCATCCGCGAGGCCGGCATCGGCTTCATGTTCGCGCCCGCGCATCATCCGGCGATGAAGCACGTCGCGGCGACGCGGGTCGAGCTCGGCACCCGCACCATTTTCAACCTGCTCGGCCCACTGTCCAATCCGGCCCGCGTCAAGCGGCAGATGGTGGGCGTGTTCTCGCGGCAGTGGGTCGAGCCGATCGCGCACGTGCTCAAGAACCTCGGATCCGAGCGCGCGATCGTGGTGCACGGCTCGGACGGGCTCGACGAGATCACGACCGCCGGGCCAACCCGGGTCGCCTCGTTCGAGAACGGCGCGGTGCGTGCGTTCGACCTTTCGCCGGAAGATTTCGGTTTTCCCAAGGTGCGGTCCGACGCATTGCGCGGCGGCGATGCCAAGGAGAACGCAGCAGCCCTGCTCGACGTGCTCAAGGGCAAGAAAGGTCCATTCCGGGACGTTGCGATCCTCAACGCCGCGGCGGCGCTCGTCGTTGCCGGCCGGGCATCGGATCTCCAAGGCGGAATCCTGATCGCAAAGAAATCGATCGACTCCGGCGAAGCCGAAGGCCGGCTCGAACGCCTGATCGCGATCTCCAACGATTGACCATGAGCGACGTGCTTATTCGGATCGAAGCCTATAAGCGCGAGGAAATCGCCGCCGCCAAGCGCGCTCGCTCGCTTTCCAAGCTGCGCGAGCAGGCCGCCCGTGCCGCGCCGCCGCGCGGTTTCTTGGCCGCGATCGAGCGCTGCCGCCTGTGCGGCGAAACTGCGCTCATTGCCGAGATCAAGAAGGCGAGCCCGTCGAAGGGGCTGATCCGCGGGGATTTCGATCCGCCGGCGCTCGCGCGCGCGTACGAGGCGGGCGGCGCGACGTGCCTGTCGGTGCTTACCGACGCGCCCTCGTTCCAGGGCAGTCCGGAGCACCTTGCCGCCGCGCGGGCGGCAACCTCGCTCCCCGTGCTGCGCAAGGATTTCCTGTTCGACCCCTACCAGGTGGTCGAGGCGCGCACGCTCGGCGCCGATTGCATTCTCATCATCATGGCGGCGATCGAGGACGCCGCCGCGCACGAGCTGGAAGCGGCGGCCGTTGAGTTCGGCATGGACGTGCTCGTCGAGATCCACGACGAGGCCGAGCTCGATCGCGCGCTGCTCCTGCGCTCGCGCCTGATCGGGATCAACAATCGCGATCTGAAGACTTTCGTGACGACTCTCGGAACCAGCGAACGGCTGGCGCCGCGCGTCCCCAAGGATCGCATCGTCGTCGCCGAAAGCGGCATCGAGACCGCCGCCGATCTCGCCCGGCTCGCCGCACTCGGCATCTGGACATTTCTCGTCGGCGAAAGCCTCATGCGGCAGGCCGACGTGGCGGCCGCGACTCGCGCGCTGCTCGCCGGCCAACGGGCGCGCTCCACGCCGGCGGCCGAATGATGGCGCGCACCACGAAGCTTTCGCACCTCGGTCGGGGCGGCGAAGCGCGCATGGTGGACGTATCCGAGAAGACCCCGACCGAGCGTGTCGCCGTGGCCGAGGGCCGCGTCACGATGCGGCCCGAGACGCTCGATGCCTTGCTCGGCGGCAATGCCAAGAAAGGCGATGTGCTCGGCGCCGCGCGCATCGCCGGCATCCTCGCCGCCAAACGCACCCATGAGCTGATCCCGCTCTGCCATCCGCTCCCGCTCACCAAGGTGCAGGTCGAGATCGAGCCCGACCGCAATCTGCCGGGCTTGATCGTGCGCGCCACGACCAAGGTCACCGGGCGAACCGGAGTCGAGATGGAGGCGCTGACCGCGGTCTCGGTCGCGTGCCTCACCATCTACGACATGGCGAAGGCGCTCGAACGCGGCATGCGCATCGAGGCGATCCGGCTCATCGAGAAGCGCGGCGGCAAGTCGGGCGTCTACCGGGCATCCGAGGACGAGGACTGAGACTGAGGCGCGGATGCGACAGGAAGCGGTTAAGACAATCTCCACCTCTCCCCGATGGGGAGAGGTCGGTCCTCGCCGCCCAAGTCGGATGTTTCCGACTTGGGCCCAACATGATCGGCCGAACTCGGGAACACCCGAGTTCGGCTGGCGAGGACCGGGTGAGGGGGTCAGGATCTTTCGCCTAAAATTTAGATCGTATCCCCCTCACCCTGTCCCTCTCCCCGATGGGGAGAGGGTACCTGCACTCCCGGTCATTTCCGAAGCGTCCGGCCGTGACGTGATAGATCTGCGGCCGGAGAGCATGTGACATGGCGCTGCTCTCCGTCGAGGAGGCGCTCGCCCGCGTGCTCGACGGCGTCGAGCCGCTCCCGCCCGGGACCGTGCCGATTGCCGAAGCGAGCGGGCGCGTGCTGGCGCGAGACTTGGCGGCGCTGCGCTCGCAGCCGCCGGCCGCGGTCTCGGCGATGGACGGCTATGCGGTGCGCGCCGCGGACGTCGCGGGCGGCCATGCCGAGCTGAAGCTCATCGGCGAGGTTGCGGCCGGACGTCCGTTCGCCGGCCACGTCGGCAAAGGTCAAGCCGCGCGCATCTTCACCGGCGGCGTCGTGCCGCCGGGCGCGGATGCGATCATCGTGCAGGAACAGACCGAGCGGCGCGGCGACCTCGTGGTCATCGCCGGGTCGGCGCAACCGGGAAAGCACATACGACGCGAGGCGCTCGATTTCGCTCGCGGGGACGTGCTGCTGCGCGCGGGCCGGCGGCTGTCGGCGCGCGACATCGCACTTGCCGCCGCCATGAACCATGCGGAAATCCCGGTACGGCGCCGGCCGAAGGTCGCCATCCTGGCGACCGGCGACGAGCTCGTGCCGCCCGGAACGGATCCGGGTCCCGGCCGCATCGTCAGCGCGAACGGCCTGACGCTGAGCGCGTTCGCCCGCGCGGAGGGCGCCGAGGCGCGCGATTTCGGCATCGTGCCCGATCGGATCGAGCCGATGGTCGAAGCGCTCGAGCGCATGCGCGCTTGGGGCGCGGACGTGCTGGTGACGACCGGGGGCGCCTCCGTCGGCGAGCACGACCTCGTGCAGCAGGCGCTCACCCGCGAGGGCATGCAGCTTGCGTTCTGGAAGGTCGCGGTGCGGCCCGGCCGGCCGATGATGCACGGCCGCATCGACAATACCAGCGTGCTCGGGCTGCCCGGCAATCCGGTCTCCGCCTATGTGTGCGCGTTCCTGTTTCTCACGCCCCTGCTGCGCCGGCTTGCGGGGCGCGAGGATCTCGAACCCCCGGTCGAATCAGCCGTGCTCGGTCGCGAGCTTCCTGAGAACGACGAGCGCGCGGATTATTTGCGCGCCAAGCTCGAGCGGCGCGACGACGGCGTTTTCGTCGCTACGGCATTTCCGGTCCAGGACAGCTCGATGCTCGCCCCCCTTGCCGCGGCGGATTGTCTAATCATTCGTGAGCCTTACGCGCCGGCCGCCGCGGCCGGCAGCCGCTGCGCCGTCGTCAAGCTCATTCTCTAGCGCGGTGCTTAAGCCCGCGCTGTCGCCATCCTTCGAGTTGTTCACGCCAAATTAAATGGTTGCGGAACACATAAAGAACGGATAGCGTCCGTTCATGATTTGTTTCGAGCGGCGCTTACAAGGGGTCAACCAAACGCGGGCGGGGCACCGATGCTGACGCGCAAGCAACTCGAACTCCTGCGATTCATCCACGAGCGGCTCAAAGAGAGCGGCGTTCCGCCCTCCTTCGACGAGATGAAGGACGCGCTCGATCTGCGCTCGAAGTCGGGCATCCACCGGTTGATCACGGCGCTCGAGGAGCGCGGCTTCATCCGCCGCCTGCCGAACCGGGCGCGCGCGGTCGAGGTGGTGCGGCTGCCGGATTCCGTTGCCCACGGCGTCGCCGGACGCAGCCGCGGATTCACGCCGAACGTCATCCAGGGCAATCTCGGCCGCGTGCGCGCCAATGCCGAGGACGAGGGCGGCCGCCCGGTCGCCGTTCCGGTCATGGGCCGCATCGCCGCCGGCACTCCGATCGAGGCGATCCAGCACCGCAGCCACACGATCCATATGCCGCCCGACCTGCTGTCGACCGGCGAGCATTTCGCGCTCGAAATCCGCGGCGATTCCATGATCGATGCCGGCATCCTCGACGGCGACATCGCGCTGATCCGCCGCACCGAGGCCGCCGACACCGGGGACATCGTCGTCGCCTTGATCGACGAGGAGGAGGCGACGCTCAAACGCTTCCGCCGCCGCGGCGCCTCGATCGCGCTCGAGCCCGCCAATTCGAGCCACGAGGTGCGCATCCTGCCGCCCAACCGGGTCAAGATTCAGGGCAAGCTCGTGGGGCTGTTCAGGAGATATTGAGGCTCGGCCTCGTGTTCCTGCGCGCAGCGCAGCACGGCCTTGGCGAGCGCCGTCATCCTGAGGTGCGAACTCGACGAAGTCGGGTGAGCCTCGAAGGACGGCGTTCGCACCTCAGGATGATCAGTGATGCGCTGCTGAACGCCTCGTAGTACCGCCTTAGCGCATCTGCGCTCAATCCCCCGGCTCGAGGTCCTCGGCGCGCGGGGTGGCGTCGCGCTTGGCGGCCGGGGCGGCGGGTTTCGAGGCCGCGGATGGCGCCTCGGATGAGGCGGCGGGCATAGGCGCGTCCACCCCGCGGCGCGGCGCCCAGGGCCGGTCGTAGCCCGCGGGCCGGGCCGGTGTGATTTCCCAGCCCGTGCCGAGATGGCGGAGCGCGAGCGCGCCGCTCTGCGCGCGCAGCGTGCGATCGAGCACGGTGGCCGCGCAATCAGGCGGCGCGCGGCGCGAGGTGACGACGAGCCTCAGCGAGGCGGCAGTCGTCCGCGTAAGCCTCGGCTGCGGTCGCGAGCGTGACGATCGTGCCGTCGGCAAGCCGTGCGACGCAACCGATCTCGTCGCACGCGACGCCCTGCGCCAAGCTTGGATCGCCCGAGGAGCGCGGATCGGCGTCGGCCGCGAGCCATTCGCGCACGGCAAAGCTGTCGCCGCCCTTCTTGATGATCGAGAGAGTGCCGCCCGCGGTCCGCACCGCGACGAGGTCGCTGCCCTGGGCCACCAGCACGTCGGGAAGCGGCGTGCGCATCGCCCACAGCATGCCGAGCGCCAGGAGAAACACGCCGGTCCAGCGCAGCGGCGTGCGCAGCAGCGAGATCACCAGGATCCCGGAAGTGATCACGAGCAGTGCTCCGGGCCCGAACGCGGTGACGCGCCCTACCGCGCCCGGCAGGTTCGCGACCCAAAGCGCGACATCGATCATCCATTGCAGGCCGTCGCCCATCAGCCGCCAGAAGAAATCGTCGAAGCCGAACGGCATTCGAGCAGCGCCAGCATGCCGGCCGGCATCACCCAGGCGGACACGACCGGCATCGCCAAGAGATTGGCGAGTACGCCGTAAGGCGCCATGCGGTGGAAATGGAATGCCGCATAGGGCGTGGTCGCCAGTCCCGCGAGCAGCGAGGCGAAGATCAGGCTCAACACTTCGCGCACGCCCCAGAGCGCGATGCGCGCGGAAAACGAGGTGTCCGCGTTCGGCCGCGCGAACGGCAAGCCGTGCCGGTAGCCGGCGACGAGCGCGAGCGTCGCCGCAAACGACATCTGGAAGCTCGGGTGGACGACCGCCTCCGGCGCGAGCAGCAAGACCGCGATCGCAGCGAGTGCCAGCGTGCGAAAGGTGATGGCGGTGCGGTCGACCAGTACCGCGAGCAGCACGATGCCGATCATGTAATAGCTGCGCTGAGTCGCGACCTCGGCGCCGGACAAGAGCAGATAGAACGTCGCCGCCGCGAGCGCGCCGAGCGCCGCCCATTTCTTGATCGGCTGCCGGCTCGCGAGGCCCGGGATCAGCGCCAAGAGCGCGCGGATGACGAAGAACACCACGCCCGCGACCACCGCCATGTGATAGCCCGAGATCGAGAGCACGTGGGCGAGACTCGAAATGTACATCGCGTCATTGACCGGCCCGGAGATCGCGTCGCGCGTGCCGGTGAGCAGCGCCGAGGCGATCGCCGCCTTGTCGCCCGGCAGCGCCGCGCGGATGCGCTGGTCGATCGCATCGCGCATGCCCTGGATGAAGCTCGCGTAGCGCACCCAGAACGCGCGCCGGCTCTTCGGCTCCGCCGCCTTGATGTCGCCGCTGACGAAGCCGGTCGCGCCGATGCCCTGGAAATAAAGATCGCGGGCGAAATCGTAGCTGCCCGGCTTGAGCGGGGGCATCGGCGCGTTGAGCCGCGCCTTGAGCTCGACGAACTGGCCGACGGCGGGTGCCGTGCCCTTGCGCACCGAGAGGCGCACGCGGCCGGGCGCGGCGTCGAGGCGCGGTCCCTCGACGCGCTCGACCCGAATCACGATCCGGTCCGTACGCTCGCGCGGCTCGCGCACCTCGACCCAGCCGGCGATCGCCGCATTCGCTACCGGATGCTGCAGTACCGGGTGAGCGATCCAGTACGTCTTGGTGGTTGCGGTCGCGAAGCCCGCGGCCGCGGCCGCAAATCCGAGCAGCACGGGGAAGCCGACCGGGCGGGCGCGCACGGCGATCGCGCCGGCAGCAAGCGCCGCCAGCAGCGCGACCGGTGCCCAGGCGAGCGGCTCGCGGGGCGCGGTGAAATAGAGCACGATCCCGGCGCCGAACGCGACCGGCAGCCACGGCAACAGCCGTGCATGAGGCCAAAAATCGAAGAATAAACAATTATCTCAGCTACTTAGGTAGACGCCGCTTCCCCGAAAACACGATTGAGAAGCAATGGGGAAACAAATTACTGATGGACTCTTGAACCGGGCGCAGCCTGCACACTGCCTCGTCGCCCTGACGAAGCGGGCCGACCGAGTGGGACCAACACCCGGCCAGCCCTACCCAAGCCACGGGAGAGGCCCAATGGCTCAGGCTGTCCCCAGCCTTACCACATCCGAAAACCGCAAGCTGGCTGTCCTCATGCGGATGGCCCTCACTTACGCCGAGGCGGCGGGCGCCGAGCCCGACGCCAGTAAGCGCGCTGAACTTCTGGAACTCTTGTTGGGGCTGTGGTGCTAACCTCAGCGTATGCGATGGTATTGCAAAGGTATTTTGGCAGTGCTCGGCGCGCTGGCGCTCGCCGGAGCAAATACCCCCAGGGCTGCGCAAAGAGACAGCCGTACGGGAACCGATATGCTAGCCAGCTGCCGCGCATTCCTGGAAGGTCCGAAACTTTTAGAGCATGGAACGCAGGAACTGACTTTCCGAGCCGGTTTCTGCGCTGGGTATGTTGTAGGGATTATGGCCGAGGAGACCGAGGCCTGCGTTCCTCCCGTGTCCGCCAAGGAGGCTGTAGGCAAAGTAGTTGACTATCTGGAGACACATTCCGACGAACTCGATATGCCATTTGATGATCTGGTAGAGCGTGCGTTGATCTCTACTTGGCCCTGCAAACCCTGACAGCGGCTCGGGTCATTCCGGGCGGCCTTTTTGTTGCGACTGTCAATTTTGACGGGTCCCCGTCGAGCATCGGGCATGAAATACTGTGCGGCTTTCCTCATCGGAAGGCACGGTCCCGGTCGTGTCCCCCTTCCCCCCATCCCACAGGCGCGCGGCCGGGATCATTGTTTTCGGCTTCTACAAGGCACCCGCATGAAGCCTCGCCGTGTGCTGATCCCGTTAGCTGTCGCCAAGCTTGGCAGCACCAAGTGGCGCGATCCGAGGTGGCTCGGTCCAGCAGTGGCGATTCGTGGCACTAGTCATGATTGCCGTCTGGTTCTGGACGCATTGGTCGCCATAGGCAATCCAACATGCGAACGGCTAGACGCCGCTCGGGTCATTCCGGGCGGCCTTTTTACGTCGGCAGGTATCGCGCGGCGGGTTGCCAGGGTGGCGAACACTGGTACCCTACCGGGTGCCGTTCGCTCCTGACGAACGAGAGCACCTGCGGGCGGCGCGACCCCGGCGGCGCAATGGACGAGTCCCATGGCGGGGCAATCCGCCGGGGTTTGCTTTCGGCGCCTGCGTTAAGCGTTCGATAAGGAGAACGCCCTAGTGCTGAATTTGGCAGTGGGTTCATTTCGGGCCGCTCGGGTCATTCCGGGCGGCCCGAGGCGTCAAGGCCAGCGACAACACGGCGCGGTGTCACAAGGCACGCGCGGCGTTAAGCTGCGTACTCGCCGCTCGGCCCTGAACATTCCCCCCAGCCACCCAGCCGAGCGGCGCAGCCCCGGCTGGCGGGACGGCCAAGACCCCAGCCGGGATGTTGGTGTCTCCTGATGCGTGCGCCGGGTTGGCGATTGCTGGCCCGGCGCTTTTCCATTTCCGGCCGCTCGGTCATTCCGGGCGGCCTTTTTACGTCGGCAGGTATCGCGGGGCGGGTTGCCAGCGTGGCGAACACTGGTGCGGCTTGCCCGATTCGCATTGTGGGAAGATCGAACCTCAAAGCAGTGCCGAAAAGCAAACCCCGGCGAAACGGTGCTTGGGGGCTCCATTTACGCCGGGGTTGCGCCGTTTGTGAGTGCTCACGTCCGGCAATGGGACAGGGTGCGTCAGTATCGAGCCACGATCGGAGCCGGATACTTGCCCCAATTGAACCGGAAGTTTACGCCGCCCTTGACCACGTTTATCCGCTGATTGATGTCGGCACCCCCGACACAGCCGCCGCTGCAAAGGTTGCCGAGCTGATCCGTGAACGTCACGTGCTTGGTGCCGAAGTCGTAGAAATCGTATTCAATGAAGGCTGTCGCCCAATCGGTGAAGGCGTATTCGGCACCGACCCCCGTCGTCCATCCGAACATGGTCTCCTTGCCCCTGAAGTCGAAGGGCAGGAGCGTGCTACAAGTGGACGGTAAGGTGACCGCCGAACAGAAGTTGCCGGACACATTGTACTTGTCGCCGGCCCAGGCAGCCCCGCCCTTGACGTAGAGCAGCCAGCGGTCCCACGGCACATAGCCGAGGCGCACGGTCACGTCGGCCAGCCATTCGGTCTTGCTGTGCGCGGTCAGCAACGCGCCGGGCACGATTCCTCCGGGGAATGTGCCATCGACGAGGGGTTGATGCGGGATGTCAAAGAGGGCGAAGCCATCAGTGGAAATCAGAGCGCCCGACTTGAGGGCGGTAAACGGCATGTCGAACGTGCCGGTAATATGTGCCCAAGCGCCGGACCCCCCGATCCCGACCACCCATCTCGGAGAAAACTGGTAATCGCAGCCAACCTGGCCGCCCGCCAGGAACCCGTGGGTGTCATCGCTGATGGAGGTTACTGTTGTCGTTTTTGTCGTTTGAGTAAACGTCACCGTTGTAGTCGGCGCGGATTGGGCCGTGAATGTTTGGGTAGTAGTCGATCCCAATCCAGATACTACCGTTAGGGTGACGATTTGGCCCGAAACGAAGTTGAACGTCTGTACAGAGGTCAAGGAAACCGACGTACCGCCGAACAGATCCCCCAGCTTGCCCGTAAAGTTGTCCCACTCTTTCTGCCCCGCAGCACCGCCAACATGCCCGCCGAGGTAGCATCCAGTCCAGGTGAAGGCAGGAGCCACCATGGGCGGAGGCGCCTTGACCGGGAGATCGGCTGCCAGGGCTGTCTCGACCAGCGCCAATCCGCCGACTGCGGTGCCTACAAGCAACAGCTTCTTCATGCGGAGCCCCCGCCCCCCGGCGCTTATGCGTTTGGAAAGAAATTAGCACACGGTTTCCGCAAGGGCTGTGACATTTGGGTCACACGCCCACACAAACGAATACTTCCGGCAAATTGCCAGGCATTACTCACTCCTCGTTAGATAGCCAGGCGTGAGCCGACTGAGGCGCGCAAGGGCCTCGCGGTGCTCTGCCACGCGGCGAGCGTGCTCAAGGTTCTCTCGCGGCAAGCTGCCGAGCCAATTCGTCGGGCTTGCATCCGACGCGGGCGATAGGGCCGAGATGCGCGTGCCATTGTTCCGTGCTCCATCAAGACTAGGGCGTGTACTCATAAGTCGCTGTGTCCGGCAGCTGCCGGTTGATGTCCGCATTGCTCCCGGAAGCGGCCGTATACGCGACAGTCGATCGACGTCTCAAAAGTGCCACAAACGGACTCATGCACCGCAACAAAGGGTCTATTCGATCACCACGTCGGAACGGGCGACCAATCCGCAGGCATTTCGAGGCCAAGCGCTTTTGCCGTCTTAAGGTTGATCACCAGTTCAAAGCGAGCCTCTTGAATATATGGCACGTCGCTCGCCTGGCTCCATGCATGGCCAACGTCTGCGAGGACCCAGCCCGCTTTACCCCGCTAGGCTGCCTTGGACGCCGCAGCTAGACCGCCAAGACTGAACCCAACAGCCCACCAATCGGTGTAGAATGCGCCTAGAGGGCACCGTCATGGCCGCTGAGGGACAAGGCCGCATCGAGCGCAGATTAGCCGCCATCCTGGCCGCCGATGTTGCCGGCTACAGCCGACTGATGGGCGCCGACTAGAGGCGGCCGATGCCGAGTTTGGGGAAGCAGGTGGCGATGAATCGAACGAGCCGCCAGAAACCGAAGCGACGCAGAGCAAAGGTGCGTCGGCGCAGCGTGGCTACCTCAGGTAGCCAGAACGCGGCTTCCGTTGCCAACCTATCACCTCGTCGGCGCGGGCTGAGGCAAATACTCGCGGACCTTCGCCAAGAGCTGACGCGGGCTGTTATAACTACGCAGGTTAGGCGACGCCTAGGCCACCTGCCTTAGTAGAACAGCAGGCGCACTCGATCCCTCGGCCGCAATCGGCCATCCCCCCGTCGTCAACCAAGCTTCGTGGTTCGTCCAGGAGTGTTCGCGGCCGCAGATTGGGCACCAGGTGCGACATGGGACCTTTGGCAGCCTGGCAAAGCTTGCTTCGTCAATCTCAATGCGAGTGTAGACGGGTTCCCCGGTACGCGGGCAAGAAATCATCACAGAAAGCATTCCGTCCTCCCCGCGCTCTACGCGCACGCTCCTCTCGGCGCTATGCCCACGGTAGTGGCATTCGTGGAAGAGTTCCTGAGTGCGTACGCGATAAGGCCTGCATTGGTTGAAACGCCTAATCTTTCCATCATCCTGTACTTGTGAAAAGTCACTGTTCGATAAGTAATTCCGAGTCGAGACGCGATGTGTTTCATGGGATGCCCGGCGGCCAGCAAGGCCAAGACCTCATATTCGCGGCCGGTTAACTCCTGGCATGCCGAGTGCGCCCGATATTGCTGAGCAGTATTAACGGCACAATGTGCCTCTGGCATTACCTGATCACGTTCCAATCCGTCATCGGTGCTGTCTGAGGATGCGCCACTTCGACGCCGCAGCACGGAGCTAGTATCTGCTGAAGGCTCCCGAGCAGGAGACCCAGTGCCACTTTGGAAAAAGATGATCCATGCGTGCGGTAGTCGCTGAGAGATGGCAGTTACGGCTTCAAAATGATCTTTGACGGCTGCAGCAACTTCGACCACAATGATATCTGGCTTCAACCGGAATGCACTGCGCAGAGCCTGCTCACCTAGTCGATTCACGGTTGCTACGACTTCAAAATCGGGGAACACTAATTCCCTGATTTTGTCGATAGATGGCGGGTGGTCGGCCGCGATCAGAACCCGCACATGTCGTGCACGCCTTGCATGCATGCGATCCTTCCCCGACCCTTCAGGCCGTCCCGGATCCCCCATCCCTAATCATTTTCAGCCCGCGGAGAATCGGGGGCCATCGGGGTTTCCCCTGAATCAGCGCTGCGGTTTTTCCTGAAAGCTCCACTTGCCGGTGCGTTCGCGTGCTCGTCCGTACAAGGATGGGTTGCTGGCGAGGCACGCCGGCCGCTGTCGAGGGGCGCCCTCCGGTAACGTCAGGCATGCCCTTCCCGGCGTCCTTGATGGTCAGCACCGCGAATCTGCCCAACCGGCGCGCTCCGGCGCTCAAGTCGGATCACCGCGGTCTTGCTCATGGAATGGCGCGCGATGTTGCCGAGCGCTCCGAAACAGCACCAGCTCCGTCTCGGGAGCGAGCCGATCGATCTTGGGTGGAAGTTCGAGCTCCTGAATACCAAAACTGGGGATTTGGTAATTGCCGTTACAATACCAGTGCAACCTTGCCCTTTTACTGGTGGCGTTAATGTTGGGCTAGTCGTTAGCGACCGTCAAGGGTCATCTGAATTGGGGTTTGCCCATCCCTGTTGGATGATCACCTATTCTCGTGGGATTTAACGCCGTGCTGTTTCCGAAAATTATCAGCAAGGATGCAAATGCTAAGCAGAATGACCCATAACGGAAATACAAGAAAGCTCCAACTGATATAATAGCTGCCGAAAAGTAAAAGGAGTGACAACGCGTAGCCGAAGATCGCCAACCAACGCGGCGTGATCCGGGTGTAGAGAGCGACTGTCGACGTAGTGATCATGAACACGCTAGCCATTTTGATCATATAAATGTTCGCGGCAGCGTAAACGGAAGCTCGGGCGAAGTGGAATGTTGCGGAGCCGATCAGTTCTTCGGGTTTTGTAGAAAACGCAAACAGAATTCCCCCCACGACTGCACACGAAATAAACAACATTGCCAGAAACAAGAGACCACTTCCGAAAAATACAGTTGCAAAAAAGCGGTCTTCGAGTTGACCTAGACGGTCCCGCAGCGCGCCGATAAACCACAAAAATGCAATTCCCGCGAAGGGCACCAAATTCATCGCCAGCGCTACGGTACCCGAACTGGCATGTAGCCAAGAGCCCGGCTCCTGGGGATCGGCTGGCACCGACATGCGAAGGAGCCAGAAGGCGGTGATAAATAGGAAAGAGAACAATAAGCCGGCGATAGCGGCAGCAGCTGGGGTTTTTAAGTGTGTCCCAGTAAGGGCTTCATTCGACATCGTTGTCTTCCTTGGGCATTAGCTCAGATTGAACGCAGCGAGCTGTAAGGCGTGACCTGCGGCGTTCCGTCCCCGTGTAAGTCCAGCCGAAGCTCAGCGGCCCTAGTCATTGTAACTGAAATGACGGTGGGCGCATCGATTATCGGCTGTGAATAACCGTGATGAAACCGGTGCTTGGTCCGCGCTCTTTGACCGCTATCCGTCAAAATTGACAGTGGCTCGTTATGCGGCCAGCCGCTACCATGCCGCCTTTATGAAGTCCCGGCAGAGTTCCTGTAACAAACGCGCTGCCCCGAACGCGTTGAGACACTGAGTTTCGCCATGAATATTCCCAAGCCGCAGCGTAATATTATGGCCGCGCGCGTTCTCGATGGCAAAGTGTCCTTGATTACCGGCTCGACGAGCGGCATAGGGCTCGGCATTGCCCGCGCGCTGACCGCCTCCGGTTCCTCCATTGTTCTAAATGGGTTCGGCAAGCCCGACGAGATCGCCGCGGCCCAGTCGCAGCTTGCGGATCAATTCGGCGTGCAGGTCCAATATTCGCCCGCCGACATATCGAAGGCGGAAGCGATAGAGGAAATGATCGCCGGCATTATCACCTCGTTCGGGCGGCTCGACATCGTGGTCAACAACGCCGGCATCCAGCACGCCGCCCCAATCACCGAGTTTCCGGTCGAGAAATGGCAATCAATTCTCGCGATCAATCTTTCCTCGGCCTTTCACACCACGCGGTGCGCTCTGCCGGCCATGCGGGCTCACGGCTGGGGCCGCATCATCAACATCGCTTCGGCCCACGGTCTTGTCGCATCTCCGTTCAAATCGGCTTATGTAGCCGCGAAACACGGCCTCATCGGGTTGACCAAGGTGACCGCGCTCGAGACGGCGGAGGAGGGCATCACCTGCAACGCAATCTGCCCCGGCTACGTGTTCACGCCGCTGGTCGAAGCGCAGATCGAGGCGCAGGCGCAAGCCCATAATATTCCTCGCGAGCAGGTGGTGCGCGACGTGCTGCTGGCGCAGCAGCCGAACAAGAAGTTCGCGACAGTCGAGGAGATGGGCGCGGTCGCCGTGTTCCTGGCGAGCGACGCCCCGGCCTCGATCACAGGGATCGCTCTTCCGGTCGATGGCGGTTGGACTGCGCACTGAGCAAGTTTCGGTGGGCAGTTTGCGGACAGTCGGCTACGTATCCGAAACCGCATTCGACTGCTCCCAACCGGGTCTACCGTTGTCAAGTTTTGCGACAGTGATGCGACACCCAATCCGGCGGGGCTCGGGGGTGTCCCAAGTCGGAACCACCAAGTCAACTGACAAAATTGCCAGCTGGACTTGGTGTCACACCTATCGTTTACCTACTGCTGCAATGAATGGGGGGTCGGGACAATGGTGTCGTCAGTGATGTCGAGTTCTCGCACCCGATTGTTATTCGGATTTGAGCCAACGGACTGGCTGTTTCTCGCAGGCGGCATTGCGCTCGCTGCGGTCATCGCAGCGGTGTTGATTTCCTAAGCGCAGCTAGAACGTCAAGGCCACCAATCACTAGTGCGTGGATTGCGATGTGGGACCGCACTCACACCGCCCACCAAAAATTGCCGCAACATGCTGGGTTCTCGACGGTTTGTACGCGCGCCTAGTACCCACATCTCTGAATTTCGATGCCAATTCCGTGGACTACGCTTGAGGCGGCAACAGGTAAAGAGTGATGGCAAAGACAGCATAGACCAATAGCAGCAGAACACCGACAAACCACGCCGAACGGCCGCCGCTTGTAATAAACGCCGCGACAAGTGTGGCGACAAAGACCATCACCACCGCGCCGGGCCAGAATTGCAGGTCCATCGGCGTGGGCCCTAGAAAGTAACTAAGAAGAACGAGCACTGGGCCGACGAATAACGCGATCTGGGAAGCGCTGCCGAGCGCAATCCCCACGCTCAGGTCAAGGCGGTTCTTGCGCGCTGCCGAAAATGCTACCGCCATCTCGGCCGCGCCGCCTACGAGTGCGACAACGATGAACCCGACGAACGCTTGGCTCATCCCGAATGTCTCCGCAGCCTCCTGCACGGACTCGACGAAAATCTCGCTAACCAGCGCCACGAGCACCGTGACCACGGCTAGCGTGCCCAAGGCCAACCCTATGGGCCATGCAGGTTCGCTTGCCTCAGCATGCTCCGCGCTGGCAAAGATTTCGCGGTGCGTTTTAAGGGAGAACAACAGGCCCAATCCATATCCGACGATGAGCAGCACGGCCAAGCTGACGCTGAGTTTCTGGGTCACCGCCGCGCCCACAACCAAGTCGGTCTTAGCGATCGCCGAAGGGCTAAGGAGCGCAATTGTGGCCAGTAAGAGCAAGCCTGCATGCAGCCTGGCGGTGGCGCGGTTGTACTCCTGGATGCGGTGCCTGAGACCACCGAGGAAAAAGGATGCTCCGAGCATGAAAAGCGTATTAGTTACGATAGCGCCCGCTACAGACCCCTTCACCAGTGTGTACTCCCCGGCACGCAGGGCCGTCGCCGCGATGACCAGTTCGGTCAGGTTTCCTAACGTCGCGTTGAGCAACCCGCCCGCGGCGTCACCCGTCTTTTCCGAAACCGACTCGGTGGCGTGACTAAGCAAGGCGGCGAGCGGCACAATCGCGAGCACTGAAAGGACGAACAGCAGCGTGTGCGCCGCGGGGGCGAGTTTCGCGGCAGCCAATGCCACCGGCACAAGTGCCAGTAGCCAGAGCATAGGGTTGTAGCGGAACTCCTTGAGCAGAGGGTTCATATTCGACCTGTCGGAGCGGACACCCGCCGACGATATGCCACCCGAGAGGTTCCACAGAAACTTATCGGAACCGAAGCTCGGCTACCTGTCCGGTTCCAGTGTTCCGTTCGGGCTCGCGTGGTCGACGGCAGTTGGCAGATGCTCCGATAAGAACTTCAATGCAACGTCCACCGGAAGTCCGAACCGGCGAGCCACCTCCTGAACCTGCTGACTGCCGAGAGCAGCCCGCAGCTGATCGGCTGTCACTGGCAAGTTCGCCCCGTTGCCGAGCCATGATTGGACCTGTTCGTTGAGACCGCCCTGCTGCAGCTTTGCAACAAGCCCCTGCAGGTCACCGAAATCGATTTTTGCCAGGATAGTCGATATTGGCCCTTCTGCCGGAGTGCCCTGTCCGCCCTGTCCGACTACGCCCTTGAGTGCGCTGGTAATGCTGTCCAAGATACTCATGTCTCATCCTCCAACAAGATTTGCCGTCAAGATTTACCGTCCATTTTTCAACATGCTGCCTCGACTCCATCGTTGACTACCACCGCCATCCGGGTGGGGCGTGCTGCTCTGCAGCCGGCCGTGCAGTTTAGGTTGAGGGTTCGTTCTTGTCAGCTCGTCTCCTCGTCATCGAATCGACCGCCTTCGCCCGCCTGGTGCCCTGTGAAGTCGATCCTGTCGCAGCTGGGGCGCGCCTACCTCTTCTCCCGGCGGCCCCTTAGGGTCTCTGGCGGGAACAGCGAGCCCCGGTTGCGCGTAGAACTAGCTGGGGCTCTCCCGCTATCGCTACAAAATGGCAACTGGGAGAGGTAGCGGACTATATATTTTAGTCCTTCCCACAACCGAGCGAA
>JBKPDF010000018.1:0-39939 GCA_046727735.1 Pseudomonadota bacterium | reverse complement strand
CGCATGCTATGATCGCGCATCGAACAGGAGGCGATGCGATGGCGATGGTCATGGACGGCGAGGTGGCGCTGCCCGCGGCGCGCGAGGTGGTTTGGACCAAGCTCAACGATCCCGAAACGCTCAAAGCCTGCATCCCGGGCTGCGAGTCGCTGGAGAAATTGTCGGACACGGAGTTTCAGGCGGTGGCCGTGACGAAAATCGGACCGGTGAAAGCGAGATTCAAAGGCAAGATCCGGCTCTCCGACCTCGATCCGCCGAACGGCTACCGCATCTCCGGCGAGGGCGACGGCGGAGTGGCGGGCTTTGCCAAGGGCGGCGCGACCGTGGCGCTGAAGCCCAGCGACGGCGGCGGCACCCGGCTTGCCTATCACGTCGATGCGCAGATCGGCGGCAAGCTCGCGCAGCTGGGGCAGCGTCTCGTCAACGGCGCGGCGAAAAAGATGGCGGACCAGTTCTTCGTGAATTTTGCCAGCGCGGTATCGTGACGCGCCACGCCTGCGGCGCCTGGCAGCGCGGTATCGTGGCCCAACTCCCTTGACCGCGCGCAGGCTCGGGGTTCAAACTCGTGGGATCGGAATTCAAATCCCGGGCGAAATAGCACGCTTCCGTCACAAACGCCGCGACACATGCGCGCTGGCGTCACAACAACGGGCCATCGGCCCGCTTATCGAGGAGGAAACTCATGCCCGCCGTCTCGATGACGGTGAACGGCAAGCCCGTCACCGCCGACCTCGATCCGCGCACGCTGCTGGTCCAATTCCTGCGCGAGGAGCTGCGGCTCACCGGCACGCATGTCGGCTGCGACACCTCCCAGTGCGGCGCGTGCGTCGTGCACGTGAACGGCCGTGCCATCAAATCCTGCACGGTGTTCGCGTGGCAGCTCGAAGGAGCCAAAGTCACCACCATCGAGGGGCTCGCGAACGGCGACCAGCTGCACCCGATGCAGGAAGCGTTCCGCGACAATCACGGCCTGCAGTGCGGCTTCTGTACGCCGGGCATGATCATGGCGGCGGTGGATATCGTGAACCGCAAAGGTCACGAGCTCGACGAGCACACGATCCGCGAGGAGCTCGAAGGCAATCTGTGCCGCTGCACCGGCTATCACAACATCGTCAAGGCGATCGCGGCGGGGGCGCGCGCCATGGGCCCGGGCGCGGGTCCAGTCCAGAAGGCCGCCGAATAAAACTCCATTTCGGTTCGGGAGGAAACGCATGAGCGCGACCGGCATCGGCGCGACGGTGCGCCGGAAAGAGGACCAGCGATTCATCACGGGTAAGGGCCACTACACCGCCGACGTGCATCGACCCGGTGAGACCCATGCTTGCTTCGTGCGCTCTCCACATGCGCACGCGCGCATCAAGGGAGTCGACGCGGCCGCCGCGAGAAACATGCCGGGCGTGCTCGCGGTGCTCACCGGCGCCGATCTCGCCGGCGACAAGCTGGGCAACCTGATCTGCGGCTGGATGATTCATTCGAAGGACGGCACCGCGATGAAGATGGCGCCGCATCCGGCGCTGGCGAACGCCAAGGCCTGCCACGTCGGCGACCCGGTCGCGGTGGTGGTCGCCGAGAGTCCGGCGCAGGCGCGGGATGCGGCCGAGAAGGTGAACGTCGACTACGAAGTGCTGCCGGCCGTGGCCGACCCCGCGCAGGCGCAAGCAGCCGGCGCGCCGCAAATTCACGAGGTCGCGCCAAAGAACACCATCTATCAATGGCACCTCGGCGACAAGGCGAAGACCGACGCCGCATTCCACGCCGCCGCGCACGTCACCAAGCTCGACATCGTCAACAATCGGCTGGTGCCGAACGCGATCGAGCCGCGGGCGGCGATCGGCGAATACGATTCCGGCACAGGCCATTTCACCTTGTGGAACACCACGCAGAATCCGCATGTCGCGCGGCTCGTGATCGCAGCGTTCATCGGAATGGCGCCGGAGCACAAGCTGCGCGTGATCGCGCCGGATGTCGGCGGTGGCTTCGGCTCGAAGATCTTCATCTATCCCGAGGAGGTCGTGGCGCTGTGGGCGTCGAAGCGCGTCGGCCGCCCAGTGAAATGGGTCGCGGAGCGCTCGGAATCCTTCCTGTCCGACGCGCACGGCCGCGATCACGTTACCCATGCCGAAATGGCGTTCGACCGCGACGGCAAGATCGTCGGACTGCGCGCGAGGACGATCGCCAATCTCGGCGCCTATATGTCCACGTTTTCCTCCTCGATCCCGACCTATCTGTACGCGACGCTGTTGTCGGGCCAGTATGGCATCCCGAACATCTATTGCGAGGTCGACGCCGTCTATACCAATACGGTTCCGGTCGACGCCTACCGCGGCGCCGGCCGGCCCGAGGCGACCTTCGTGGTCGAACGTCTGGTCGAGGCGGCGGCCCGTGAGCTCGCCATCGAGCCGGCGGAGCTGCGCAAGCGCAATTTTATCCGGCAATTTCCGCATCAGACGCCGGTGATTCTAGCCTATGACGCCGGCGATTATCATGCTTCGCTCAACAAGGCGCTCGAGCTCGCGGACTACAAAGGTTTCGCCAAGCGCAAGCGGGAATCCGCGCGCCACGGGCGGCTGCGCGGCATCGGGCTATCGGCCTATATCGAGGCGTGCGGCATCGCGCCGAGCCAGGCAGTCGGCTCGCTCGGCGCCGGCGTCGGCCTGTGGGAATCCGCGGAAGTGCGCGTCAATCCCACCGGCTCGGTCGAGGTCCTGACCGGCTCGCATAGCCACGGGCAAGGACACGAGACCACGTTCGCGCAGCTCGTCTCCGAGCGGCTCGGCATTCCGATCGACAATGTCAGCATCGTCCACGGCGATACCGACGTCGTGCAGTTCGGCATGGGCACCTACGGCTCGCGCTCGGGTGCGGTCGGCATGTCGGCGATCGTCAAGGCGCTCGACAAGGTCGAGGCCAAGGCCAAGAAGGTCGCCTCGCACCTGCTCGAAGCCGCCGAAGCCGATATCGTGTTCAAGGACGGAAAGTTCACGGTCGCCGGAACCGACCGCTCCGTCAACTGGGGCGACGTCGCGCTCAATGCCTATACGGCGCACAAGTTTTCCGGGCAGGAGCTCGAGCCGGGGCTGAAAGAGACCTCGTTCTACGATCCGACCAATTTCACCTTCCCGGCGGGCTGCCACGTCTGCGAGGTCGAGATCGATCCAGAAACCGGCGCGACCGAGATCGTGAATTGGACCGCGGTCGACGATTTCGGAGTGATCGTCAATCCGATGATCGTCGAGGGCCAGGTCCACGGCGGCATCGCGCAGGGGGTAGGCCAAGCGCTGCTCGAACGCGCGACCTACGACAAGGACGGCCAGCTCGTGACCGGCTCGTTCATGGATTATTGCATGCCGCGCGCGCACGACGTGCCCTCGTTCAAGATCGACGTGACGGTGACGAAATCTCCGTCGAACCCGCTCGGCATCAAGGGCTGTGGCGAAGCGGGCGCGATCGCCGCGCCGGCCGCCGTTATCAACGCCATCACGGACGCGATCGGCAGCGAGCAGGTTGCGATGCCGGCGACCCCGCAAGCAGTGTGGGCCGCGATCCAGCGCAACAACACATCCCGCAAGGCCGCGGAATAGGAGGTTTTCATGTACGCATTCACGTTCCACCGGCCCGGGAGCGTGCGCCAGGCCGCGAATCTGTTGGGTAAACAAGAGGATGCCAAGCTGCTCGCCGGCGGTCAGACCCTGATCCCGACCATGAAGCAGCGGCTCGCGAGCCCGACGCATCTCGTCGATCTGTCGCAGATCGAGGGGCTGTCCGGGATCGAGCTGCGCGGCCGCTCGATCGTCATCGGCGCCATGACGCGCCACGCCGAGGTCGCGGATTCCCCGGTCGTGCAGGAGAACTTGCCGGCGCTCAGCGAGCTCGCCGCCGAGATCGGCGACCCCCATGTGCGCAACATGGGCACGATCGGTGGCTCGCTCGCCAACAACGACCCCAACGCCGATTATCCGGCGGCGGCGCTCGGGCTCGGCGCCACTATCATTACCAACAAGCGCCGCATCGGCGCCGACGAATTCTTCACCGGCATGTTCGAGACCGCGCTCGAGGGCGACGAGATCATCACCAAGGTGATGTTCCCGCTCGCCAAGAAGGCGGCCTACATGAAGTTCGCGAACCCGGCGTCGCGCTATGCGCTGGTCGGCGTGTTCGTGTCGAAACGGGGGCCGGAGATCCGGGTCGCGGTCACCGGCGCCGGCGCGAACGGCGTTTTTCGGCTGACCGCGTTCGAGGATGCCCTGAAGCGCCGCTTCGGGCCGAAGTCGCTCGACGGGCTTTCTGTCCCGGCAACCGGGCTCAACAGCGACATTCACGGCAGCGCCGAATATCGCGCGCATCTCATCGGGGTGCTGGCGCGCCGCGCCGTCGCCAAGGCGGCAGGCTGATCCGGCCCAGGGTTGGGCCGCAGGGCTTTCGATCCTATATTGCCGAAGGACGCCGGCCGGCAGGGCGGTCCCTGCCGGCCGATGACGTTTGCCGCGAACTTGCACGTTCCGCGCGAGTCTCGGCCTCGAAGCTCCATGCATCGATCGGCGACTGTGAAACAAACCGCGTCAGGCAATCTTCCGGGCTCGATCGACCAAACGCTGTCGCTGCTCGCGCGCGCCGATTACCTCGCCGACCGGTCGCTGGCGACCGTGCTCTTTCTCGCGCTGCGCATGGGCCGGCCGCTGTTTCTCGAAGGCGAGGCCGGGGTCGGCAAGACCGAAGTCGCGAAGGTCCTGGCGCACACCCTCGGGCGGAAATTGATCCGCCTGCAGTGCTACGAGGGCCTCGACGTCGCCGCGGCGGTCTACGAATGGAACTACGGCGCGCAGATGATCGCGATCCGGCTCGCCGAAGCCGAAGGTGTCGAGGACCGCGAGCAGCTCTCCCACGACGTGTTCTCGGAAAAATTCCTGATCAAGCGGCCGCTGCTCCAAGCGCTCGAACCCGACGTCGCCGGCGCTCCGGTGCTGCTGATCGACGAGCTCGACCGCACCGACGAGGCTTTCGAGGCGTTCCTGCTCGAAGTGCTGTCGGATTTCCAGGTCACGATCCCGGAGCTCGGCACGGTGAAAGCCGCGCATCCGCCGATCGTCGTCGTCACCTCGAACCGCACCCGCGAGATTCACGACGCGCTGAAGCGGCGCTGCCTCTATCATTGGCTCGGGTATCCCGATGCCGAGCGCGAACTCGCGATCGTGCGCGCCAAGGTGCCGGGCATCGCCGAGCGCCTGTCGCGCGAGATCGTGCATTTCGTGCAGAATCTGCGCAAGGAAGATTTGTTCAAGGCGCCGGGCGTTGCCGAGACGCTCGACTGGGCCTCGGCGCTCAGCGAGCTCGACGCGGTGGCGCTCGATCCGGCGACCGTGTCAGACACGCTCGGCGTGCTGCTCAAATATCAGGACGACATCGCGCGGCTCGAAGGCACCAAGGCCAAGGAGCTGCTCGACGAGGTCCGCGCCGAGTTGCGTGCCGCAGAGTGAGCTTTTCCCTCCCCGCGGAGCGGGGAGGGTGGCGAGGTGCGCAGCACCGAGCTGGGTGGGGGGCCGAAAGAATCGGCGAGCGCGCGATGCATATCGATGACACAAGGCAAGCTGAGAAGGACCCCGCCGGGCGGCTCGCGCAGAATGTCGTGTATTTCGCCCGCGCGCTGCGCGCCGCCGGCATTCCGGTCGGGCCGAAGACCGTCATCGATGCCCTCGATGCGCTCAAAGCTGCCGGCGTCGGCACGCGCGAGGACTTTTACTGGACGCTGCACGCCGTATTCGTGAAGCGCCACGAGCATTCGGTCCTGTTCGACCAGGCGTTCCGGCTGTTCTTCCGCAAGCGCGCTTATCTCGAGCGGCTGATGGCGATGATGCTGCGACAGGTGCGCGCGCCGGGGACCGAACCGCCCAAGCCCGCGTCCCAGCGCGTGCACGAGGCTCTGTTCGCCGGGCTCGATGAGAAGCGGCCGCAGCCCGATCAGCAAATCGAGGTCGACGCACGGCTGACGACGTCGGCGACCGAAATCCTGCAGAGAAAGGATTTCGCGCAGATGACGACCGCGGAGGTCGCCGCCGCCAAGGACGCGATCGCCCGCCTGGTGTTGCCGCTCGACGAGCTGCGCACGCGCCGCCTCGCGCCGCACCGCCGCGGCCACATCATCGATATACGCCGCACCTTCCGGTCGAGCTTCAAAGGCGGCGGCGCCTTCATCGATCTGAAATATCTCGGGCCCAAGACGCGCATGCCGCCGATCGTGGCATTGCTCGATATTTCCGGCTCGATGAGCCAGTACACGCGGCTGTTTCTGCATTTCCTGCACGCGGTCACCGACGCGCGCAAGCGCGTGACGACGTTTCTGTTCGGGACGCGGCTCACCAACGTCACGCGCGCGTTGAAATCGCGCGATCCCGACGAAGCGCTGGCGGCGTGCTCCTCCGCAGTGCCGGATTGGTCGGGCGGAACGCGGATCGGCACGTCGCTCCACGGCTTCAACAAGAAATGGGCGCGTCGCGTGCTCACTCAGGGTGCGATCGTGCTGTTGATCACCGACGGGCTCGAGCGCGATGCGGACGAGAAGCTCGCCTTCGAGATCGACCGTCTGCACCGGTCCTGCCGGCGCCTGATCTGGCTCAATCCCCTGCTGCGGTTCGAAGGCTTCGAGGCGAAGGCGAGGGGCATCCGGGTGATGCTGCCGCACGTCGACGAATTCCGTCCGATCCACAATCTCGAGGCGATCGCCGATCTTTGCCGCGCGCTTTCGGCCGACGCGGCGCGCCCGATCCCGCCGCGCCAATGGCTCCGGCAGGTGGCTTGAGCTTCGCCCGCGGGATTGCCGCAGCAGCGACCTCCAACCATATTGAGCGGGTCCAGCGCCACGACGAAATGCATGGAGAAGAGCATGCTCGCGCGCGACGAGGAGATTCTCAAAGCCGCCGAGGAATGGCGGCGCCGCGGGCGCCGCGTTGCGCTCGCGACCGTGATGGAGACCTGGGGCTCGGCGCCGCGTCCGGTCGGTGCCAATCTCGTCATCGACGAGGAGGGGAATTTCCTCGGCTCGGTCTCCGGCGGATGCGTCGAAGGCGCGGTTGTCGCCGAGGCGCTCGACGTCATCGAGAGCGGCAAGCCGAAGGTGCTGGAATTCGGCGTCGCCGACGAGACCGCGTGGAACGTCGGCCTCTCCTGCGGCGGCACCATCCGCGTGCTGGTGGAGAAAATAGACTAGTTGAGTGATTGTGTGAGCGGGCCATTTAGTTCACGTCCACCTGTGCCCCGATCGCCTCCCTCCCCCCTTGAGGGGGAGGGACGGGGAGGGGGGTACTTGTTTGATTCTCGGGACCAGATACCCCCCTCCCGTCTCTCGCGCTCCGCGCGCGAGCCGACCTCCCCCACAAGGGGGGAGGTGTCCGGAGCAAGCTGCCTTTCCACTACTCAGGGACACCGGTGAAGCTCGAGATCCTCTCCGCGCTCAATGCCGAACGCGCCGCGCGCCGCGCCGCTATCGTCGTCACCGGCGTCGAGAACGGCGCGCAGCGGCTGGTGAAGGCGGCGGATGTCGCGCGCGATCCGCTAAAGGATGCGCTCGAAGCGCGGCTGCGGTCGAGCAAGAGCGGCGTCGTGGATACGCCCGAAGGCCGCGTATTTCTCACCGTGCACGTGCCGCCGCCGCATCTCGTCATCACCGGGGCCGTGCACATCAGCCAGGCGCTCGCACCGATGGCGAAGCTCGTCGGCTACGACGTGGCGATCGTCGATCCGCGCACTGCCTTCGCGACCAAGGAGCGCTTTCCCGACGTGCCGATGTTCCCCGAATGGCCGGATACGGCGCTGCCGCGCCTTTCGGTCGACCGCTACACTGCCTTCGTCACGCTCACTCACGATCCCAAGATCGACGATCCGGCGCTTGCCTACGCGCTCGCGCGCGACTGCTTCTATATCGGCGCGCTCGGATCCAAGAAGACCCACGCGCGACGGCTCGCGCGCCTCGAGGCGCAGGGTGTTGCCAAGGAGACGCTCGCCCGCATTCACGCCCCTATCGGGCTCGAGGTCGGTGCGGTGTCGCCTGCCGAGATCGCGGTTGCCATTCTGGCCGAGATCACGGCGACGCTGAGATTGCCGGCGGAGAAGGCCTCATGAAATTCGGTCCGATGGCTCCGGCCGAGGCACTCGGCGCGATCGCGGTACACTCGATCCGCAAGGGCGACCTCGTGCTGAAAAAAGGCACACGGATCGGCGAAGCCGAGGCGGCAGCGCTGCAGGCGGCGGGCATCGAGGAGATCGTGGTCGCCCGCATCGAACCCGGCGATGTGTCCGAGGACGAGGCCGCAGCCGACATCGCCACGGCGGTCGCGGGGGACTTCGTGCGCGTCGATCGTGCCTTCACCGGGCGCGCCAATCTGTTCGCGGAAGCAGCCGGCGTGCTGATCGTCGATCGCGCCGCGATCGACCGGCTCAACCGCGTCGATCCGGACATCACACTCGCGACGCTCGCCGAATTCGCGCCCGTCGTCGCCGGCAAAATGGTGGCGACGGTGAAAATCATTCCATTCGCGGTCGAGGCGCGCTCGCGCGACCGTGCGGTCGCGGTCGCGAGCGAGGTGAAGCCGCTGGTGCGTGTCGCGCCCTACCGGGTCGAGAAGATCGGCGTCGTCTCGACGCTGATGCCGGGGCTCGCCGACAAGGTGATCGAGAAGACGCTGAAGATCCTCGGCGATCGCATTGCTCCTGCGGGCGCCGGGATCGTCGCCGAGCGGCGCGTGCCGCACGAAAGCCGCGCGCTCGCGCAAGCGCTCGAGGAAGTGCTCGCCGCCGGCGCCGAGCTCGTGATCGTGTTCGGCGCCTCGGCGATTGCCGACCGGCGCGACGTCATTCCGGCGGCGGTCGAGGCGATCGGCGGAAAGATCGGGCATTTCGGCATGCCGGTCGATCCCGGCAATCTGCTGCTCGTCGCGGAGGCGCGGGGCCGGCCGGTGCTCGGTGCGCCGGGCTGTGCCCGCTCGCCGAAGGAGAACGGCTTCGACTGGGTGCTGATGCGGCTCCTCGCCGGGCTCGAAGTCTCCGGCGAGGACATCGCCGGCATGGGCGTGGGCGGCTTGCTGATGGAGATCGTGACCCGGCCGCAGCCGCGCGAAGTGCCGCCGCCACCCGCCGCTGCTGCGTCCTCGGCGGGACGGCGCGTCGCGGCGATCGTGCTCGCGGCGGGTCGCTCGACCCGCATGGGCGGACCCAACAAGTTGCTCGAAGCAATTTCGGGCAAGCCCTTGGTGCGCATCGCGGCCGAGCACGCGCTCGCCTCGCGCGCTCATCCGGTCGTGCTGGTGACCGGACACGAGCGCGCGCGGGTCGAGGCCGCACTGAAGGGGCTCGACGTGCGGCTCGTGCACAATCCGGATTACGCGAATGGGCTCTCGACCTCCGTCAAGGCGGGGCTTGCCGCGCTGCCGCCGGAACCGGAGGCCGCGATCGTGTGCCTCGGCGACATGCCCCAGGTGACGAGTTCCCTCATCGATCGCCTCGTCGGCGCATTTGATCCGGAGCGCAACGCCCTCGTCGTGGTGCCGACGTTCTCCGGCAAGCGCGGCAATCCGGTGCTTTGGTCGCGCCGCTTCTTCCCGGATCTTCTGGCGCTCGAAGGCGACGTCGGCGGCCGGCACCTGATCGGGGCCTATCAGGAGGCGGTGACCGAGGTGCCGGTCGAGAACGCCGCCGCGATGCTCGACATCGACACGCCCGACGCGCTCACCGCCGCCAAGGCCGAGATGGAACGCGCGTGAGGGACGGTTGTAGGGTGGGCAAAGGCGCGCAGCGCCGTGCCCACCCCATGAGAGTTTTGCCTGAAACCGAAACGCTCGGGCGCCGCATCATGGTGGGCAAAGTCGCGAGGCGACTTTGCCCACCCTACGTTCCGCGTGCCCCTCACAAAAACCCCACCGAGAGCCACGGCACCAGCGCGACGATGATCAACGCCAGAAACAGCGCGCCCAGATAGGGCCATACCCGGCCCATCGCGGCGTCGGGCGAGACCCGGCCGATCGCGCAGGCGGCGTAAAAGCCGACCCCGAACGGCGGCGCAAAAAGCCCGATGCCCATCGCGAGGATCACCACCATCGCATAGTGCACCTCATGCACGCCGATCGCGCGCGCGGCGGGAAACAGCAACGGCCCGAACAGCACGATCGCCGGGATGCCCTCGAGCACGCTGCCGAGCACGGTGAACGCCACGATCGAGACCGCGAGGAAGCCGAGCTGGCCGCCCGGCATGCTCGCCATCGCCTGGACGACCTGGCGGGAGAAGCCCGATTGGGTCAGCGCCCACGCCATCGCGGTCGCGGTGCCGATGATCAACAGGATCGCGCCCGAGAGCGATGCGGTCTCGACCAGCATCGGATAGAGCCGGCGCCACTCGAACTGGCGATAGATGAGGAGGCCCGCAACCGCCGCGTAGACGATGCCGACCGTCGAGACTTCGGTCGCGGTCGCAACCCCTTCGACGACCGCGGTGCGGATCAGGAACGGCAGCGCGAGCGCGGGCAGGGCAATCAGCAACGTGCGCAGGACTTGCATCGGCGACGCACGCCGGACGCCGGTCAGATCTTCGTCGCGCGAGCGGAAATAACACACGACGACGAGCGCCAGCGCGCCCACGAGCGCCGGCAACAGCCCGCCCGTGAACAGCGCCGCGATCGAGACCCCGGTCACGGAGCCGATCGTGATCAGCACGAGGCTCGGCGGGATCGTCTCAGACATGGCGCCCGAGGAGGAGAGCAGCGCCACGAGCTCGCCGGGACGCGAGCCGCGCCGCTTCATCTCCGGAAACAGCACCGGCGCGACCGCGGCCATGTCGGCGGCTTTCGACCCTGAGATGCCGGACACGAGATACATCGCGCCGAGCAGCACATAGGCGAGGCCGCCGCGCACATGGCCGAGCAGCGCCGCCATGAAATCGACCAGCACGCGCGCGAGCCCGGTCATCTCGATCAGCAGCCCGAGGAACACGAACAGCGGCACCGAGAGCAGGATCAGGGTCGACATGCCCTCGTCCATGCGGCTCGTCACGATCGTCAGCGGCGCGCCGGTGACGAGCGCGAGATAGGACAGGGTCGCTACCCCGAACGCGAACGCGATCGGCACGCCGATGCCGACGCAGAGCGCCACCATGCCGACGAAGAACATAATGAGGTTGAAATTGCCGAGGCCCATCAGCGCCGGCTGCAGCAGCCAGAGCGCTAGGGCGACGATTGCAACGGCCGCAAGGGCCGCGACGGCTTGCGCCAGGGTCGACCGCTCGATCAGCCGCGCGACCGCGATCAGCAGCATCAGCACCGCGCCGACGCCGATCGCGGCGACCCGATAGCCGTCGTGGATCTCCAGCGCCGGCGTCGTGATCATCCATTGCGCGTCGAAATAATGATAGGCGGGCAGGATGATTTCGAGCACGAACACCGCGACGATCATGGCGGCGAAGGTCTCGAGACGGCCGCGCCAGCGCGGCGGCGCGCGCGCGATCAGCACGCCGAGTCGCATGTGCTCGTCACGACGCAGCGCGATCACCGCGCCCAGCATGGCGAGCCAGAGAAACAGGATCGAGGCGAGCTCGTCGGTCCAGGTCAGCGGCTGATTGAAGACGTAGCGCGAGACGACGCCGGCCAACAGCACGAGAATCTCGATCGTGACGAGAACGGCGGCGGGAATCTCGGTAGCCAGCGCGAGGATGTGGTCGAGGCGGGCGAAGCGCGCGATCGGCGGCGCGGCCGTGACAGCCGCCACCGCCGCCTGCTCGGAGGCGAGGCTCTCGATCGGAGCGGCGGGGATGCCGGCCTCGCCCGCCATCGCGTCAGCTCAGCGCGCCGACCTGGCTCTCGAGCAGGCCCCAGGCGTCGGCGCCGAATTTCTGTTTCCACTCGGCGTAGAACCCCGCCTTGCGCAATGCCGCGCGGAAGAGCTCGGCTTCGGTCGTGTTGAACACCATGCCCTTCTGGCTGAGCTGGCTCTGCAGCGATTCGTTGAGTTTGCGGATATCGTCGCGGTCCCTCTCCGCCGCGGCGTTGAGATTGCGGGCGACGATGTCCTGCAGGTCGTTGGGCAGCTTCTTGTAGGCTGCCGTGTTGGCCAGGAACCAGAAGCCGTCCCACATGTGGTTGGTCACCGAGCAATATTTCTGCACTTCGTAGAGCTTGGCGATGTCGATCACGGACAGCGGATTCTCCTGGCCTTCCACCACCTTGGTCTGCAACGCCGAATAGACCTCGCTGAAATTGATGCTGGCCGGCGAGGCGCCGAACGCGCGGAACATCGAGGTCCATAGCGGGCTCACGGGCACGCGGATCTTGAAGCCCTTGAGATCGTCCGGCGTGTTGATCGGCTTGGTGCTGGACGTCATCTGGCGGTAGCCGTTGTCCCACATCTTCTCGAAGGCGTGCAGGCCGGCCTTCTCGATTGCGGCGCGCACGTGGGCGCCGAGCGGACCGTCCATCGCCGGCCAGACCTGGTCGTAGCTCTTGAACGCGAAGCCGATGCCGTTGATCGAGGCGACCGGCACCAGCGTCGAGAGGATGAGGCCCGACAGCGTGAAGAACTCGATCGCGCCGGAGCGCACCTGCGAGAGCATGTCGGTGTCGCCCCCGAGCTGGTTGTTCGGGAAAATCTGGATTTCCAGCCGACCGCCGGATTCTTCCTTGATCTTCTCGACCGCCTCGCGGGCGCGCACGTTCATCGGGTGCGTCACGGGAACATTGTTGGCGTATTTGTAGGAGAACTCGGCCGCGCGGGCGGGCGAAGTCAAGATGCCGAATGTTGTCGCCGAGCCCGCGACGGTCGCGGCCAGAAATTTTCTGCGCGTCAATCTGCTCATCGATACTCCTCCGTTTTCCGCATCACATCATTCCACGCACCGTCTCGGCAATGCGCGCCGGCGCAATCTTGCAGGCCTCCTCAAGCGGCGGCGAATAGGGGATCGGAATGCGCGGTGCGCCGAGCCGCCGCACCGGCGCCTTGAGGCTGCCGAACAATTCCTCGGCGACGGTCGCGGCGATCTCCGCGCCGAACCCGCCGGTCGCGACCGCCTCGTGCACGATCAGGAGCCGCCCGGTGCGGCGCACCGAGCCGAGCACCATCTCGCGGTCCCACGGATAGATCGTGCGCAAGTCGATGACCTCGACCGACGGCCCGCCCTCGAGCAGCGGCAGCGCCGCCTCGACCGCGCGCAGCACGCCGGACCACGCGACAAGCGTCACGTCTTTGCCTTTGCGCACCAGCCGGGCGCGGCCGAGCGAAATGTCCGCCGCCTGGTCGACCTCGCCGGTCATGGCCCACAGGTCCTTGTGCTCCATGTAGACCACCGGATCGTCGCAGCGGATCGCCGCGCGCAGGAGGCCGTAATTGTCGGCGGGCGTGAACGGACACACCACCACGAGCCCGGGAATATGCGCGTACCAGGATTCCAGCGATTGCGAGTGCTGGGCGGCCGAGGAGCGCCACATCCCGATCGGCTGGCGCGCGACGAGCGGCACGCGGCCCTGGCCGCCGAACATGTAGCGCGCCTTTGCGGCTTGGTTGACCAGCTCGTCCACGGCGCAGAGCGCGAAATCGGCAAAACGCATCTCGACGACCGGACGGGTGCCGAGCAGCGCGGCCCCTACGGCCGCACCCATGATGGTCGCCTCCGAGATGGGCGTGTCGACGATGCGCGCCGGCCCGAACTCATCGATCAGGCCGCGATACTGGCCGAAGACGCCGCCGCGGCCCAGGTCCTCGCCGAGCGCCCACACCGAAGCGTCGGCGCGCATCTCCGCTGCGAGCGCCGCTTTGCCGGCTTCGAGATAGCTCATCAGGGTCACGCCGGGGTTCCTATGTCCTGGACGTCGGTGAACGCGAGTTCGGCGGCGGGCCACGGCGCCGCGAGCGCGCGTTTCCAGGCCGCGTCGATCTCGGCGCGCGCCGTCCGGTCGATCGCGATGATGTCCTCGTCCGCGACGGCCGCCAATCTCAGCATCTCCGCCGTGCGGCGGAGCGGGTCGTGCGCCTTGCGCGCCTCGAGCTCCGATGCCGGCCGATACGCGGCGAGATCGGACGCGGTGTGGCCTTTGAGCCGATAGGTCCGCGCCAGGAGAAAATGCGGGCCGTCACCGGCGCGCACGCGCGCGAGAAGCTCGCCGGCGGCCTCGTCGACCGCGACCACGTCATTGCCGTCCACACTCCGGGCCGGAACGCCGAGGCTCGCGGCGCGCGCATCCGGTCCGGGGCCGGCCGACATCGCCCGCGTTCGCGTCGAAGCGGCAAAGCCGTTGTCCTCGCACACGAACAAGACCGGCAGCTCGTAAATCTTCGCCCAGTTCAGGCTTTCGAGGAACGGCCCGCGATTGGTCGCCCCGTCGCCGAAGAAGCACACGACGATTCTGCGCTCCCCGCGCTGCTTCACGGCGTGCGCGGCCCCGACCGCAATGGTGAGGCCCGCGGCGACCACGCCGTTCGCGCCCAGCATTCCGATCGAGAAATCCGCAATGTGCAGCGAGCCGCCCTTGCCCTGGCACGTGCCGCTCGCCCGCCCGAGCAGCTCGGAGAGCATCGCGCGAGTATCGGCGCCCTTGGCGATGGTGTGGCCGTGGCCGCGGTGGGTCGTCGTGATCAGATCCTCGCGACCGAGGTGAATGCACACGCCTGACGCGACCGCCTCCTGGCCGATCGAGAGGTGGACCGCACCCTTGACGTGACCCTCCTGGTGCGCGCGCTCCGCCGCCTCCTCGAACACGCGGATCCGCGCCATGGTGCGATAGTGCGCGAGCAGACGCGCAACGTCGAAATTCGGCCGGACGGCCATTTTCCTTCCCGGAACGCCGCGGCTCAAACGGCCGGGCGGATTGTCCGCAGAGCCTTGCCATGCTTGATGGCTCACGAGAAGCCCCGGCATGCCCGGACAGTGCCCGCATGAGCGATCCGCATACCGACATTGCGGTGACGGACAGCATCACCAAGCTCGGAGCCGACGCGGCGGGTTGCGTCGCCGTCGCTGCCTCCCACGGCGGCATCTATGCGGCCTATCTGGCGGCCAAGTTGAAGCTGCGCGGCGTGATCCTCAACGACGCTGGGGTCGGCCTCGATCGGGCCGGCATCGCGGGCTTGCCGTATCTCGATGCAATCGAGCGGGCGGCTGCCGCCGTCAGTCACGCGAGCGCCCGGATTGGCGACGGCGCCGACATGATGGCGCGCGGGACCATCAGCCATGTCAACCGCGCTGCCGCCCGCCTCGGGTGCAGGCCGGGGGCCCGGTGCGCCGAGGCCGCGGCCCTGTTGCGGGCCGGTGCGCCGCCTTCGACCGCGCCGCCGGCCTACGCGGAAGCGCGGTTTCTGCTGCGCGAACATCCAGGCGAGCCGCCGGTGTGGGGGCTCGATTCCAACTCGCTCGTCTGCGTCGAGGATGCCGGCGCGATCCTCATCACGGGCTCGCATGGCGGACTGCTGGGCGGCAGGCCGGAGACCGCGATCGGCGTGCCCGCGCTCGCCGCCGTCTACAACGATGCCGGGATCGGCGTCGATCGTGCCGGCGTCTCGCGCCTGCCGGCGCTCGACGCGCGCGGCATTGCGGCGGCGACCGTGTCCGCCGCGAGCGCGCGCATCGGCGATGCGCGGTCGGCGTGGGCGACCGGACGGCTCTCGGCCGTCAACGGGCTCGCGGCACGCGCCGGCGCAACGGAAGGAATGACGGTGCCGGAGTTCGTGGAGCGCATACTTGCGAATGCCCGCGTGAGGCAATCCGCCCGCAGGAGCGCATCATGAACGACAGCGCATCCGCCAACCGCCCGTCGGGAAGCATGAGCGGCGGCCACGCGCTCGCCGAGATGCTGCGCCTGGCCGAGGTCGGTCCGATGTTCGGCATGGGCGGCTTTCAGCTCCTGCCGTTCTACGACGCGATCCGCCAGCTCGGGCTGCGTCACCATCTGATCAATGACGAGCGCACCGGCGCGTTTGCGGCAGACGCCTATGCGCGGGTGACGAACCGGCCCGGAGTCTGCGACGGCACGCTTGGGCCGGGCGCCACCAATCTCGTCACGGGGCTCGTCGAAGCGCTCAATGCCGGCACGCCGATGGTCGCAATCGCCGGCGACAGCAACCGGGCGCATGCCGCAAAAAACCTGACGCAGGAGTGCCGTCAGACAGACATCCTGCGACCAGCCGTGAAGGAGCTGATCCGGGTCGAGCAGGTTTCGCGCATTCCCGAGCTCGTGCGGCGCGCGTTCACCCTTGCGACTTCCGGCCGGCCGGGTCCGGTGCTGCTCGACGTTCCGGAAGACGTCTGCCACGGCGAGCACGAATTCTCAGCCGAGGAGTTCTCGATCGATGAAGCGACGCTGGCGGTACCGGCACGCCGGGCGCGGCCGGCGCGCGATGCCGTCGAGCGCGCCGCGGCCTTGCTCGCGCGCGCGAACCGCCCGCTCATCCTCGCGGGCGGCGGCCTGCATCTGTCGGGCGCGCAGCGGGCGCTGCAGGAATTCGCCGAGCTCACCGGAACGCCCATCGCCCACACGATGAGCGGGAAGGGCGCAATCGCCTGCACGCACGCGCTCTCGGCCGGGCTGTTCGGGCGCTATTCGCGGATCGCCAATGATCTCATCGCCGCCTCGGACTGTTTGCTCGTCGTCGGCTGCAAGCTCGGCGAGATCGCCACGAAGCGCTACGCGCTGCTGCCGGTGAACGTGCCGGTGATTCATCTGGAAATCTCGGCCGAGGAGGTCGGGCGCTCGGCGCCGGCCGAGATCACGCTGTGGGGCGATGCGCGCGAGGGCCTGGTCGATCTTGCGAATGCGCTGCGTTCCGGCGCGGCGCGCTTGCGCGCGACGCGGGCCGATTATGTCGCCGAGCTGCCGCAACGCATGGCGAAATGGCGGGAAGAGGCGGCGGCGCGGCTCGCGTCCGCGGAGCGGCCGATCCACATGGCGCGTCTCGTCGCGGAAATGAACCGGGCCATGCCCGCGGACAGCATTCTGGTGGCGGACGGCGGCTTTGCCGCGCATTGGACCGGACTGATCTACGACACCAAGGCGGCCGGTCGGCATTACATCGCCAATCGCGGGCTGGCCTCGATCGGCTACGGCGTGCCGGGCGGGATCGGCGCGGCGCTCGCCGCGCCCGAGCGGCCGGTCGTTGCGCTGACCGGCGACGGCGGCTTCAACATGACGATCGGCGAGCTCGAGACCGCGCAGCGCACCGGCGCAAACAATCTCACGGTCGTCATCGTCAACAATGCGGCGTCGGGCTACGTCAAGGCGCTGCAGCATTCGATGTTCGGCCAGCGCTATCAATCGAGCGATCTCGTCGAGATGAACTATGCCGACATCGCGCAGGCAATGGGCTGCCGCGGCATCCGCGTCGAGGATCCGGAACAGCTCGGCGCGGCGTTCCGCCGGGGCACGACGGAGCGCGATCGTCCCACCGTGATCGACGTAGTCGTCACCCGCGACGCGGAAAAAATGCTGCCCGCGGTCGACAGCCGGACCGTCGAGATCAAGAAGGGCGACCGGGTTGCCTGATCTGTCCGGACAGGTCGCAATCGTGACCGGGGCCGCAGGCGGGCTCGGGCTTGCGATCGCCGAGCGACTGGCCTCCGACGGCGCCGCCGTGATGCTGGCGGACGTGGATGGTGCGGGTGCGGATGCCGCGCGTGAGCACGTTGCCGCGCGCGGCGCGCGCGCTCGATCGCAGCGTACCGACGTCAGCGATGCGGGCGAGGTCGCGGGGCTCATCGCGCGGGCGCTGAAGGAATTCGGCCGCCTCGACATTCTGGTCAGCAACGCGGGAATCGGCGGGACGTACGCCTTCCTCGACGAGCCGCTCGAACATTGGAACCGCGTGCTCGCGGTCAACCTGACGGGCGTATTTCTCTGCGGCCAGGCCGCCGCGCGCGTCATGGCCGAGCAACGTGCCGGCCGGATCGTCAACATCGCGTCGATCAGCGGCGTTCGAGCCGGCTCGGGCCGCGTCGCCTACGGCACGGCGAAAGCCGGTGTCATTCAGCTCACGCGACAGATGGCGCTCGAGCTCGGGCCGCTCGGCATCAATGTCAACGCCGTCGCGCCCGGCCCGGTCGAGACCGCGCTGACGCTACGCGACCACACGCCCGAGACCCGCGCCGCGTATCACGCGCTGATCCCGCTCGAGCGCTACGGCACCCCGCAGGAGATCGCGGCCGCGGTCGCGTTCCTGGCCAGCGAAGAAGCCTCCTACGTCAACGGCCAGACTCTGTTCGTTGACGGCGGTTTCACCGCCGCCGGCATGATCGCCCGCGACGTGACGCGGCAAGCGAGTGGATGATAGGGGACACATATCGAGCGCGCCGCGATCGGCTCCCTCCCCCCTTGCGGGGGAGGGATGGGGAGGGGGGTGCCTGTTCCACGGGCCTAACATCCCCCTCCCGGTTTGCGCGCGAGACGCGCGCAAACCGACCTCCCCCACAAGGGGGGAGGTAACCGGAGCGAGCTGCCAGCCCTGAACACTCGTCGTTGGCTCACCCGCGCTTCGGCTCGGCGGGCGCGGTCGTGTCCGCGGCAAGCGAGCGGCTCAAGGCTTCGCGGTCGACCGCGATGTTCACGCCGGCGCGCTCCTGCTGCAGCAACATGGCGGCGCGGGAATCGCGCTCGCCCCAGCCGCGGTTGAGCGCTTCGGTCATCTCCTCGAGCGCGAGATTGCAGAGCCGCATCGGCACGCCGAGCTCGCGGCCGAGCGCAGTCGCGAGCGAGACGTCCTTGTGGGCGAGGCGAAGCGCGAATGCGGGTGGGTCGTAGGTGCCGGGCAGGAATTGGTCGATCAGCGCGTCGAACGTGCGGCGGCGGCCGATCACCCCTTGGCGGATCGCCTCGAACAAGATCAGCGGATCGACTCCGGCTTTCACGCCCATCGTGAAAGTCTCGGCGACAGCGACGTTGAAGGCGTAGCCGGAGCAATTGTGCACGAGCTTCGCGACCGTGGCCTGGCCGATCGGTCCGACGTAGCGCGCCTGGTCGGCCATGGCATCGAGCACTGGCTTGCAGCGATCGAAGATCCTGCGCTCTCCGCCGACCCAGATCGCGAGCTTGCCGCTTGCCGCGCCGCGCGGCCCGCCGCTCACCGGCGCGTCCAGCATGTGCGCGCGTTTCTCGGCGAACGCGGCGTGCAGCCGTCGCACGACGCTGCGCGCGTTGGTTGATAGATCGAAATAGGCCGCATCGGCACCGATGCCCGCGATGAGCCCGTCCGGGCCGAGCGCGACCGCCTCGACTTCCGGCGGCCCCGGCAGCGAGGTGAACATCACCTCCGTTGCCAGTGCAGCTTCGCGCGGCGTGTCGGCCCATTGCGCGCCGGCAGCAAGGTGGCGCGCGGCGGCCTCCCGCCGCATGTCGTGCACCACCAAGCGAAAGCCTGCCTTCTGCAGATTCGCCGCCATGTTGGCACCCATCGTGCCGAGTCCGATGAAGCCCACTTGCATGATTCACCCCGCTTCGAATGGCGCCGACCGCCTCGGCGGAAGCGCGAGAAACATAGGGTCCGGCTTGCGGGTCCGTCGAGGCGGGGGGGCACCCTCGGCAGCCGAGCCCTTCATCGCTTGCAAACGGGCTCGTTTCGGCGCATACTGACTGACCAGTCAGTCATAAACATGACCAAGGCCCTCAAAGTCGGTCCTCCGCGCGGGCCCGCAAAGTTGCCGGCAAAGCCCACCTCCGGCCGGGCGGAGAAAAGCGCCGCGCGCCGCGAGGCGATTCTCTCGGCCGCGCTCGACGAATTCGCGGCGCAAGGTTTTGCGGCGGCGCGGCTCGACGACGTCGCCCGCCGCGCCGGCGTCGCCAAGGGCACGATCTATCTGCATTTCCGCGACAAGGAGGCGCTGTTCCAGGAACTGATACGCTCGGTGCTCAGCCCGCTGGTCGGCATGCTGGAGACGATCGCGCAGACGGACGCGCCGCTGCGCGCGCTTGCGGAGCGGATCGTCGATGTCTTCGTGAACGAGATCTACGCGACCCGCCGCAAGGACGTGATCCGGCTCATCATCACGGAAGGCCCGCGATTCCCGGCGCTCGCCGAATTTTACTATCGCGAGGTGCTCTCCCGCGTGATCGGCGCGATGCGCGGGCTATTGCGGCACGCGATCGAACGCGGCGAGCTCGGCAACGAGGCGATCCTGAAATTCCCGCAGCTCTTGGTCGCGCCGGGGCTCGTCGCGATCATCTGGAGCGGATTGTTCGATCGTTTCGAGCCGCTCGACGTGCGCGCGCTGATGCACGCCCATCTCGATGTGCTGTTCAGAGAGGGGGCCGCGTGATGAGAATGGCCCCCTCCGTCGCAGTTCTGGGTTTCGCCGGCGCGCTGATGCTCGCGGGCTGCAATCATGCCGTCGAAGGCGTCTATCAGGGCTGGGTCGAGGCCGATCTCGTGTTCGTCGGCCCGGACGAGATCGGCCGCATCGAGACGCTTTCCGTGCGCGAGGGCGACTCAGTGGCCGCCGGCGCGCCGCTGTTCACCCTCGATGCCGACCTGCAGCAGGCCGACGTGCACCAGAACCAGGCAACGCTGGCGAATGCCCGGCAGGCATTCGAGCGCGCGCAGCAACTGCTCAAGAGCGGATCAGGTACCCAGAAGGCCTTCGATGAATCGCAGGCGGCTGTGCGCGAGATCGAAGCGAAATTGAATTCTTCGCAGACCCGGCTTGCGCGTCGGAAAGTATTCAGTCCCGCGACCGGCACGATCCAGCAGGTCTATTTTCGGCCCGGCGAGATGGTAGCGGCCATGCGGCCGGTGGTGTCGCTGCTGCCGCCCGGCAACATGAAAATCCGGTTTTTCGTGCCCGAGGCGGACCTGCCGAGGCTCGCCTACGGGCAAACGATCCGGATCTCGTGCGACGGCTGCGCGGGCGACATCGAGGCCCGCATCAGCTTCATCGCCAAATCGGCGGAGTTCACGCCGCCGGTGATCTACAGCCTCGAAGAGCGCACCAAACTGGTGTTCCTGATCGAAGCGCGCACCGATGCGCCGGAGAAGCTGCGCGTCGGACAGCCGGTCAGCGTGTCGGTCGTCCCGCGGGAGGCCGCGCGGTGAACGCCCAGGCGGACGCTCGAGACATCGCCATCGACGTCGAAGGGCTCACCAAGCGCTTCGACGGCCGTCCCGTCGTGCGCAATCTGACCATGCAGGTCAAGCGTGGCGAGATCTACGGCTTCCTCGGTCCCAACGGATCGGGCAAGACCACCACCATCCGCATGCTGACCGGGCTGCTCACGCCCGACGAAGGTCGCGGCACCTGCCTCGGCTTCGACATCCGCACCGACGCCGACGAGATCAAGCGCCACGTCGGCTACATGACCCAGCACTTCAGCCTCTACCAGGATCTCTCGGTCCGCGAGAATCTGGAGTTCGTCGGCCGCGTCTACGGCATCCCCGATCCGGTAGGCGGCGCAAGGGCCATGATCGCGCGGCTCGGGCTTCAGGGTCGCGAAGAGCAGATCGCCGGAACGCTGTCGGGAGGATGGAAGCAGCGCTTGGCGCTCGGCGCCTGCACCTTGCCGAATCCGCAATTGCTGCTGCTCGACGAGCCGACCGCCGGCGTCGATCCGAAGGCGCGGCGCGAGTTTTGGAACGAGATCCACGCGCTCGCCGCCGAAGGCCTCACCGTACTGGTTTCCACCCATTACATGGACGAGGCGGAGCGCTGTCACGAGATCGCCTACATCGCCTACGGCAACCTGCTCGCCCAAGGCACGGTCGAGGCGGTGATCGCGCGCTCGAATCTGACGACCTATACCGTTTCCGGCGAAAGCCTCGGCAGGCTCGCCGGCGAGCTTGGCGACAGGCCCGGCATCGACATGGTCGCGCCGTTCGGCAACAGCCTGCACGTTTCCGGCCGGGACCGGGAAGCCTTCGAGGCGGCGATCGAGCCGTTCCAACACGATCCGACATTGACCTGGACGCGATCGGAGCCCTCGCTCGAGGATGTATTCATCGAGCTGATGGGCCGCAGCCGGGATAATTTCCAATGAAGGCGCCGGCACGCGTCGGAAGCGGAGGATTCTGGCGCCGGCTCGGCGCCATGACCCGCAAGGAATTTCTGCAGCTGCGTCGCGATCGCGTCAGTCTCGCGATGATCGTGATGGTGCCGCTGATGCAGCTGCTGCTGTTCGGCTACGCAATCAATACTACGCCGCGGGATCTGCCGACCGCGGTGCTGCTGCAGGAGACGAGCGACATCGGCCGCTCGATTCTCGCCGCACTGCAGAACACCAAATTCTTCAAAGTGACGCGTCAGTTGCGCGACGAGGCCGAGTTCGACCGCGTGTTCGCCTCAGGCGAAGTGCTGTTCGCGGTGGAAGTCCCGCGCGGCTTCGAGCGCGCCCTGCGTCGCGGCGACAAGCCGGCGCTGCTGGTCGCGGCCGATGCCACCGATCCGGTCGCGTCCGGCACGGCACTCGCCGCGCTCAGCACGCTCGTCGTCACCGCGCTGCGGAACGATCGGTTGATCCCGGACGGCGGCGCCGGCGCATTCGAGATCCGTACCCACGCCCGCTACAATCCCGCCGCGGTCACAGCGCTCAACATCGTGCCGGGCCTGCTCGGCACCATCCTGACGATGACCACGTTGATCTTCACCGCGCTCTCGGTGACGCGGGAGACCGAGCGCGGCACCATGGAGAGTCTGCTCTCGATGCCGATCAAGCCGGTCGAGATCATGCTCGGCAAGATCTTTCCCTATGTGCTGATCGGCTTCTTCCAGGCGGCGCTGATCCTGGGCGCCGGCGTGCTGCTGTTCCAGGTGCCGATCTTCGGTGATATCGCGCTGCTCGCGGCGCTCACCACGCTGTTCATCACCACCAATCTGTCCGTCGGCTACACGTTCTCGACCATCGCCCAGAACCAGCTGCAGGCGGTGCAGATGTCGTTCATGTTCTTTCTGCCCAACATCCTGCTTTCCGGTTTCATGTTTCCGTTCGCCGGCATGCCGGGATGGGCGCAATGGATCGGCCAATGCCTGCCGCTCACGCATTTCATTCGAATCGTGCGGGCGATCCTGCTCAAAGGCTCGACGCTCACGGATCTGGAAATCGACGCGATCTGGCTCGTCGGCCTGATGCTGCTCGCGATGACGATCGCGGTCACCCGCTTCCGCCGCACATTGGACTGATCTTCTCCCTCCCCGGAGGGGATTGATCTTCTCCCTCCCCGGAGGGGAGGGTCGGCGAGACGCGAAAGCGTCGAGCCGGGGTGGGGTGAAAAATCGAACATGTAGGTACCCCACCCCGGCAGCTCGCTATCGCGCGCTGCCGACCCTCCCCTGAAGGGGAGGGAAAGCGCGTATGCGGCACGCCCGGCGCCTACGATCACCCCACCATGCGCACCAGCCGGTCGATGAACTCGCGTTGGCCCGGGTTGATCTTTTCGCGCGCGGCCTCCGGCGCAAACCATCCGGCGCGATCGATCTCCGGGAAGACCTGCTTGCGGCCGCTCTTGGGCGGCCACTCGAGCTCGAAGGTGTTGGAGCGGATCGCGGCCGGATCGATGTCGCCTTCGAGCGCCCAGGCGAGCACGCGCTTGCCGCCGGCCTGGCGTATTTCGCCGAGCGCCCGGAATTCGCCTTCGAGCCGCAACCCGGTCTCCTCCTCGAACTCGCGAACCGCGACGGCGAGCGGATCTTCGCTTCCCCCATATTCGCCCTTCGGGATCGACCAGGCGCCGAGGTCCTTCTTGGCCCAGAACGGGCCGCCAGGATGCACCAGCAGCACGGCGATGCCGGTCGGCTCTCTCCGGTACAGCAGGATCCCGGCGCTCTGCTTGGGCATGTTGCTCCCGATCAGTCCGGCATTAGCGGCGTGCCGGCATGAGTCTGACCTGCAAAAAGCGAATAGGTGAATCGCGCCTACTCGCGTTATAGGCAGCATGCCGAAATGGAGGAAAGCTCACTCGCATGGATTCTCGCACCTTTTCGTCGCATGCGCCTGAAACCGACGCCGAGCGCCGCGTCTCGATCGCGTTCCTGAACTGGGCGCACGCGCTCGACCATTTCGTCATGCTGATTTTCCCGACGGTCGTGATCGGCCTCGAGCTCGTCTATGCGCGGCCCTATTCGGAGCTGATCGTGCTCTCGACGGCTTCGTTCGTGGCGTTCGGGGTCTGCTCGCTGCCGGCCGGCTGGCTCGCCGACCATTGGAGCCGCCGCAACATGATGGCGCTGTTCTATTTCGGCTGCGGCGCCTCGCTCGTTGCAGCGGCATTCGCGCCCAACCTCATCGTGCTCGCGCTCGCCTTGTTCGCGCTCGGGGTATTTGCGGCGATCTATCACCCGGTCGGCATGGCGATGCTGATCGAAGCCTCGAAGGCGCGCGGCCGCACGCTCGCGTTCAATGGCGTGTGCGGCAACCTCGGCGCGGCGCTCGCGGCCGGCATCACCGCGGTGCTCGCCTCGGTGATGGGCTGGCGCGGCGCGTTTCTGGTGCCGGCGGGATTATGTGTCGCGACCGGTGCGGCGTACCTGTGGCTGGTGCCGCGAGATACCCAACATATCGCCGGCCGCAAATCGGCGCCCGAGGTCGCGCTGCCGCGCACGCTCGCGGTCGTCATGCTGGTGTTGTTCATCATCGTCGCCCTGGCGGCCGGCATCACCTTCAACACCATGTCGGTCTCGCTGCCGAAGATCGTCGACGAGCGGCTCGGCAAGGAAGTGCCGCTGGTCATGGTCGGAGGCCTCGCGACGGCGGTGTTCATGTGCGGCGCACTCGCCCAGCTCGCGGTGGGGCGCCTCGTCGAGTGGATTCCGCCGCACGTCGTGTTCGCGATCGTCGCCGTTCTGACGTTCCTCGGCGTGCTGTGGGCCGCCTACGCGACCGGCCCGGCGCTGATGGGCGCGCTCGCGCTAACGATGGCAGCGATCTACGGCCAGGTCACCGTGAACGATATGGTGATCGCGCGCTACACCGCGGACCGCTGGCGGGGCCGCATTTATGCGGTGCGCTATTTCCTGATCTTCGTGTCGTCCGGAGCTGCGGTTGCGGCGATCGCGTTCCTGCACAGCCGCGGCGGCTTCCCGCTCGTGCTCGGCGCGACCGCAGTCGTCGCGCTCGTCTTCTCGCTCGCGACGGGGGCCATCGCCGTGCTGGTGTCCGGCATCGAGCGCGAGCGGGCGATTCAGGCTGCCGAGTGATCGCCACCCGGATTCACGAACGGGTCAGGGCATTGATAGCGGCCAGCAGGAATACCGTGAAGCACACGCCCAGAATTCGCAGCAACAGCAGCCAACGATCGACGCGTTCCGTTTCCAGTTTGCTCGCGGGGAGCACCGGATATTTCGTTCGTAAGTATTGCACGTGAGAGATCGGCTGCGATAG
Source organism: Pseudomonadota bacterium (assembly GCA_046727735.1). Lineage (GTDB taxonomy): Bacteria > Pseudomonadota > Alphaproteobacteria > Rhizobiales > Xanthobacteraceae > AP-16. Next base: position 14,632 of record JBKPDF010000018.1, on the reverse strand, counting down.
TCGTGACGCACTCGCCGCTTCGGCGTCTGTTGCGCGGCGGTAAAATCTCTCAATCGCGAAGTCCTCGTCCCGGATGTTGTAGAGCGGATGAGCCTGTCGAACAAGAACAACAGGTTGATGGGCCACACTTCGGGCGTGGGCGCATTCACCGGTGTGCCCAGGAGCTCCGTGGGGCCGGGGCGCGAGTGAGGATCCGCCTTCGGCCCGAACCCGACGATCTTGAGTCGGCGCCAAAACAGCCACCAAAAGATCAGCAGCACCCCCGCAACCCACCAGACCACCTTCGCCGGCCGAAGGCCGTGGTCGGCGACGGCCAACAAGGCCCAGAAAAAGGCAATCGTCACCAGTTCGGCGGCGGCTCTCACGACTCCGACCAGCAACTGAAAAGCCGCATTCGCAAAATCTGCGATGCGGGCGAGAAACGCCGGCGCAAACGTCGCTTGATCGACGCGCGGCCATGCGAAATCGGGCCAGCGCTTGGTCCTCTCCTCGAGCTCGACGGTCTTGCGCCGGACACGCAATTGCGTGGCGTCGACGCCCGCGCGCTCCAGGGCGGCGACGAACGCCGCATATGGCTGCGAGGAGCTCGCGTCGTTTTTCTCCAGCCAACGTTCCACGTCAGCGATGCCTGGCGGCTCCGCTCGGGGCGCGCTCCCACCCGCGGCGGGTCCGGTCGGCTGAAACTTGGAAGCGGAGCCGCCACCCCCGTCGGGGACTTGGGCGCCATCGAGTTGGTACTCGCAAGTCGACCCGGCCGTGTGAACGCGCTCAAAGCTCAGCCCGTCGAGGTAGGTGAAATACGGCCGCGCGCTGTCGGTGAAATCGAATATCAGAGAGCCGGCGCTCACGCCAATTTCTTCAAGCTTGTGCTTGCGGGAGTCGACCTTCTCGTGAATGGTGTCGGGCTGCGGCCAAAGGTCGATGATCATGTTGCCGACGACGTGCGTTCCATTAAGCGCGACGATGGTCATCGGCAACGAGGGTTGAGGGGTTGTTGCGGGCGCCAGCCATTCGAACGCGCGCAGGCAAAACGTGCTGTCCACGTGATCGTCGAAGAAATAGAATTCGGCGTAGGGACTTGGGTTCGATTTCCAGCAACCCCTCAGGTGGTCGCCCACCGGTTCATCCCCGATCTGACGGCGATAGCTTTCCACGCGCGCGTTGGTGGCGGGGCTGCCGAGCAGCTGGCGAATGAACGAATCTTGCAGCCGGCGCCGCCACCAAGCGTATTCCGTCTGCGCGGCGGCGTCATCCCCGGCCGTCCCTGCGAACTCACCGAGGCCGACGCGCTGCGCCAATGCATACCCGATATTGCTAGCCTTGACGTGATAACCGCATCGCGTCTCGCTGTCGCTCAAGTCCAGCGCGCCGCCGATCCGGCTCGACTGCAGCAGGAAAAACGACAATGCCGAGTTGTTGATACTCAGATCTCCCGAAACGGAAGTGCGGATGAAGCGGGCATCTTGCAAAAAGACGCTGCGCAGCAGGTGCAACGAACCTCCGATGCTCGTATCCGACAGGATCACGTTGGCGATGAAACCGCCCTGGCTGTACACCGAGCCGCCCACTTTAGCTCGCGTCAGGATCAAGCCTCTGAGCAGCACAGCGTAATCGATCCTGAAATCTCCCCGAACCGAAAAATTGCGCGCATTAATCCCGCCCACGAACAGCGAACGATCCAGGACAAGAGAATACGGAAGGTCGAGCCCGACGAGATCTAGCGGGTGGCAGAACACCGCTCCGATGATCCGGATGCCGGAAGGCGCAATGTGAGCGGAATCCGCCGCGATCCGCTTGATGACGTCGCCAGACAAGATGCGAGGGTCGGTCTTATCGGAACAGATCGCCTTCGGATCGGCGGCCAGCGGCATGCTGGAATTCTCGGCCTTATCCGAGCCGCTGCCCCTGGGCACGCATTGCATGCTGGGAACCATGAGTATTTCGCCAAATCCGGTGGCGAAGCAGGACATCAGGGTTCGGAAGGGGTCATCCGAGCGCGGGGATGGGCTTTACTGCCCATGCGCCGCCGGGACGAAAAAAGCGCAGGCAAACGCAAAAGCGGCGAAACCGCGTGTCCCTGTCCGCATTGCCGAGCTCCGCCACGGCTCGGTCCAATCATGAGCTTCATCCTGCATGATTGGCAAGTATGGGCTGCGGGAGGGGCGTCGGCGCCCGGTCCGGCCCAAAGCAAAGGCCCGGGCGTAAGCCCGGGCCTCTCGTCTTGCGGGACTGGCGCGGCGATCAGAAGTCCATGTCGCCCATGCCGCCGCCCGGGCCGCCCGGCATCGCCGGGGTCTTCTTCTTGGGCAACTCGGCCACCATCGCTTCGGTGGTGATGAGCAAGCCCGCGACGCTCGCGGCGTCCTGGAGCGCGGCGCGCACCACCTTGGTCGGATCGATGATGCCCTTCGACACCAGATTGCCGAACTCGCCGGTCTGGGCGTCGAAGCCGTAGGCATAGCTGTCCTTGTCCAGGATCTTGCCAACGACCACGGAGCCGTCCTCGCCGGAATTGATGGCGATCTGGCGGGCCGGATGGCCCAGCGCCTTGCGGACGATCTCGATGCCGGTCTTCTGGTCGTCGTTCTCGGCCTTGAGCTTCTCGAGTGTCCGAGCCGCACGCAGCAACGGCACCCCGCCACCCGGCAACACGCCTTCCTCGACCGCGGCGCGGGTCGCATGGAGCGCGTCGTCGACGCGGTCCTTGCGCTCCTTCACCTCGACCTCGGTCGCGCCGCCGACGCGGATCACCGCGACGCCGCCCGCGAGCTTGGCCAGCCGCTCCTGCAGCTTCTCGCGGTCGTAGTCCGAGGTGGTCTCCTCGATCTGCGCTTTGATCTGAGCGATCCGGGCCTGGATGTCGGCCTTCTTGCCCGCGCCGTTGACGATCGTGGTGTTTTCCTTCTCGATCATCACCTTCTTGGCGCGGCCCAGCATGTTGAGCGTCACGTTCTCGAGCTTGATGCCGAGATCCTCGGAGATCGCCGTGCCGCCGGTCAGGATCGCGATGTCCTGCAGCATCGCCTTGCGGCGATCGCCGAACCCGGGAGCCTTGACGGCCGCCACCTTGAGCCCGCCGCGCAGCTTGTTGACGACGAGGGTGGCGAGCGCCTCGCCCTCGACGTCTTCGGCGATCACGAGCAGCGGCTTGCCGGTCTGCACCACGGCCTCGAGCAGCGGGAGCAGCTCATTGAGCCCGGACAGCTTCTTCTCGTTGATGAGGACGTAGGGATCCTCCATCTCGACGCGCATCTTGTCGGCGTTGGTGACGAAATACGGCGAGATGTAGCCGCGGTCGAACTGCATGCCCTCGACGACTTCGAGCTCGGTCTCGAGCGACTTCGCCTCCTCGACCGTGATCACGCCCTCGTTGCCGACCTTCTTCATGGCGTCGGCGAGGAACCGGCCGATCTCGGCATCGCCGTTCGCCGAGATGGTGGCGACCTGGGCGATTTCGTCGTTCGAGGTGACGTTCTTGGAGTTCTTCTTGAGATCGTCGACCACGGCCTCGACCGCGAGATCGACGCCGCGCTTCAGATCCATCGGGTTCATGCCGGCGGCTACCGCCTTGGCGCCTTCCTTGACGATCGCCTGGGCCAGCACCGTCGCGGTGGTGGTGCCGTCGCCGGCGATGTCGGAGGTCTTGCTCGCGACCTCGCGCACCATCTGGGCGCCCATGTTCTCGAACTTGTCCTCGAGCTCGATCTCCTTGGCGACGGTCACGCCGTCCTTGGTCACGCGCGGAGCGCCGAAGGATTTCTCCAGCACCACGTTGCGGCCCTTCGGGCCGAGCGTCACCCGCACGGCGTTGGCGAGAATGTCGACGCCGCGCAGCATCTTATCGCGGGCGTCGGTCGAGAATTTTACTTCCTTGGCTGCCATTGCATTGCTCCTGCCTGATTACATTGCGCTCCATCGTCACACGGGTCTGCCGGCGAGAGGCCGGAAGCGGCGGGACTGCGGAGCTGCGTTTGTTGGACGGGTGGGTTCAAGCCGCCTTGCGGCGCGACTCGGTCTCGACCAAGACCCCCATGATGTCGCTTTCCTTCATGATCAGGTACTCGACGCCGTCGATCTTGACCTCGGTGCCCGACCACTTGCCGAACAGCACGCGGTCGCCGGCTTTGACGTCGATCGGGATCAGCTTGCCCGATTCATCGCGTCCGCCGGGTCCCACGGCGATGATCTCGCCCTGTTGCGGCTTTTCCTTTGCGGTATCGGGAATGATGATCCCCCCCGCGCTCTTTTCCTCGGCGTCAATGCGCTTGACGACGACGCGGTCGTGAAGCGGACGGAATTTCATCGGCATCCTCCTAGTTCTTGATCTGCTTCGATTTTTGGCGGTGACCGGACGGCAGGAAGGGTTCCCCCGATGCCATCCCGGCGGCGACATAAGCGCCGCCAAACAGGCCCGCAAGGGGCTCCGTCGCAAAAATATTAGCACTCCAGTTCCCTGAGTGCCAAGAGCTTTCTTAGCTAAAACGGGACGGCGGGAGGCTATTAGCAATTCTATTGATGTGCTGCTACTGCCTTGAAAATAAACACTTTATTCAGATTTTAGGCTTGCAACGAATCGCTAACGCAGAAACGATGCTCCGGGGATGGAGGGGACATCGATGGGGTCGCAAGATTTCCGCCGCCAGCTTCAAGGTTATGGCCTGACTACCGCCCGGATCTTTTACCGCCGCCCCGATCACCCCTGGCTGCTGCAAACCTACGTTTGGCAGCAATACGACCTCTGGCCGGATTTTCCGGTGCTGCAGAAATTCCTCGCGTTCTGGCGAGCCAATCTCGAAGGGCCGCTCCACTCGGTGACGGTCGCGCATTCCTGCCTGCTCCGCCCGGCCGAGATCCGCGCCGTCGATGGCTTGTTCCGGCTGCATTGAAGGCCGGCTTGTAGCCCGGATGTAGCGCAGCGAAATCCGGGATCGATCTCGCCGGATTTCGCTCCCGCTGGACCGGCGCTCCATCCGGGTTACAAATGCTTCCCATGCCGCGCATCCGCTTCGATTTCGGCACGCTGACGCTCGATGCCGAACTGCTCGACACGCCGACGGCGCGCGCGATCGAGGCAGCGCTGCCGGTCGAGGTGCGGGTCCTGACCTGGGGCGAAGAGGTCTATTTCGACGTTCCGGTGAGAATTGCGCGCGAAAGAGACGCACGCGCGGTGGTCACCGCCGGCGAGATCGCCTACTGGCCCGACGGTCCCTCGATCGCCATCGGCTTCGGCCGCACCCCGGTCAGCCGCGGCGACGAGATCCGGCTCGCGAGCCCCGTCAACGTGTTCGCGATGGCGCTCGGCGACGTCAAGGCGCTCGGCGCGATCAAAGCCGGAGCGCGTGTCAAGGTGACTGCGGTGTGATGCCGACGACTTCAGCCAGTGCCACACGATAGAATTCGTATCCTCGCATGTGCTCCGCCCGCTCGCCGAAATAACGGGCGCGATAGGTTCCGGCTCCCAGATCCTCCCGAAGCTTCAGGCCGCGTTCCGCCAGCTCATCCGGCAGCGCTTCCGGGCGAAGCCCGAACGTCCACGGCTCTCCGGTGCCGGTCACGGCGGCGAGAATTTTGGTCGCGCCCTCGAACGCGCCTGGATCGGCGAGGACGCCTTCATGCACATAGGTGAATATCAGCCGCGTTCCGATGGCGAGGCTTGCAACCCATCGCAGCGTCGCGTCGACTGCGGTCAGCGTAAGATAGTTCGTCACGCCTTCCCAGATCACGACGGCCGGTCGGCCGGGATCGAAGCTCGATCGTGCCAAAGCCTCCGCCGCGGTATCGCGCTCGAAATCGACGGCGACGAATTGGATGTTCGACCGTTCCGCTTCCATTGTGACGAGCCGGCGGCGCTTTTCCGCCGACGTCGCCGGATGATCGAGCTCGAAGACCGTTGCCTTGCCGAGCGCCGGCAGCCGCCAGGCTCGGCTATCGAACCCCGCGCCAAGGATCACAACCTGGGCGGCGCCGCCGGCAATCCCGTCGTTGGTCCAGTCGTCGATGAGCCGCGTGCGCGCGATCGCGGAGGTGCGCGCGCCGGGCCAGCGACGGTCGATCGAGCGCAGCAGCAACCGACCGATGAGCGGCACAACTGAGCCAAGAACCATGATGCGCAGCCACGGCCGCAGGAAACGTGTCGCGAATGGGTCGTGGAACAAGCGGTGATGCATCGGCCGGCGGACCGATTCCAGCGCCCGGAAGAACGCCATGATTTCCGCAGTCGTGCTCGGCCGACCCGTCTGCATGGCTCGAGTGTCAGCTCAGCACGCCGACAATGGCGCCGATCACGCAGGTCGAGAGCGTGCCTCCGACGATCGATTTTAGCCCGAGCGAGACCACATCGTCGCGGCGTTCCGGCGCCATCGTGGCAAGCCCGGCGATCATGATCCCCAGGCTGCCGAAATTGGCGAACCCGCACAGCGCATAGAGCATGATCAGCCGCGAGCGCGGGCTGAGCGCGTCGGCCGGCAGCTGCGCGAGCTCGATATAGGCGATGAACTCGTTGAGGATCGTCTTCACCCCCATCAGCCCGCCTGCGGTGACGGACTCGGCCCACGGAATGCCGATCAGCCAGCATATCGGCGCCATCAGATAACCCAGTATCCGCTGCAGCGTGATCGGCGCGCCGCCGACCGCAGGCAAGAGGCCGATCACTGCGTTCGTGAGGTGCACGAGCGCCACGAACACGATGAGCATGGCGCAGATGTTGAGCAGAAGCTCGAGGCCCGCTGCGGTACCGCGCGCAATCGCATCGATGGTGCCGGACGCGACCGGCCCGACTTCGAGCGAGCCTTCGGTGCGCCGCTCCGAGGCATCCGGCACCATGATCTGGCCGATGAAGACCGCGACCGGGGCGCCCAGCACCGAGGCGACCAAGAGATGTCCCGCGGCGTCGGGAATGAGCGGACGCAGCAGCGTCGCATAGATGACGAACACCGTTCCGGCGATGCCGGCCATGCCGCCGACCATCACGATGAACAATTCGCCGCGCGACAGCTTGGTGAGATACGGCCGAATGAACAGCGGCGCCTCGACCATGCCGAGGAAAATATTGGCGGCGGTCGAGAGTCCGACGGCGCCGCCGATCCCGAGCGTCTTTTCCAGCACGACGGCGAAGCCGTGCACGATCGGCGGCAGGATGCGCCAGTAGAACAGCAACGTGCTGAGCACGCTCATCACCAGCACGACCGGGAGTGCCTGGAACGCGAGCACGAACTCGGCTCCGGGCGTCTTGAGTTCGAACGGCAGGGGCCCGCCGCCGACATAGCCGAACACGAACGCCGTGCCGGCCTTGGTGGCCTCCGCGATCGCGTCGACCCCGTCGTTGACGAGCGCGAAAATGGTCTTGGCTTGCGGGACTTCGAGCAGGATTGCCGCGAGCACCATGCTCGAGCAGAGGCCGATCCCGACCCGCTTCCACGGCACCGCGCGGCGGTTCTCGCTGATCAGCCAAGCGAAGCCCAGCAGGGCCGCGATCCCCGCCGCGGACTGCAGCTTCTCCATGCGGCGCCCCCGCGCCGACCCGAACGGTCAGCCGCGTCCCACGAACGGCATCTTGGTCGCCATCACGGTGAGGAACAGCACGTTCGCATCGAGCGGCAGGCTCGCCATGTAGAGCACCGCGTCGGCGACGTGCTGCGGATCGATGCGCGGCTCGACCATCATCGAGCCGTTCGGCTGCGGCACACCCTGGGTCATGCGCTCCGTCATTTCGGTCGCGGCATTGCCGATATCCACCTGGCCGCAGGCGATGTCGTAGGCGCGGCCGTCGAGCGAGGTCGAGCGCGTGAGGCCGGTGATGCCGTGCTTCGTCGCGGTGTAGGGCGCCGAGAACGGCCGCGGCGCGTGCGCCGAAATCGAGCCGTTGTTGATGATCCGGCCGCCGCGGGGCGTCTGGCTCTTCATGATCTTGAAGGCTTCCTGGGTGCACAGGAATGCGCCGGTCAGGTTGGTGTCGACCGCCGCCTTCCACTGCTCGTAGGTCAGGTCTTCCAGCGGAATCGCCGGCGCGCCGATCCCGGCATTGTTGAACAAGACATCGAGCCGGCCGAAGGTGTCCTTCGTCTTGCCGAACAGCGCCTTCACGGAGGCGGGATCGCCGACGTTCGTCGGCACCACGAGGCTCTTGCCTTTGCCGATCTGCGCGGTCTTCTGCAGCGGCTCGGGCCGGCGGCCCGACAGCACCAGCGCGTAGCCGGCTTGCATCAGGGTCAGTGCGACCGCCCGGCCGACGCCGCTCCCGGCGCCCGTCACCAACGCAACCTTCTGGACTTCCGCCATGTGCGATCCTCCCGTTCCGGCGCTTGCGCGGCCCGGCTTTCTTCTACTGGCTTATGCTTTGACGGGCTAGCGGGGCGGCAGCGAGGTGCTCGGTCGGCAAGCAGCACCAGACGGACCCGATCTCCCGCAGGCGACGCATGGCGCGCAATCCCAGGATAAGGGTTCGCGCTCCCTCAAAGACTTGCTTTGCCCGAAGGGAGCCGGATAAATCCGATCTTTCGAGCCAAGTCGCTAATGGCGGGCAAATCCGATCGCGGAAGGCGGCCATGAGCAGCGAACCTCTACCGATCGTCACGGCCGGCCTACTGGTGATCGGCGACGAGATCCTATCCGGACGCACCAAGGACAAGAACATTGGCTACATCGCCGAGTACTTCACCGCGATCGGCATCGAGCTCAAGGAAGTGCGGATCATCGCCGACGAGGAGGACGCGATCATCGAAGCGCTGAACGCGCTGCGATCGCGGTATGCATACGTGTTCACCACGGGCGGCATCGGCCCGACCCACGACGACATCACCGCGGACGCGGTCGCCAAGGCGTTCGGCGTCTCGATCGACTATCACCCGGAAGCGGTGGCGCTGTTGCGCGCCCGGTTCGGCGGCGCGGAGCTCAACGAAGCGCGCATGCGCATGGCGCGAGTTCCGGCCGGCGGCGAGCTCATCCACAACAAGGTTTCGACCGCGCCCGGCTTTCGCATCGCCAACGTATTCGTGATGGCGGGCGTGCCGACCATCATGCAGGCGATGCTCGACTACGTGGCGCCGACGCTCAGGACGGGTGCCAAAATGCTCTCGGAAACGCTGCGGGCCGATGCGCGCGAGGGCGACATCGGCGGCCCGCTCGCCGAGATCGCCAAGGCGCACCCGGGGGCGCTGATCGGCAGCTATCCGTTCTTCGACGACAAGCGCGGGCCGAATACCAATATCGTGGTGCGCGCGCGCGATCCTGCGCGGCTTGCCGCGGCAAAAGCCGCGGTCGAGACCATGCTCGCGAAGGTGAGAGCGGCGCTCTGAGCCGCGGCTGTCCGGATCCGGAGGCGTTGGCATGAAGCAGCCGCTGCCCGAGAAAGCCTTTCCGGTCTCCTGGGACGCGTTCCACCGCGACGCGCGCGCGCTCGCCTGGCGGCTCGCCGACCTCGGTTCGTTCGAGGGGATCGTCTGCGTCACGCGCGGCGGCCTCGTTCCGGCGGCGATCGTCGCCCGCGAGCTCAACTTGCGGATCATCGAGACGGTGTGCGTGACGAGCTACGGCGGGCCGGGCGAGCAGGGCAAGCTCGAAGTGCTCAAACCCGCGGCCGAGCGGGTCGTCGCGCTCGGCGGCGGCGCAGGTTCCGGCGTCGTCATCGTCGACGATCTCGTCGACACCGGGACGACGGCGCGGATCGTCCGCGGCATGCTGCCGAAGGCGCATTTCGCGACCGTCTATGCCAAGCCGATGGGCCGGCCGCTGGTCGACACCTTCATCACCGAAGTGTCGCAAGACACCTGGATCCATTTCCCCTGGGACACCGGGCTCGCGTTCCAGCCGCCGCTGCGCGAGGGCGGCGCTTGAGGCGCGGTGAAGTTCATGGCGGGGCTACGCCAATTTCCGGGACACCGCGCGGATGCTAGAAACATAGTATGCGGACGTGGCGGAACCGGTAGACGCAAGGGACTTAAAATCCCTTGGGGGCAACCCCGTGCGGGTTCGAGTCCCGCCGTCCGCACCAGTAAAAACAATCGCTTAGCTGTCTCGCGATCCAGCAGGGCAATCATCTACGCGGCTGTGTCCGCACTGTATCCGCAGAATGCCCAAAAGCCTTCGATAGAAGCCCGCTGGCGGCGATTCCGCCCTTACCCTATGTCCGACATAGGGCCCGACGAATTCCAACCAGCAGGGCCCCAAAGGGAAAGGCCGAGGCGGGAGCGGCATTGACCCGAACACTCCCGCCCCGGCTTGCGGCGATCGGGCGGATTAGCGGCATCGTGATCTGACAAGGGCAATCCACCGCGTGGCATCCGCCCTCTTTTGTTACACTGAAGCCGCTCGCTCTCCTGTGTGAAGAAGGATTGCCCATCGAGAAAAATGCGGACGCGAACGCGGCTGGTAAAAGGCCGGGTGATTCGCGAGACCCGGGAGGAGGCCAGCTGTGTTCTTACGGACGGCCCGCGCGCCCGTTACCCATTCCCTCCTCTAACTATCAAACACACGCGGCCGGAACTCCTCTATTGTCTCGTCCATCCAGCGCCGATCTTCCGCATTGTCGATCGCCGCGACCTGTGCGCGGAGATTGTCTGTAAGAGTATCCAAACGCATTCGTAGCTCCTCCACTAAGGCAAGCATGGAATGGAGGAGAACCAGCGTGTCGCGGCGAGACAATGACGTCATCTGCGACAAGGGCCTGGCCAGGTCTGAAATTGCTGGCCCATGCGGGCCGGGCTTTCGCGCCGCCGATCTGGCCATAAGCGCTGTAATCGGCGCCACTAGCATTGCGGCACTTAAAACTATTCCATTCGCTGCAAACGATGCCCAGAACGGCAATAGTTAGGCTGAGGCGAGCTAACCGGAAGTGTTGCCTTGCCAACCATCACCCTCGAGCATGTAACGGGCTGGAACAATACCAAAACTCCGCACTGCAATTTCGGGAAACAAGCGCCGGGAAGCAACCGGGAAACGACGGAAAGCCCCGCCCCGAGCAGCCAAGCGTCGGATCCCAAAGGCCGCTCGAGCTCGGGCGGCCTTTTCATGTGTCCCTCGCGGATCGAATGGTTACTTCGGTTCCTCGGTAGGCTTTTCCGAATCGGTCGTGTCGGGGCGCAGCTCAGCGAGCGCGGTACCCAGCGCAGCTGTGCCGGCGGCGACAACAGCCGCCGTGGCCGCTCTCCTCGCAACTCTTTTGACCCGTGTTTTTGTTTTTGAGGAGGGCGGGACCGCGGATCTGGCGCGGACCAATTTCGTCCTGGCCTTTGCGGCTACCTTTCTTATCTTTGATCTAACCGGTGCACGCTTCGATGATGTTTTCGATTTGCCGCGTTTGGCTGCTTTTTTCATGTCTTCCTCCAGCTATTTGTGAGCCCAGAGAGTATATCCGATTCCGGACCACGCGCCCCGACCGCTCTCCCGAATGTCAAGCTTTCTGCATCCCTGCGGCTCCTGGTGCCGGGCCGATTGGGGCATTTCGGGCGGCCTTTTCGTTTTGCGCAAAAGCAAACCCCGGCTCAAGGGGAAGCCGGGGTCGCGCCCATGGTTGCAACGGCTGGCATTGTGGCGGCCGGCCCGATCACGAATGGCGGACGATTTCGCGGGCTATAGGAAGCGCCAGGCCCGCGATTCTCTCCATGCCCCGTGGCGAGTCTGCTGGCGGGCTTCTCCGATGCCTAACAGCCCCAGTTCCGCCGCCGCGGACGTCTACGGCCGCGACGGCCCCCTGCTCAAATACGATTGCCGGGATGCCGGAACGCAAGCGCGGATCCTCGGCATCGCCTACATGCAAGCCGACAACGTCGGTGATCGGATTGCGTGTACCCGTCTTCATCGTTTTACCTCACACCCAGGAGACAGGGATCGGCGTGATGTTTCCATGTCATCCGACTAGAGCCCGCCCCAAACTAAGACGAGCACGGCTTTTCGACTCGGACGCGTCAGCCGGCGCGGCACTCGAGACGCTGAGTCGCTGAATCAGTCAGGAGGCATACCATGCTGGTCAAATCCATGCGTCTGCTCGTTGTCGTCAGCGTTGCGTTGTGCTTGGTGCCGGCTGGGGCGCATTTTTTTGAACTGGCCAATAAGATGTCCTTGTCAATGGCCGAGTACATGACCGTGCAGAAGATCTATGCGGGGTGGTCCTTATTCGGCATAGCAATTGTCACCGCGCTCCTCCTCACATTGATGTACACTCTTATGGTGCGCTTCGATCGCACTGCATTTATTCTGTCCCTCACCGCGTTCCTCTGCCTCGCGGCCACCCAGGTAATCTTTTGGATGTTCACCTACCGGATGAACGTTGCCAGCAACAACTGGACGATCACGCCGGAAGACTTCGAGACGGCGCGGCGACAGTGGGAGTATTCGCACGCTGTTAATGCCGTGCTCACTTTTGTGGCGTTCGTGGCCATTACTCTGTCCGTGCTCACCAACAAGCGCCAAAGTGCGATGGCGCGGAAAGTCGATTGACTGGGCGACGCGCTCCTCCCCCGAACCGCCTCCCGCCTTGATTGGGATGGAGCATGGGAACTTCCAGAAGGCCGAGGAAGGCAGGGCTTACTGATTTCGAGCCGACCGGCCGGCGCGCTTAATAGTGGCTCTCGCGTGAAACTCCTCGAATCTTGGCCTGATCGGCGACCGCGATGCCGGCCCTGTGTCGCACACCGCGACCGTGAACGCCCCGTCCATAGCAGAGGCGCGGATAGCGACTTCGCCCTTGTCGGTGAACTTGATGGCGTTGCCGACCACTCGAGAAACGGGTGCGCCGATGGACAGGCTCTAAGTCGATTCACGACCAGAGGCAGTTCGACAAACTAGCAGCCGAAGACCCTTTCGAAGTCCCCGAGCGAAATCCAGGTATTGCTCCAGATAGCGCGTCAGGAGGAATTGGCGGCGCACCGTCTCGCGCGGCTGTTGTCCCATCCGCTTCACTCCGCCGCCACCGCCACCATGAAGTCCGGCAACGGGCAACCTTGCGACCTCAGTGGGAACGGGCTGAGGGGAGGAACGTTTGATGGGCAAGCCTTATGCACGAGGCCAGACCAAGGGGCGAGAAGCGCAGTTAGTGTTGGTTTGCCCTCTATTCCCCCAGCACCGCGACCACGACGTGATTGCGCGGCTCGACCAGGAGCACCTTGTTGCCGACCATCGTGTAGCGATAGCCCTGCATCTCCGGCATCTTCGCCGTGACGGCGCCCGGCAGCCCGCGCATGTCGGCCGAACTGGGCAGCTTCATGCTGGCAACGGCATAAGCCTCGGGCGGGGCTGTCCCCTGGGGCGGCGCGGTCTTGGCGTCCTTCACGCTCTCCACGATCGTGCGCTTCGGCTCTTCGGAGAGATTCTTGAAGGTGAAGCTCATGATCGGCATGTGATCTTCCGCGTCGTTCTTGGCAGAGAATTTCGCCGGCGCGGTCGAAGAATCCTTATCCGCGGATGCAGCGAGCGAGCCGTTGACGAACGCGGGACCGCTCTGTGGCATATGCACGGATTTCGGCTCCGCCGGCGCCACCTGGGAGGGGGTGGGGTCGGTGGCTTCGGGTTGCTGGGTGTGTTGCGCGGAGGGGGCCTGCTCGGCCGGCTTCTTCGGCTCGGTGCTGGTCTCGGGTGGATTGCCACCGGCCGGCGGGGTCTGCGCTGCGGCAAAGCCGATGCCGCCGGCCATCAGCAGCGCGACGGCTGTGGTGCATAACCAATGAATTCGCATGGAGACCTCTACAAATGGGTTCCTCTTGGGGTGCATTCTCATGCCTTAGAAGCGAGAAAGAAAGTCCCGACGGAAGAGCCCGGCCGTCGCCAATGCGCCGTCCACAATTTCGAGGGCCTAGCGCGGACGAATTACTGTCGCATTCTCGGCGTTGGTGAAGCCGAAACTCTCTGAAGTTCAGCCATGGCGGGATTAATCCCGGGTCAGGGCGGCTTGCCGGTCCCAAGCTGCAGCAGCCGGTCGGCGATGCCGCGCTCCGCTCGGTACGGCCGGCCAGGAAGGCGCAAGGCTTGTCGCCCCATCATGTCGGCAATGACGGCGCCGTCAGCCAGCTCGAAGTCGAGGGCGGTGCGGATCAACTCCTGGGGAACCTCGAGACGCTTTTCGGCCAGCGGCACGAGCTCGTCTATGGGCAGTCCGCAATGGCCCTCGTCCATCGCCTCGGTCGCCGTTGCTCCATTCGCACTAGATCGCGGTTGAAAGGCGACCACCGCGGGGCTGTTAGGCGCGACTCGGGCGCGATGAGATTCCTGGTGCGGGGCGGGCATGACGCCGACGACCGGGGCAGTGTCGAGCAGCAGGCCCGAGCGCGCCGATACCGGTGAACTTGCTAACGCCCCCAGCGTGTTTGCAATCGATTGCAAATTTACTCGTCGTGGCGGATGCCCAGATCGCGTGGCAACCGGGGGTGAGCCGCAACGTGGTCCAATTCGTCCGTCGGGCACTTGAGCTGCTGGCCATTGGCGCAATGGTCGAACACGAAGTCGTAAGACCAGACCTGGTTCCGCCCGGATGGCGTCTGCGGACGCGGCCGCGCGGCCGCAACCCGCTTGCGCGGCACCTGCAGGCCCGCCGCACGCCACAGTCGGTATGCCCGGCCAGGGCTCATCCGATGCCCGTCACGGCCAAGAAAGATGCGGATGCGACGGTAGCCGTAGCGCGGGTACTGCGCCGACAGCACCTTCA